>CAYTQQ010000016.1:3216-7883 GCA_964440135.1 uncultured Cellvibrionaceae bacterium | reverse complement strand
ATGAGCCAGGCGTTTGGCCATCCTGCATTTCCGGTGGACACCCATATCCATCGTCTGGCTCAGCGCTGGGGCCTGACCAATGGCAAAAACGTTGCGCAAACCGAAAAAGATCTAAAACGATTATTTCCCAAAGAAACCTGGAACGCGCTGCACTTGCAAATTATCTATTACGGACGCGAGTTCTGCTCCGCCCGTGGCTGCGACGGCACCGTATGTGAAATTTGCCGCACCTGTTATCCCACGCGCACAAAACCCAAAATTGTTTTGAAACCTTAGGCTGGCACCATGCACGACACGCAAATTATCAATTGGGGGATTATCGGTGCAGGTGATGTAGCCGAGGTCAAAAGCGGTCCTGCATTTTACCAAGCGCCTCACTCCAGATTGCTGGCAGTGATGCGGCGAAACGGTCGTAAAGCACAGAGTTTTGCCGAGCGCCATCAAGTGCCCCTTTGGTATGACGACGCCGACGCTCTGCTCGCTAACCCTGACATTGACGCGGTTTATATTGCCACGCCACCCGCCTTTCATAAGGATTATGCCATCGCCGCTCTACGCGCCGGTAAAGACGTTTATCTGGAAAAACCAGTGACGTTAAATGCCAGTGAGTGCACCGCGATTATGGCCGTTCGCGACCAGACCTCACGTAAAATCTGCGCGGCGCACTACCGCCGTTATCTGCCTTCCTTTATGAAGGTGACAGAGCTGCTCAATAACAACGTTATCGGCAAGCCGCTTCTGGCCCGCATCGATATGCTCCAGCCGCTGCGCTCCCACCTCATCGCGCAGACCGAAGAAAACTGGCGACTGAATCCCGCTTTATCTGGCGGTGGATTATTTCACGACCTGTCACCGCATCAGCTTGATCTGCTGCTGTACTGGTTTGGCCCAGTAACGAATGCACGGGGTTTTTCCGTCAATCAACTAAAGCACAGCGCCGCTGATGATTGCATCATCGGCTGGGCGCGTTTTGAGTCTGGTGTGGAATTTCAGGGCCGCTGGCATTTTGCAGCGCCGGAGAATTCGGCGCGCGATGAATGCGAAATTGTGGGTAGCGAAGGGCGTCTGACCATTAATTTTTTTGGCAAGCAAGTGATCAGGTTATATCGGGACGAGGATCAGCAGGAGTTTCATCTGCCGAACCCGCCGCATATTCAGCAACCGATGATTGAAAGGGTCAATGCTTATTTTCGCGACGAGGGCTTTAATCCCTGTTCAATGGAAGATGCTCGCGCGGTTATGAAGTTGATTGATACCTTTACTCTAAAAAACTCAGCACACGAGTAAAAGTTCTCAGGCAGACAGTAAACCAATTTAACCCACATTATTAAATAGATACGGGTATAAGCGTCGTTTTTCTTCCGCTGTTAACGCTTCAACTTTTCGTTGATTATTTACTGGCACCAAATCCACATCCGGAAAAAATTCCAAGGCACGACTTAAACTCTCTTCCCGGATAATATGTAAGGTCGGATAGGGTGATCGATTGGTCAGATTCTCGCCATCCTCCGGATCGGCGCCCGCAAAACAATACTGGGGATGAAAACTGGCCACCTGATAGACACCGCGCCACCCTTCACGCTTCAACCATGATGGCACCCACCCCAGGAACTGGGAGTAATCAAAAAAATCCTGGAGGTAGTGGGGCACGATTACCAGCGTTGTTTCCAGCTCCGTGGCCGGTGTTGACTCCAGCCGCTGCATTTCTGTGGTCAGATCCTGTAATAGCTCTTCTTCCTCGCGTGCCGCGCTGACAAAAAAGCGGACGCGGCTTTCACTCATCGGCCGCCGGGCAAAAGGACAAAGCTCGAGGCCGATAACCACCTCGTTTAACCACCTGATTGTTTCCTGCTCAACACTCATCAACCTAACCTCACGCTTGCACCTGATCCGGTAACCGCTTCATACTCTTTCCACTTTCACTTTTGCCGCGGTACTTTATGCATTCATTTACCACGATAAACCCACTTGCTCCCGAATTGTTTGCCGCACGGAAACGGGCCAAGCATCTGTGCCAGCAATTAAATGCACTGCGTGCTGATCAGCGCAAAGCTTGTCGGGCGATCCATCAACAGTTGTTTGCCCAGGTGGGCAATGCTTATATCGAGCCGGCGTTTTATTGTGATTACGGCAGCAATATATTTTTAGGCGAAAACTTTTACGCCAACCATAACTGTGTGCTGCTCGATCCGGCGGCAATTCATATTGGCAATAATGTGATGTTCGGCCCCGGCGTTCATATCTATACCACCACCCATCCATTGGGTGCCGCTGAGCGCGCTACCGGTAAGGAGATGATTGCCCCGGTCACGATTGAAGATAACTGCTGGCTCGCGGGAGGCGTCATTGTGCTGCCGGGCGTTACTATCGGAGCGGGCTCGGTCATCGGCGCCGGCAGTGTGGTCACCAACACCATTCCGTCCGGCGTGTTAGCGCTGGGTAATCCTTGCCGCGTGGTGCGCGCGATAGATAACGACGACTACCCCAAAGCGAATGGTGAATCGGCCATTACCGATCCTTCGCCGACGGAAATAACAAAGCCCTGATTAACAGGGCTTTGCCTTACACGTTAACTTAAGCAGCGATGCAACCACTGCGGTTACTCAGGCACATTAAAAGGGAAATAATTTTTGGCGTTGTGATAGCTGATATCACTGATCATCTTGCCCACCATCCGGGTATCATCAGGCACCAAACCTTGTGCCATATCCCGCCCCAGAATTCCGCAGAGAATCCGCCGAAAATATTCGTGGCGGGAATAACTTAAAAAACTGCGACTGTCCGTCAACATACCTACAAAACGACTCAACAAGCCCAGCTGACTCAGCGCTTCGATCTGTCGGGTCATTCCATCCATTTGATCCAGGAACCACCAGCCGCTCCCGAACTGAATCTTGCCGGCAATAGAGCCATCCTGAAAGTTGCCAATCATGGTGCCGATCATTTCATTATCGCGCGGATTCAAATTGTAGAGGATGGTTTTCGCCAAGCGATCATCTTTATCTAAACGCCCCAGAAATTTAGCCAGCGGCTTGGCATAGTTGGCATCGCCGATGGAATCAAAACCAGTATCCGGTCCGATGGTGCGGTACAGGCGCGGGTTGTTATTGCGAATTGCGCCAATATGAAATTGCTGTACCCAGCCTTTGGCATGATCCTGCAAGGCAAATTCCACCAGCATGGCCGACTGAAACTTTTCTATTTCTTCCTGCTCAAGTTCTCGACCGCTACGTACTTTAGCGAAGATTGTGTTGATGTCTGCTTCGGTGTAATCCGCCGCATAGACGGTTTCCAGACCGTGATCCGATAAGCGACAACCCGCCTCATGAAAATAATCGTGGCGCCGCTGCAGCGCCTGACGCAAATCCGCGAAGGTCTGGATATCGCAATCGCTGACCGCGCCTAGTCGATCAAGATAACGGTTGTACTCGGCGGCATTTTCGACCGCCATCGCCCGATCGGGGCGCCAGGTAGGCAACATGAGTGCGTTGAAACTCGCATCCGCTGCGGCGGCTTTATGATGGGCAAGATCGTCGATTGGGTCATCCGTCGTACACACCACTTTTACATTGGCCTGGGCCATTAACCCGCGGGCACGAAACTCCGGTGTGGCAAGCATTTCATTACACTCGTCCCAGGTGCGCTTCGCGCTAGATCCATCCAGCAAGCGATCAGTGATCCCAAAAGGTTTACGCAACTCAAGATGCGTCCAGTGATAGAGCGGGTTGCGCAGCGTGTAAGGCACCGTCTCACACCACTTTTCAAATTTTTCCCAGTCGCTGGCATCTCCCGTGCAGTAGCGTTCATTGACACCATTTGCGCGCATGGCGCGCCACTTGTAGTGATCTCCTGCAAGCCACACGTCGTAGAGATTTTTAAATTGCGTGTTAGTACCGACCTGCGCGGGCTGCAGATGACAGTGATAATCAATGATCGGTAAATTTTTTGCGTACTCGTGAAACAGCACCCGCGCCTGCTCGGTATCCAGCAAAAAATCGTCGTGAATAAAAGTCATTGTTTTACTTCCTATGAGCGAGTGACAGTAAACGGTATTGCGTCTGCAAAATGGCCAACAAGTCTACCTTGCGAAACGCCAAATACCAATCTGCGCGGTGTGCAGACAACGCCGTTGCGGTTGCCTGTGTAGACCGGCTTAGCGCGAGTTCGCAACCTCCCGCCCCCGCTGCTGCCGGGGTGTTGAGGAGAGATACGCGGGGATAAGCTATAGTGAGATAACACCAACCCGTGCACAGGGAGGCAGTCTAAAATGAGCAAGCCGGTTATTCATCAAAACGCCATGTATCAACTGCTCCATGACGAGCGGATCGACGAGTTTAATCAGCGATGGGCAGCCGGCGAAAGCGCGCAACTGGCTGGCGGGGATTTTCGCGGCATAGATCTGCGCAACCTCAGCGCTGACGATCTGGATTTCAGCAACGCTTATTTTCGCAGCGCCGATTTGCGCGGTGTTGATTTTCGCCGCGCGAAACTTGAAGGCGCAAGTCTGGCTGAGGCACGGATTTCGGGCTGCTACTTTCCAGCGGAACTGAGCGCAGAGGAAATCCGGTTATCACTGGAGCTGGGAACTCGTTTGCGCTACAGCATCAGCAAGTAAGGCTGATGCTGTGCGACCGGGCCCGGGAGCGGGCGCTGTGCGGCCTATCGAC
>CAYTQQ010000016.1:0-3116 GCA_964440135.1 uncultured Cellvibrionaceae bacterium | reverse complement strand
GCACGATTTTTGATCAGGTATTTGCACGTATGACCGTCTCCGAAGCTCCTACCAAGAAGCTCTACATCAAAACCCATGGGTGCCAGATGAATGAGTACGACTCGGCGCGTATGCGGGATCTTCTGGGCGAAACCCACAATATGGTGGCGACCGAAAACCCGGAAGACGCCGACGTTATTCTGATCAATACCTGTTCGATCCGTGAAAAAGCCCAGGAGAAGCTGTTCCATGAGCTGGGCCGCTGGAAACAATTAAAGAAAAAAAATCCGAATCTGGTCATTGGTGTCGGTGGCTGTGTCGCGAGCCAGGAAGGAGCCGCTATTGCCGAGCGCGCACCTTATGTTGATCTGATTTTTGGCCCGCAGACCCTGCACCGCTTGCCGGAAATGATGGAAACCAAACGCGACAATGGGGTCGTGGTGGTCGATATCAGCTTTCCGGAAATCGAAAAGTTTGACCGCTTACCGCAGCCCGACGCTGATGGGGTCAGTGCTTTTGTCTCGATCATGGAAGGCTGCTCGAAATACTGCACCTTCTGCGTGGTGCCTTATACCCGGGGCGAAGAAGTCAGCCGTCCGGTAGCTGATGTATTGGCTGAGATTGTCCATCTTGCCAACCAAGGTGTCCGTGAGGTCAACCTGTTAGGGCAGAACGTCAATGCCTACCGCGGCCTGACCGACCAGGGCACCGTGGTAGATCTCGCCGAACTGATTACCTATGTGGCCGCCATCTCCGGTATTGACCGGATTCGTTTCACCACTTCACATCCGGTGGAATTCACCGACGCCCTGATTGAGGTTTACAACGAAGTACCCGAATTGGTCAGCCATCTGCACCTGCCGGTACAAAGCGGTTCGGACCGGATTTTAATGGCGATGAAGCGCGGCCATACGGCGCTCGAATACAAATCCAAACTGCGTCGTTTAAAAAAGATCCGGCCTAATATCAGCTTCTCCTCTGACTTTATTGTGGGCTTTCCGGGTGAGACCGAGGCCGACTTTGAAGCCACGATGAAGCTGATCCACGATATGGAATTTGATACATCATTCAGCTTTATCTACAGCGCCCGACCCGGCACACCAGCAGCCGATCTCCACGATGACACGCCCGAAGACGTGAAAAAACAGCGCCTGCAAATTCTCCAGACCCGCATTATCCAGCAGGCCATGGCGATCAGCCGGCGCATGGTGGGAAATGTCGAGCGCATTCTGGTTTCCGGCTACTCCCGCAAAGACCCGGGCCAGTTGTGCGGCCGGACCGAGAATAACCGGGTAGTTAATTTTCGCTGCGACAAGCCCGAGTTGATCGGAAAGTTTGCCGATGTACTGATTGAGGAAGCCCTGCCCAACTCCCTGCGTGGCACCCTGATCAGCTCCGAACTCGACGAATAACCATTACCCCAGGTGCCTCACAGGCACCTGTATTCATCCGCTAGCGGGTTTACTTTTCCTATAGATTTTTTCCTTCACACTTGCCGTTACATGCTTTAGTCTTAACCCTTTCCAGCAATACGAGATTGATACTTCCAATTGAATAATTCAGCTCCACCTCCTGCCAGTACCCGACAATTGTCGCTTGAGCCTGCCGATAGCCACCGTCTTGCAAATCTTTGCGGTCAGCTGGGGCAACATCTACAGCAGATTGAACAGCGCCTGAATATCCAGATTCACAATCGGGGTAGCGATTTTGTGCTCTTTGGGGCAACGGACAATACCGCCGCCGCCGCTGAGCTGCTCCGCCATCTCTACCAGCAGACAGAAACCGCTGAACTCACTCCCGCTGAAGTACATCTGGCGCTGCAAACTTCAGGTATCGATGCGCTTATGGATCAATTGAACACAACAACTGACCTCACCACTGAGGAGGACGCCGGCGAGAGCAGCGGCACCACGCTGATCAAAACTAAAAAGCTGACCATCAAGCCCCGTGGCGGCAATCAGCAGCGCTATGTGCAGAGTGTGCGCAAACACGATATTAACTTTGGTATTGGACCTGCGGGCACGGGCAAAACCTATCTCGCCGTCGCCTGCGCCGTTGAAGCCCTGCTCAAAGACGAGATTGAACGCATTCTCTTGGTGCGCCCTGCGGTCGAAGCCGGTGAAAAACTGGGTTTTTTACCCGGTGACCTGGCGCAGAAAGTAGACCCTTATCTCCGTCCACTTTACGATGCGCTGTTTGAAATGCTGGGCTTTGAAGCGGTAGGCAAATTGATGGAGCGCGGGATTATCGAAGTCGCCCCACTGGCCTTTATGCGCGGGCGAACCCTGAATAATTCGTTTGTTATCCTGGACGAAAGCCAAAACACCACGCGCGAGCAGATGAAAATGTTCCTCACCCGCATTGGCTTCGGAACCACGGCAGTGATCACTGGCGATCCTACTCAAATTGACTTGCCCCGCGGCCAGAAATCGGGCCTGGATCACGCCATTTCGGTACTCGAGCATGTTGCGGGAATCAGCTTTACCCACTTCACCTCCCGCGACGTGGTACGCCATCCTCTCGTACAGCGCATCGTAGAAGCCTACGATGCCTTTGAAGATTCCGACAATCTGCACTGATCGCCATGGTTCATCAAATCGATATAGAAGTTGCCAGCAGCAGCCCCCGCCTTCCGCCTTTTTCCGATATGGAAAATTGGGTTACGGCGGCCTTGAGCGCCGCCTTAAAGGGCGCTCCGCGCAGTTGCGAAGTCAGTGTCTATATCGTGGATGAGGCCGAAAGTCAGACGCTGAATCACGAATACAGAAATCAAAATAAACCAACCAATGTGCTGTCATTTCCCGCAGATATCCCACCAGAGCTGGGCATTCCGCTCTTGGGCGATTTGGTAATATGTGCCCCGGTGGTCGAACGCGAAGCCCTGGAACAGAGCAAAACCGAGGCGGCTCATTGGGCACACATGCTGGTACATGGCACCTTGCATTTACTCGGTTACGACCATATTAATGATACCGACGCAGAACTTATGGAAGCCCTGGAAACTCGAATCCTCGGCGGGTTCGGTTTCCCGGCCCCCTACGCGGAGACACCGATATGATGACCCATGTTTTACCCTTTTATTACGCTAACTATCTTAAACAGGACCCATAACTATCATGGCGGACGACACGAGTAGC
>CAYTQQ010000015.1:34875-43514 GCA_964440135.1 uncultured Cellvibrionaceae bacterium | reverse complement strand
GTTCGCTCCTTCGCAGCTGCCTGCGAAGCCTTTACGGAGAAGGGGCGGGGCAGTGAACACCTGAATAAAAAAGGGGTTTACTGCTATCATGCCCGCCTTTTTTGCGTTATCCCGGAACCGCTATGCAACTTTCCCGCTTTGGTCAAAAGCTGACTGCTGACTCTGGCATCGTTTCATTGATGGACGATCTTGGTGAGGCGCTGCGTGTAAACCCTGCCATGATTTTTATGGGCGGCGGTAATCCGGCGCAGATTCCGGTGATGGAAGCCGCCTTTGAAGCAGCACTGCAGACCGCCCTGAAAAACCCTCGGACTAAACATCAATTGTTGGGTGTTTATCAGCCGCCGCAAGGCGACGCTGATTTGCTGGACGATATCGCCCGGTTGTTACAACGTGAATATGGCTGGAGCTTAACGCGGGAAAATATCGCCCTCGCCAACGGCAGCCAGTCGGCTTTTTTTGTGCTGTTTAATCTATTCGCCGGTGAATATGAAGACGGCACTTCCAAACAGATACAGCTGCCGTTAACACCCGAGTATCTCGGTTATTCAGAGCTTGGTTTGCGTGCGGATCTGTTCACCAGCCTGGCGCCGGAAATTGAGTTGCGCGGTGATGACTTGTTCAAATATCACGTGGACTTCCACCACTTCAAGATTACCGCCCGCACTGGTGCGTTGTGCTTATCGCGTCCGACGAATCCCACGGGTAATGTCATCACGGATGCCGAAGTAGCCCAGCTAGATGAGCTTGCGCGTGCGCACCAGGTTCCTTTTATTATCGATGGCGCCTATGGTTTGCCGTTTCCGAATATCGTGTTCACCGATGTGCAACCCCATTGGAACGAGAATACTGTTTTAGTCTTGAGTTTATCCAAGCTCGGCTTGCCCGGAGCGCGCACGGGTATCGTTATCGCCAACCCGGAAGTGATTGCCGCGTTTGCCAAAGCGAATACGATTTTGAATCTGGCTCCGGGTAACTTTGGTTCGACTTTGCTTCACCAGCTGCTTCAGAACGACCAGCTGTTAACACTTTCGCGTGCGACAGTGGCGCCTTTTTATCAGGCGCGAATGGAGGCAGCGGTGGGTGCTTTTCGCGGCGCACTGGCTGGCCTGCCTTATCGTATCCATCAACCTGAAGGCGCCATTTTTTTGTGGCTGTGGTTTGCGGGTCTGCCGGTCAGCAGCGAAATTCTCTACCAGCGACTAAAGGCCCGTGGTGTCTTAGTGGTGTCGGGCCATCATTTTTTTCCGGGGCTGGCGGATGACTGGGTACACCGTCACGAATGTATTCGCGTGACCTATTGCCAGGAGCTGGAAAAAGTTCAGCAAGGTGCAGCCATTATTGCCGATGAGGTGCGCAACATTTTTGCCGGAAATTAATCGAGGCTGTCAGTTGCGCCAAAACCACACAGAAGGTGGGCGGGTAAATTTTTCGAGCTGTTGCTGCTTATCCGCTTCGTTGGTAAACCAATAATAATCGTGCTTGATTTTTGGTTTTAACCACGAGCGCACAGGCTCCACAAGTTCGACGGTCAAAAGGGGCATACCAAGCTTGCGGTCGGCATTAAGACTTTGGTTCCAGTTAACCAGAATATCCCGTTTGGCCGTGGCGATCGCCAGCTCCTCGTCGTGTGCCTGGATGATGCGACAGGCAACAAATCCGATAAACGGTTCTGCCTGGGTATAATTTTCAAAAAATATACCGGCACCGGAAATCAACACTTTGTAATGCATAGTGCTAATCACTCTGTTCACTTTTCCTGAGATAAAAACAGCTGGTGCTAATCCAGTTCAGCATCAGCCCGGGCTGGATACAGTGGAGCGGTCGCGGGCAACTGCCGAAACAGTTTGTGAAAATGCTGCTGCACGCGTGCGATATTCATGCTGGAAATTCCACTCGAAAATCCAAACCATACGTAGAGTCCATTCAAATCACGGAACATCGGTGGTAGATATTTGGGGCCGACAATAATGCCCTCAAGATAACGCTCATAGAGCAGCGGTAAATCATCCAGCGTTACCTTCCCGACAAACAACATCGGAATGATTTCCGGCACCCCCGAGTGGATAGCGCTGCGAATAAAGTTTACGTTTTCGACGAAGCCTTTGATATACGAAATGTCTTTGGTGAACACCGAACCGCCGGTTAAAGTGCCGCCGCGAAAGACCCGCTGCGTTACTCGATAGCTGTCATGTTCACTTACGCCCCGCCCCAGAAAGTGACGGTACACCTCGATAAAGTCAGCGCCCTGTTCAGCCAGATCAACCGCGACTACCCGGTCGCTGATACGGCGCGCGCGCTGCGGAAAAGAACTGAAGGTTAAGGTTTCCATCAGCACCGCCATACCTTCCTGGATTGCCGTAATGCGGGGTGAGCCGACACTTAACCAAGTAGCCCACGGCTGTTGGCGGCCATTGAGCGTAGTACCAATATGGACCCAGCCTTCATGAACTTCAAGTACCTGTAAATCCAGTTCGGAGAACAGCGAGCGGCGATTTATTTTGATGCAATCGCCACCCGCAGCAGCGTCGGAAACGATGTCATCATTAATCTGAACCCGCACTTCACCCGGAGCAAAATACCGGTTCATGCGCTCGCGCAGGATAGCCACGGCTTGTTCGGCATCAAGATCCTGGCTGTACGGGCGGTGTAGATGTTCCACCGCCGGCAGGGAAAAAATATGACACAAACGCTCGCCCATCTGCCGGAGGGTTTTGCGATCGCCGCGCATTTTGTCCTGGGCCGAGCCGTAGAGCAGCTGACTGAAATGGCCGAATTTTTCGGTGCCGCGATAGCGCAGCAACTCAATCACAATCTGGTATTGATCGACCGTGGCCTGCAGGATTTTACCGAGTGCATCGCCGCGCCCGAGCTGCCGCCGGATATCGGTTTTTAATTCTTTCAGGGCGAGATAGACAGCGTCCGGATCAAACGCCAGCTTCTGCTGTTGATAAAAGTGCTGGTCGATAGCGGGTAAACGGGTACCGCCGCTGGCACGAAACCGGGTTTCCAGTTCGGCCGGCCACTTGATCGCATCGAGAATACGGATCGGCTTTTGCAAAGCTACCAGGCGCCCCGACAATTCTCGCAGGCGTTGAAGATAGAGTTGATGATTCATGCAGGCCGTCCGCCGGAAGTAACTAAAAAGTGGTGCGGCTCAGCCCTAGTGATAGCTGTGGAGCGCCGACCAGACTAACGGCCAAGAGGAGGGTTGCCGCCGATGCGTTAGTTTACCTTGGGCGGTGAGTCAGGCGCACGGCCTTCACAAAATTTTTCAGTCGAAAAAACGTTCAGTCGAAAAAACAAAGACCCCGCGCTGATCCAACTGCAGATAGACGTCGCTGCCTTCCGCCGGAGACTGGTCATTGCTGGTCTGCACTTGCAACAGTACCGGTGGACTGAGGGCCGAGTTGGCGGTGGTAACCATTAAGCGCCGGCTGGCCCCGAGCAGATGACTTTCTTCAACCCGGGCTGCAATTCCCGCGTCGGCCAGCTTGATGGCTTCCGGACGAATTAATACGGTTGCCGTGTTCTCATCGTGGAGCTGAGGGGCGGCTATGGGCCCGAAAGGCGTCGCCACCGCGCCCTGGGACACTGCACTGGCGAGCTGATTAACATCGCCAAAAAACTCGGCAGCAAAGGGGCTTTGGGGGTGCTGATAAAGTGCTTCTGGCGTGCCCAGCTGGATGATTTTTCCGCTGTTGAGCAGCGCAATCCGATCCGCCATAAACATCGCGTCGTCGGGATCATGGGTCACCAGAATGCTCGCAATACCGCTGGTTTTAAGCAGATGCAGCGTATCCAGGCGCATACGCTGGCGCAGCCGTATATCCAGGTTGGAAAAAGGTTCATCCAATAACAGCAGCCGTGGCCGGGGCGCCAGGGCGCGGGCCAGCGCCACGCGCTGTTGTTGTCCACCGGATAACTGGTGGGGAAAATCATTCGCGCGATCCCCCAGGCCAACCCGCTCCAACATGGCCAGCGCCAGCTCTTTGCGTTCCTGGCGAGGCAGGGCATGCAAGCCAAACGCGACGTTATCCTGCAATGACAAGTGGGGAAAGAGCGCGAAATCCTGAAATACCAGGCCTATGTCGCGCTGCTCCGGTTTGACGTGGTGCCGGGGGCTGGCGATGACGTCATCACCGAGGGTGATAGTGCCACTCTGAACCCGTTCCAGTCCTGCAATTAACCGCAGCAGTGTGCTTTTTCCGCAGCCGGATGGGCCGACCAGGCAGAGAACTTCGCCAGCGTTTAAATTGAGCTCGACATCCGTCAGCGCCTGCTGCTGACCAAAGCGGTGCGACAGCTGGTGAAGTTTGAGTTGCAGCGACGCGGCGGTGGAATCGGCGACTTTCATAGAGAAATCTCATTAATGCGGGTTGGAAGCCGGCTCGTGATTGCCATAACGGGTCAGTAGCAGGATGGGCACCAGCCCGGCCAGCACAATCAGTAGCGCAGCAATCGCCCCACTTTCGTAGGTGCCGCGCGCGGCTTCGGCGTACAAATGGGTAGCCAGCGTCTCAAAATTGAGCGGGCGCAGAAGCAGGGTTGCGGGCAGCTCTTTCATACAATCTACGAACACCAGCAGCATGGCGGCGGCGAGGGCGGGGCGGCTCAAGGGCAAGTGGACACGCGCTGCAATCCGGTTGCTGTGGGCGCCCAGCGAGCGCGCTGCATCATCAAATGATAAGGGTAATTTGCTCAAACCCGCCTCGACGTTACCGGCTCCAATGGCCAGAAAGCGTGCGACATAGGCATAAATCAAAGCCGCTCCTGATCCCGTAATCAACAGGCCGGTACTGATGTTGAGCCAGGCATTGGCCGCGTTGTCGATGCTGGCATCGAGCCAGTTGAGCGGTGCCAGTAAGCCAATTGCCAACACGGTACCAGGTACGGCATAGCCCAGGCTGGCGCAGCGTACCAGCAACCGCGCACCACTGTGATGTTGGGCCAGCCGTAAACTGTAGGCGAGGGCAAAGGCCAGACCAGTGGCGATCAAGGTGGCGACCAGTGACAGGCTGAGCGTGTTAAATACCTGGCGGACCAGGGCCGGCTCCAGTCCGGCAAACTGTATCCGCTTGGCCGCTTCGATAGCCAGATAACTGACGGGCAAGATAAAGCCAAAAACCACCGGCAACCAGGTCAAGCCAATAACCAGCTTTCCGCTCCAGCCCGACAGTGGCAGGCGCGCGATACGACGGATTTGCCGGCCTGAATTGGCGTAGCGCTGATGGCCTCGGGCCCAGCGTTCCAGCGCAATCAGGCTGACCACAATGGCCAGCATAAATAATGCAATCTGCGCGGCGCCGGCGAGACTGCCGCGATTAATCCAGGTGGAATACACCGAGGTGGTGAGTGTGCGCACGCCGAGAAATTCGGCGGCACCAATGTCATTGAGGGCTTCCATTAAGGCCAGGCTGGCCCCCAGTGCGATAGCGGGGCGCGCCAGCGGCAGCGCAATTCTGCGAAAAGTACGGCCCGGTGATGCGCCCAGGGAGCGCGAGGCTTCCAACACACTCGCCGCCTGCATGGTAAATAACGCGCGGGCAGGAATGTAGACATAAGGGTAAAGCACTAACCCGAGCAGCAAAATACAGCCGCCCAGCGAGCGGATTTCCGGCAGGCGCAAATCACGGGGGCTGCTGATCCCGAAGAATTCCCGGATGCCCACCTGGATCGGGCTGATCGGGTGCCATAAATCGACGTAGGCATAAGCGACAATATAGGTAGGCACCGCAAGCGGCAGCAGCAGGGCAATGCTGAGCAGGCGGCGACCGCGAAACTCGTAGGTGGTTACCAGCCAGGCGCTTCCGGTACCTATGCCGATCACCAGCGCAGTGACGCCGGTTAACAGCAGTAAGGTATCGAGGAGCGCCTGGGGTAAAACGTAGGTACGCAGGTGTGGCCAGAGATCGCCGGAGCCCTGGCTGGCATATCCGACGATACTGAGGACAGGTAACAGAACCAGCCCGGCACTGATGACAGTAATCAGCCACCAGCCGCCAGTGAGGTCGCCAAAGAGGGTGTAAAACAGCCGTTTAGGGCTGCGCGTCAGCGGCCTCATCAGTTGTCAAAACGAACCTTATCCACCAGTAGGCTCGCTGTTTTACGGTAGGTCGCGACCTCGCTCAGCCGCTGTTGATCGACATTTAATTGACCAAATGCCGCAATCAGCGGATCAAGTTGGGCGCCGGCTTTGACCGGGAACTCAAAGTTGGCGCGGGCGTAGATGGCCTGGGCCTCATCGGACACCAGATATTCCAGCAGGCGTACGGCGTTGTCTTTGTTGGGCGCGTGTTTAGCCACGGCAGCCCCGGAAATATTGACGTGGGTTCCACCGTCAGCAAAGGTGGGCAGGGCAACATCAATTGCCGCGCCCCAGCGCTGTTGTTCTTCGCCCCCGGCACCACTGCGCATCAGGCCGACATAGTAGGAGTTGGCCGGGCCGATATCACACAGGCCGCCCATGATATCCCGCGCTACTTCGCGGTCGCCGCCAGCGGCTTTGCGGGCGAGATTGGCTTTGACGCCTCTCAGCCACTGTTCGGTTTTTGCCTCGCCGTGCTTGGCGATCATGTGTGAAATCAAACCGATGTTATAAGGGTGTTGGCCAGAGCGAATACAGACGGCTCCCTTCCATTTCGGATCGGCCAGGTCTTCGTAGGTAAAACGGGTTTGCTCAAGCCCTTGGGCAAGGTAAAACACCCGGGCCCGCATCGACAGGGCAAACCAGTGATCCTCTGCATGGCGCAGCGCGGCCGGTACCGCCGCTTTCAACACCGGCGAGTCGATCGGCTGGGTCAAACCTCGCTCTGCCAGATCAGTAAGTAATCCAAAATCTACCGCCATCAAGACATCTGCTGGCGAGCGCGTTCCTTCATTGGCAACCCGCTCAGCTAAACCATCCTTGAGGAAAATTGTATTCACTTTGATACCGGTATCAGCGGTAAACGCGGTGATCAGGGGCTGCATTAACCCGGGCTCGCGGGTGGTATAAAGATTCAGTTCATCGGCACTGGCCGCCTGGGCCGTCAAGGACAGGCCGGTAACCAGTAAAAAACCATTTAACAGACCAGTAATCGATCGGGCCAGACGTGAAGCCGGTCGCGCAAAAAGCGTCATAATCGCATCCTGTGGGGTATCGTGAAGGAAAGAGGGGAACCTGACGGTTCGCGGAATAGGCATGAATGTTAGCACCCGCTTTTGTTTTAATGCAAACGATAAGCGTTGTTATTAACACTTTGTTACCGCTTCTTTACACGGGCAAATGGGCGTGCAGAAAACGGCGCAGACTCTAGGCGGCATCGCTTGCCTATGGCATTCTCGCTCGCTGCGGTTCGGACGTTGATGGCTGACTCAGCTCGCGGGAGAGGGTTATGGCATTTATCCCATTGGAAAAATTGCACGCACTACACGATGGTTATCGCCGTACTTTCCGCATTGCGGGACAAGAATGGCTGCTGATCCAGGATGAAGGACGGCTGGCGTTAATCGCCAATCGCTGCCCGCATATGGATGCACCATTACATAAAGGCACGGTGAACCGGGGCCTGATACGTTGCCCGGTACACGGTATGGAATTTGATCTGCACACAGGGCGAGCCCAGGGTAGCGCAGCGGCGTGTGTTGCCCCGCTGACGTTTTATCCGGTGGTTTACGAAAGCAATATGGTGGGTATTGATGTGGAGTAAATTTCCATGAAGGCCGTGATCGTTAAATGCCTGATGATGCTTGTCATTATTGTCGGGTTGGTGCACTACGCCCTTTATTTAAAGACCGGGCAACTGCCCTGGCAGAGTCCGATGCTGAATAACGTGCTGTCTGAGTCTTTACCGACGATGACGCTGGAGTCGGTAAAACGGGGTTCGGGCAAAACCCAGGTGTATAAATGGGTCGATGAGCAGGGCGTACTTAATTACAGCCAGGAGCCGCCACCGGCTACGGTAACTAGCGAGGTCTTGGAAGTTGACCCCAATGTTAATCTCATTCAGGGTACGCCTCCCAGCGCGCCGATTGCCGCCACACGCCCGCACTCGATATTGATTGGTGATTCCACCACCAATGAGCAGGCGCAAACGCCGATAGAAAAAGCCCAGGCCGCCAAGGCGTTGCTGGAAGCACGCAATCGGGAACAACAGAAAGTGTTGGATAGCCTGTAAGCAACAGATAGCCTGTCAATGTCTGGTGCTTAAGACAGACCTGTTTAAAAAAACGAATAACGAATATAAATAAAAGAGTGTTGTTATGGATATTTTGGCGATCGCTGCCTCCCTGCTGTTACTGGTTCTATTAATTTCGCGCTGGCATTTCAATCCGTTTATTGCTTTTTTAATTACCTCTATTGTTGCGGGAGTGCTCTTGGGCGTTCCCATGGCCGAGATTCCACGTTCATTGGAGAAAGGCATCGGGGATATGCTCGGCTCTATCGTGGTGATCGTGTGCCTGGGGGCCATGTTCGGCAAGCTGATTGCCGATAGCGGGGCAGCCCAGTCCATTACCCAGTGGCTGATGGGCTGTTTTGGTAATAAGTATCTGATCTGGGCCTTAATGCTCACCGGCTTTGTGGTCGGTATTCCTTTGTTTTACAACGTCGGATTTGTGTTGTTGGTGCCGCTGGTATTTTCCGTGGCCTATCAAAC
>CAYTQQ010000015.1:17821-34775 GCA_964440135.1 uncultured Cellvibrionaceae bacterium | reverse complement strand
GTGATGCCGACGGAGCAGCTGCCCGGTAAATTCAACAGCTTTATTACCTCACTGTTGCCAGTGTTATTGATTGCTGCGGCCTCAGCACTGCCCGTGCAACAACTGGCGGGCTCTACCTGGGGACAGGCCGTGCTCCTGGTCACTAATCCCATGGTGTTGATGTTGCTCTCGCTGGTTATCGCCAGTTACACCCTGGCGCTTGCCCGTGGAATTTCGATGCAGGCATTGATGGAAACCTATGCCTCCGCGATCAAAGATATCGCGATTATTTTATTGATCATTGCCGGTGCCGGCGCGCTTAAGCAGGTCTTTGTCGACAGTGGCGTGAGTTTGCAGATTGCGTCTTACCTGGATGGCGTAGCCCTCAATCCGCTGCTACTGGGGTGGTTTGTGGCGCTGGTGATTCGTATTTGTCTAGGGTCGGCTACGGTTGCTGGTTTGACGGCGGCGGGCATTGTGGCGCCGATGGTCATCGCTAACCCTGCCATTAACCCTAACCTGATGGTGCTGGCAATCGGTGCGGGCAGCCTCATGTGCTCCCATGTGAATGACTCGGGCTTCTGGATGTATAAGGAGTATTTCAATCTGAGTTTGAAAGATACATTCAAATCATGGACCGCCATGGAAACGATCGTCGGTATCGCTGGTCTGGTCGGCGTGTTGCTGCTGGATCTGGTGGTTTAACCGCGCTGTCCTGCTGCCGGTTATTTGCAACCGGCTCATTTTTCACTGCGGCCGTTGGCCCTCTAGTTCTCGCTGGCGAAGGCTTAGGCTATAATCGCGGGCCTTTTTAAAGGCCAGGGGTAAAATTAAAGGCCAGGGGTAAAACAGGTTGCGGGGTAGAGGTACACAAGGCCGACCCCGGGTTCAAGTGAAGTTGAGGTAAACGCCGTGCCTATTTATGAATATCAGTGTCAGTCCTGTCAGCATGAATTGGAAGCTTTGCAAAAGCTAAGCGATGCGCCCTTGGTGGAATGCCCAGCTTGTGAACAAGACAGCTTGAAAAAGAAGATATCGGCAGCCGGTTTTCGTTTGAAAGGCGGTGGCTGGTACGAAACCGATTTTAAATCCGGCAATAAGAGAAATCTGGCGGGCGATAGCACTTCGGGCAGCAGTGAGAGCAAAACGACTGCCGCAAAATCCACCACCGCCAGTGCCTGATCGACGGCCGTCTACTACTTACGACTTAATCAATGGGATACACGTTATGCGCAGTGAATACTGTGGCGCTTTAAATGCCACTTTTATCGATCAAGAAGTCACTCTTTGTGGTTGGGTAGATCGTCGTCGTGACCACGGCGGGGTGATTTTCATCGACCTGCGTGATCGTGACGGTATCGTCCAGGTCGTCTTCGATCCGGATAGCGCACAAAATTTTGCGTTGGCCGATAAGGTGCGTGGTGAGTTTGTCTTGCAAGTTACCGGCAAGGTGCGCGCCCGTGCGGCGGCGACCGTCAACCCCAATATGGCTACTGGTGAAATTGAAGTTTACGGTACCGGACTGAAAATCCTGAACGAAGCCGAGACCATACCCTTCCCGCTGGATAGCCACTCTACCGTGGGTGAAGATGTTCGCTTGAAGTATCGCTTTATCGATTTGCGCCGCCTGGAGATGCAAAAGAGCTTGCGCTTCCGCTCGAAAGTCACCAGTGCGATTCGCAGCTACCTGGATAGCAACGGCTTCCTCGATATTGAAACTCCGATTCTGACCCGTGCGACACCAGAGGGTGCGCGGGATTATTTAGTGCCTTCGCGGACGCACGAAAACAAATTTTTTGCCTTGCCCCAATCACCGCAGTTGTTCAAGCAATTGCTGATGGTGTCTGGCTTTGATCGCTACTACCAAATCGCCAAGTGTTTTCGCGACGAAGATCTGCGCGCGGATCGCCAGCCGGAATTTACCCAGATTGATATCGAGACATCCTTTATGTCTCAAGATCAGATTATGTCGGTCACCGAGAACATGATTCGCGCGGTGTTCCGCGATCTGAAAGATGTGGAGTTCGGGGAATTGCCGCGCATGCCATTTGCCGAGGCGATTGCCAAATACGGCTCCGATAAACCGGATCTGCGTATTCCGCTGCAATTGGTGGACATTAAAGATCTGGTGACCGAAGTGGATTTCAAAGTCTTCGCCGGTCCTGCCAATGATCCTAAATCCCGCGTCACCGCGTTAAAAGTACCCGGTGGCAACGACCAGCTGACGCGCAAACAAATTGATGATTACACCAAATTTGTTGGCATCTATGGTGCGAAAGGTCTGGCTTACATCAAAGTGAATGACAAGTCCGATCTTGAAGAAGGTTTGCAGTCGCCGATCGTTAAAAACCTGCCGGTACCGGTGCGCGCCGCTATTTTGGAGCGCGTGGGCGCCGAGAATGGCGACCTGATTTTCTTTGGTGCCGATAAACACAAGATCGTGACCGAAGCCTTGGGCGCGTTGCGCTGCAAGCTGGGTGCGGACCTGAATCTGTACACCTCCGAGTGGGCAATGCTCTGGGTGGTTGATTTCCCGATGTTCGAGGAAACCGACGAAGGCGGTCTTACGGCCATCCACCATCCTTTTACCGCGCCCTCTTGTTCGCCCGAAGAATTATTGGCAAACCCGGCAGCGGCATTATCGCAAGCTTACGACCTGGTGCTGAACGGTACCGAGCTAGGCGGTGGTTCAGTGCGGATTCACACCCAGTCCATGCAGCAGGCGGTATTTAATATTCTGGGTATCAGTGCCGAAGAGCAGCGCGAGAAATTCGGCTTCCTGTTGGACGCCTTGAAGTACGGCGCGCCGCCACACGGTGGTCTGGCTTTCGGTCTGGATCGTTTGATTATGCTGATGACCGGTGCCAGCTCGATTCGCGACGTTATTGCGTTCCCCAAAACCCAGAGCGCGGCTTGTGTGATGACCGACGCCCCAGGGGCAGTGGACGAAACCCAGTTGCGCGAGCTGCATATCCGTCTGCGGAAAAAAGAGCAGCCAGCTGCCGTTGCGGCGGCGGAATAACACAATAATGCGCACTGAAATCCGCAGCGTGTCAGCGCTCTATGTCGAAGTTGTAAAAGACATCCCGATAGCACCGTCAAGTCGTTCCTGACTTGACGGTTTCGGCAGAAATCAACACCCAGCTTATCTTGCGTCGGTGTTTAATTTTTTGGGGTGGGCAGTGCCCGCCCTATTTTTTGTCAGTAATGGGCACCAGGAAGTGCCTCTGAAGTAATGGAGGTAGGTCATGGCCGGACACAGTAAATGGGCAAACATCAGGCACCGCAAAGGGCGTCAAGATGCCAAGCGCGGCAAGATTTTCACCAAAATTATTCGCGAATTAACTGTCGCGGCAAAAGGCGGCCCCAATCCCGCGGATAATCCTCGCTTGCGAGCGGCCGTAGAAAAAGCGCTCTACGAAAACATGAAGCGCGACACCATCGACAAAGCCATCGCGCGCGGGGCTGGCACCAACGAAGCCGAAGCTTACGAAGAATTAACCTACGAA
The DNA here is from genome assembly GCA_964440135.1 of uncultured Cellvibrionaceae bacterium. Taxonomy (GTDB): domain Bacteria; phylum Pseudomonadota; class Gammaproteobacteria; order Pseudomonadales; family Cellvibrionaceae; genus Cellvibrio. The sequence continues at coordinate 31,287 of CAYTQQ010000015.1, read as the reverse complement.
GGTTACGGCGTAAACGGCGTGGCCTTTATTGTTGAGTGCATGACCGATAACCGTAACCGCACGGCGGGGGAAGTACGCCATGCCTTTGACAAGCGCGGCGGCAACCTCGGCACCAGCGGTTCGGTGGCTTATCTGTTTGCCAAAAAGGGGCAACACAGCTTTACCGCTGTGGATGAAGACGAATTGATGGAAGCGGCGCTGGAAGCGGGCGCTGATGATGTCGTTATCAATGATGACGGCAGCTTCGATGTGATGACAGAGTTTACCGACTTTATGAGTGTTAAGGATGCATTGATGGGTGCAGGTTTTACCCCCGAGAAATCCGAGATCGTGATGATTCCTTCCATTACGGTAGCGCTGGATAAAGATGGGGCAGAAAAAATCCTGGCGCTGATGGACATGCTGGAAGACCTTGATGATGTGCAAAACGTCTATACCAATGCTGATATCTCTGAAGAGATCATGGAGCAGTTGGGTTAATCAATCTTCCAGCTATCGTCCTGCTCCATTTCCCTGCTGTACACAAGATCCCGAAAGTGAAGAAGTTTGAGCACTTCTTTACTTTCGGGAATATTAATTCGGGTTGATAGGCACCGTTCAATTATCTGCTGATGCATCTTGCTTGCAGGCCAGAGCGGGGTTGAGTTCACTTGTATATCACGCTTGCACCACTCTTGTTCACGTGCAACACTGACGCCACTATAACTGTATATAGATACAACTATGGCGCTTATCCTTGGTATCGACCCTGGCTCTCGTAAAACCGGTTTTGGCATCATCAATGTACTTGGCGCGCGTGCGGAATATGTCACCAGTGGCGTGATTCGCATGCCCGACAGCGATGAATTGCCGCAGCGCCTTAAAATTATCTTTGATTCGATCACCCAAATTATTCATCAACACTGCCCGCAGCAGATGGCTATTGAGCAAGTGTTCATGGCTAAGAATGCCAGCTCAGCTTTGAAATTAGGGCAGGCGCGCGGTGCGGCCATCGTGGCGGCTGTAGCGCTTGAGCTGCCGGTGTCCGAATACGAAGCGCGCAAGGTAAAACAATCGGTGGTTGGCAATGGTGCCGCTGACAAGCTGCAGGTCCAACATATGGTGAAGACCTTGTTGCGATTGCCGGCAGCACCCCAGGAAGATGCCGCTGATGCCTTAGCGGTCGCCCTCTGCCATGCGAATACCCAACAACATTTAATCAGACTCGCCGGCTCCAGTAGCTTTCGGCGGGGCCGGGTTGTTTGAGTGCAATTGCTTAGGTGAGCGGTTAAGCATCAGCAAGTGCGCCTGTTATTAACGGAGCAAAACCTGAGAAGCCCTTAAACGCTCTGAGCTGTTAAGTTAGCTAAGCAGGAGTTGTTAAGAAAGGTTCGTGCAGGTAAAGCCAGTGTCGAACCACTGTAATTAAGTGCGCAAGTAGTTAATATTTTTTATCGAAAACAGATTTAGGAACGGCAATGATCGGATGTTTACGTGGCAAGCTTATTGAAAAACAGCCGCCTTTCTTGTTGCTGGATGTGGGTGGCGTGGGCTACGAAGTACAAGCACCCATGACGACTTTTTATCAATTGCCCCCGCTGCATTCTGAAGTGACCTTGTATACGCATTTATCGATTGCGGAAAATTTACACCAGCTTTTTGGTTTTATCGAGCAGCGTGATCGCGCGCTTTTTCGCACCTTGATAAAAGTGAATGGTGTAGGGCCCAAAATGGCCATTGCGATTATGTCAGGCATGGAGTCCGATGATTTTGCCCGCCATGTGCGCGATGACAATACGGTGGCGCTGACCAAAGTCCCGGGAGTCGGTAAAAAAACCGCCGAGCGTTTGGTGATCGAGTTGCGTGATCGCCTGAAAGATTGGACACCGGTAGCAGCGGCTGTCGGTGAGACTGAAGCGCTGCCGCTTACGGTAGCTGGCGATGCGCTGACCGAAGCCGAAAGCGCGTTGATTGCGCTGGGTTATAAACCTGCAGAAGCCAGCAAAATGGTTGCACAGGCCGCGCGTCAGCAATCCGGTGCCAGCAGTGAAGTACTGATTCGCTTGGCATTACGCAGTATAGCCGGCAGCTAATTCGAAATTCTTGAGCCTACTATGATAGAAACCGATCGCCTTATCGCCCCTGTCGCCCAAGAGCGGGAAGAACAGCTCGATCGTGCCGTGCGACCCAAAAGTTTGGCTGAGTATATTGGTCAGCCGGTAGTGCGCGAGCAGATGGAAATTTTTATGGGGGCCGCCAAGAAACGCAAGGAAGCCCTCGATCACACCTTGATTTTTGGCCCACCGGGACTGGGTAAAACCACCCTTGCTAATATCATTGCCAATGAGATGGGCGTCTCCCTGAAAAGCACGTCCGGCCCGGTCCTTGAAAAAGCTGGCGATCTGGCAGCGCTGATGACCAATCTTGATCCCGGTGATGTTTTGTTCATCGACGAAATTCATCGCCTGAGTCCGGTTGTAGAAGAAATCCTGTATCCGGCCATGGAAGATTTTCAGCTGGATATCATGATTGGCGAAGGTCCGGCAGCGCGCTCGATCAAATTGGATTTGCCTCCGTTTACCTTGGTGGGGGCGACTACGCGGGCTGGTTTATTAACCTCGCCCTTGCGCGATCGTTTTGGCATCGTGCAACGCCTGGAGTTTTATAACGTCACCGACCTTACGCATATTGTTGCGCGTTCCGCCGCGCTCCTGGGCTTGGCGATGGAGCCTAAGGGTGCAGAAGAAATTGCCCGGCGTTCACGCGGTACGCCGCGGATTGCCAATCGACTGTTACGCCGGGTGCGTGACTACGCAGAAATGAAAGGTGATGGCACAGTTACTGCGGCAATGGCCGATAGCGCGCTTAATATGTTGCACGTTGATGAGCGCGGCTTCGATCACATGGATCGCCGCTTGCTGATGGCGCTGATGAATAATTTTGATGGCGGCCCGGTGGGGGTGGAAAGTCTCGCGGCAGCGATCAGCGAAGATCGTGGCACCATTGAAGACGTGATCGAACCCTACCTGATTCAGCAGGGTTTTATGGCGCGGACACCGCGCGGCAGGGTCTTAACGCAAAACGCCTATTTGCACTTTGGTATGGCGATGCCGCGCCGACTGCAAGACAGCACCGACTGACTTCACGTATGGATTTTTTAGCATGACAGCATTCAGTATCCCCGTGCGTGTTTATATCGAAGACACAGACGCCGGTGGCATTGTGTATTACGTAAATTATTTGAAATTTATGGAGCGCTCCCGTACAGAATTTCTACGAAGCTTCGGGTATGATAAGCCGGCCATTTTGGACGATGGATTGCTCCTGGTTGTACACTCCGCTGAAGTGCAATACCGTCGCCCAGCCCGCCTGGATGATCAATTGCAAGTAACGACCACGGTAGCCCATTTAGCGCGTAGCTATGTCGAATTCCAACAGCAGGTGCTACGCGGGAACGAATTGCTGTGCGAGGGTCTAATCCGCATCGCTTGTGTCGACGGCGAAAGCATGAAACCCAAAGCCATACCGTCCACAATGCATCAGCAAATTAATCACTATTTAACAGCTAAACACTAATAAGAGTTCACTGCCTTATGCCTGCGACCGAAAATACTCTTTCCATCTGGAGCTTGATAATCGAAGCCAGCTTTCTGGTGCAATTTGTCATGTTCATTCTATTGATGGCTTCCGTTGTTTCCTGGGTAATGATTTTCCAGCGCGGTATGTATCACCGTAAAGCGGCCGCCGCTTTTGTTGCCTTCGAAAAACAATTTTGGTCGGGCGTGGATTTGAATCAGCTGTTTCGTCAAGGCAATGGCCGCAGTGATAGCGAAGGGGTAGAAAATATTTTCCGTGCGGGTTTCAAAGAGTTCGGTCGCTTGCGCCAGCAAAGTGGTGCGGACCCGGATGCCGTAATGGAAGGTTGTCAGCGCGCGATGCGGGTTGCCCTTGCTCGGGAAGAAGAAAAGCTCGAAGCGAACTTACCTTTTTTGGCCAGCGTCGCCTCGGTAAGCCCTTACATCGGTCTGTTTGGTACCGTCTGGGGGATCATGAACTCCTTCCGCGGTCTGGCTAACGTACATCAAACGACCTTGGCCACGGTTGCACCCGGAATATCGGAAGCCCTGGTGGCTACGGCAATGGGCTTGTTTGCCGCCATTCCGGCGGTTTTAGCCTATAACCGCTATTCCGCCAGTGCCGAAGCCCTGCTCAATAATTACCAGACCTTTGCAGAGGAGTTCTCGGCCATTCTGCATCGTCAGGTCCACAGCAAATCTGCCTAACGAATGGCGAAGGTAGAAGCCTATGTCTGCATTTGGTCCAAAGATTAAAAAGAAACCCATCGCTGAGATCAATGTGGTGCCTTACATTGACGTGATGTTGGTGCTGCTGATTGTGTTTATGGTGGCCGCTCCCATGCTCACTCAAGGGGTAAAAGTTGAATTGCCCCAGGCCGCATCAGAGCCTATTGAAAGTAAAGACGATGAACCCATTATGGTCTCCGTTAAAAAAGATGGGACCTATTATATTTCGCTCGGTGGTGATCCTGAGCAGGCGCGCCCCTTGGAAGAAATTAAAGATATGGTAAGCAAGGTGTTGCGGCAAAGCCCCAAAACTCAGGTGCTGGTACAGGGCGACCACAGCGCCAGTTATGGAACAGTGGTTTCCCTCATGTCTGAGCTGCAAGGAGCGGGAGCGCCCTCCGTTGGTTTGGTTACCGAGCCACCTCGCTAGGTAGCCTATGAAGCATCAGCAATTTTTTACGCTACCCGTCTTTCTCAGTGTGTCGATGCATGTCGGTTTGCTGGTATTGGTTTCCGGTGACTGGTTTGCCGGTGCAAAAAAAGAAGAGACGGTGTATCGACCCCACTTCGTTAACGCCACCTTGATTGAGATGGAGCCTAAAGCTATTGCAGCGCCGCAACAGCCCAAGCCGCAGGTATTAGAGAGCAGGCAGCGCGAGGAGCGCGAACGCCGCCAGCAGCAAGAGCGTGAGCGGCAGCAGGCGGAAGCAAAAAAACAGCAGGAAAAGAAAGCGCAGGAGGCAAAAGCCAAAGCTGAGCAAGAGCGCCAGCAAAAACTCAAAGCCGAACAGGCCCGCGCTAAAGCCGCTGAAGAAGAGCGCAAACGCAAAGCTGCAGAAGAGCAGAAACGTCTGCAGGAGCAGCGCGAAGCGCAAGAGCGACTGCAAGCAGCACTGCAAAAGGAAGAGCAGTTTTTAAGTGATACCAGCGATGCCGCTAATGTAAAAAGTTATGAGTCGGTGATTCGTCAGCGCATAGAGGAAGCATGGAGCCGGCCCACCTCTGCGCGTAACGGCATGCAGGCCGTTCTGGAAATTAATATGGTGCCCACCGGTCAGGTGGTAAATGTGCGTGTGATCAGAAGCAGCGGCGATATCGCGTTTGATCGCTCGGCGGAGCAAGCCGTTAAGCGTGTGGATCGATTTACGGAAATACAAGGAATGCCAAACGACCTGTTTGAGCGGCATTTCCGGGTATTCAGACTTTTATTTCAGCCAGAGGATTTACGCCAGTGAAACGTCTTATGTTGTTGTTCATCATGCTTTTTTCTGGTGCTGTGCAGGCGCAACTTACTATTCAAATTTCCAGCGGGGCCGATAATCCAACGCGTATTGCAGTGGCTCCAATGGGTACCGGTGGGATGGCACTGGCAGAGGATATCAGCCAGATCATCAGTAACGATCTGGAGTTCACCGGGCAGTTTGCCGCTATTCCACGGCGCGATATGTTGTCCTTTCCTCAGACAGAAGCTGAGGTCTTTTATCGGGATTGGACCGTTTTAAAGGCTGAATATCTGGTGGTCGGTTCGGTTCAACAGCGCGATGGGCGCTATTACGCCAGCTTTGAACTGTTTGATGTGCTGGGTCAGCGCAAATTGATTTCCCGTACCACTGTGGACGGTACCGAGTCCCAGCTGCGTGATATAGCGCACCATATCGCCAATCAGGTTTATGAAACAATTACCGGTATTCGGGGAATCTTCACGACACGTATTATTTATGTGGAGGAGCTCAAAACACCTGGATCAACCAAAAGCAGGTATCGTTTAATGCTCGCAGATTTTGATGGCGCACGTCCGCAGATGTTGCGTGAGTCATCCGAACCTATACTTTCACCGGTGTGGTCACCCGATGGGCGGCGCGTAGCTTATGTTTCATTTGAAACGACCCGTCCCGCTATTTTTGTTCAGGAAATAGCCACCGGTCGACGCGAACAAGTCACCAACTTCCGTGGCTTGAATGGCGCGCCTGCCTGGTCTCCCGATGGCCAAAAGCTGGCGATGGCGCTCTCCAAAGATGGCAATCCGGAAATTTACGTTCTGGATCTTGTCACCCGTCAGCTGAAGCGCTTAACCAACCATTTTATGATCGATCACGAGCCTTCTTGGAGTGTTGATGGCACAGCCGTTTACTTCACTTCTGACCGCGGCGGCAGACCTCAGATCTACAAAGTAAATGTTGCAACATTACAGGTCGAACGTGTAACCTTCGACGGCGAATACAACGCCCGCGGCCGTGTTTCCCCGGATGGTAATAGCTTGGTGACAGTGCATCGCAATCGTGGTCCTTTTATGATTGCCGCGCTGGATTTGAAAACTGGCAGAACCCGTGTTTTGACCGAGACAGATCATGATGAATCGCCTAGTATAGCGCCGAACGGTGCTATGTTGATGTACGCGACACGTTCTGGTGGCAAAGGAATTCTTGGTGCGGTATCTCTGGATGCGCGTACCAAAGTTAATTTGCCTTCCAAACAGGGTGACGTGCGAGAACCCGCTTGGTCACCTTTTTTCTGAAGTAGGCTTCACCCTTAAATTAAAATCAACAACTTGATTGGAGTTACACACATGATTATTAAAGCACTCAAGCAAGGATTAACCATCGCTGTGGTTACGTCTGTTCTTGTCGGTTGTTCCACCAGTGACAGTCGTGACGATGCCGTTACCCAAGATACCAGTGGCACTTCCAGCCAGTCCTCAGTAAACACACAAACTGAGCGTCAACTGGATACCGTTATTTACTTTGACTTCGACCAGTCCACCCTGAAACCAGAATCTCGTTCACTGCTGCTGGCTCACGCTGAGCGTCTGAGAGGAGCTTCTGTATCTGTGCGTTTGGAAGGTCATGCGGACGAGCGTGGTTCACGCGAGTACAACATGGCTCTGGGCGAGCGTCGTGCTAACTCTGTACGTGACTTCCTGGTTGTTCAAGGTGTCAATGCTTCCACTCTGGAAGTCATCAGCTACGGTGAAGAGCGTCCAGCCGTTTCTGGTTCAGGTGAAGCTTCCTGGGCTCAGAACCGTCGCGTTGAAGTTAAGTACTAAGAGTTAAGCTCATGTACAAACACCTGCTTGCTGCAGCGTTAATCGCTGTGGCCTCGGCTTCACAAGCGCAGGTTCGGGTTGTTGAATCCTCTCCCCAGAGCGTTCGCTCTGGGGTTGGGCAACCTTCATTGAATATCCAAGCCGAAACTTTGGAGGATATTCAAGCGCTTAAATACGAAGTCTCTATGTTACGGGGCATGGTTGAAGAGCAGGCGCACGAAATTGCCCGGCTCAAGCAACAGCAAACCGAAAACTATCTTGATCTCGATCGACGGCTGAGTAGTTTGTCTACTGGTTCTACGACAGTTCAGCCACCGAGTAATAGCGCGCCGGTAACAACACCATCAACTCCAATCACCACCTCATTGGCCGCTCCTGCAGCTGCGTCCGGCGGTAGCGATACCGACGTTTACACCGCCGCTTATGATCTTTTGCGGCAGCGTCAATACGATGCAGCCATTGAAGCGTTCAACGATTACCTGACTCAATTTCCTCGTGGAGCCTATGCTGGCAACAGCTATTATTGGCTTGGGGAAATCTACTTGCTGAAACAGAATCTGGCTCAGGCACGTAGTTGGTTTGAAAAGCTGTTGACGGAATTTCCCGAGGATCGGAAGGTATCTGATACGCAATTTAAACTGGGTAAGGTTTATCATCTGCAGGGCAGTAACGATCAGGCCCGTACAATGCTTTCGGAAGTAGCTGCCGGCTCCGGCGATGCAGCGCGTCTGGCGCGTCAATACCTGCAAGATAATTTTTGAGATTCAGAAGGGCAATCGTTCGGTTGACCTTCTGTTCTTGAATTTCTATTTTTGAATCTACTTTCTTGAGCTCTCTAATTTAAAAAAAAACCCGCTCATGCATTCTGCTTGTTGCATTTTGGATCGCTTTTTCAGTTAATCTTTTTAGAGCAGCTGGTTTGAATATCTAAAGAGGTAGCGATCTGTTTATGACTGCTCGCCGTGCTTTCTGCACAATGAATTTATGATTGATTTCGTAATTCCTTTGCCCTCAATGCTGAGAGTAAAGGGCGCATCCCTTGACCATCCTGGCCACTGCACGTCACTGTCTGCTTCCGTGTTAGCTCGCATTATCCTGTGGTTGGTTAATCCCGTCCAGCGAAAGATCAAATCCTGAAGGACTAATTAGGCCGCTATCAACACTCTGGTGCCAACCACCGGAAAGTTGCGCAAAACTGCGCCACTGAATCACTTATTTCAGGATTCTATAGCAGGGTTCATAACCTCGGCCAGGTAGCTTCATGCGGTTTTGAGCTGCAAATGCGGTGAGCAACTCATCAACCGGTTGCATAATTTCCAGGTCGCCACACAATTCAAACAGCCCATGTTTTTCTATCGCAAGGATGCCTTCTTCTTTGACGTTGCCCGCAACAATTCCGGAAAATGCCCGCCGTAAATTTGCTGCTAGATCATGACTTGCTTGATCCTTGTGCAATTCCAGGTTGCGCATATTTTCATGGGTAGGTATGAATGGCTGCTGGAATTCCGGGTCGATTTTTAATTGCCAGTTAAAATAATAAGCGTCATCCGTTGATTTTCTAAACGCTTTTACCTGTTTAACGCCTTCGACCATTTCACGTGCAACCGTTTCCGGGTCATCAATGATAATGCGATAGCGGCTTTGAGCATCGGCACCCAGCGTCTGGCCGATAAACTCATGAATTTGCGTAAAGTAATCGGCCGCGTGTGCGGGACCTGTAAAAATCAAGGGAAAGGGAATGTCTCTATTCGCTGGGTGTAACAAGATCCCCAGAATGTAGAGAATTTCTTCTGCCGTACCGGCGCCCCCGGGGAATACGATAATTCCGTGCCCGATTCTGACAAAAGCTTCGAGGCGCTTTTCAATATCGGGCAAAATAATCAGTTGGTTAACGATGGGATTAGGCGCTTCAGCAGCGATAATGCCCGGCTCGGTGATACCAATGTAACGACCTTGTGGCATGCGCTGTTTGGCGTGACCAATGGTGGCACCTTTCATGGGGCCTTTCATCGCCCCCGGACCACAGCCGGTACAAATATCCAGGCTGCGCAAGCCCAACTGATAACCCACTTCTTTGGTGTAATCGTATTCGCTCCGGCTAATCGAGTGTCCGCCCCAGCAAACGACGAGATTTGGATCCATTCCGGGAATCAATAAGCTTGCATGGCGCAACATCAAAAAGACGCCGTCGGTGATCCCTTCGGTGCTGTTGAGAGTGAATTTGGAACCGCCGCGGATTTCCTGACTGGCATAGATGACATCACGCAAGACGGTAAATAAATGCTCGCTGATACCTTTAATCATTTTGCCGTCAACAAACGCGCTGGCGGGCGCGCCTTTAACAGCAAGCTTGATGCCGCGCTCTTCCTGAATGATGCTGATGGCAAAATCCGGATAGCGTTCGAGCAACTCTTTACCGTCATCAAGATAGTTGCCGCAGTTGAGCACGGCCAGGGAGCAGCTGCGAAACAGATTGTATAAGCCGCTTTGGCTGGCATCGAGCAGTTTGCTGACTTCCATTTTGGAAAGAATATTCAGCGCGCCCTGAGGAGAAATAATGCCGTCATGGGTTTGATATTTACCCGGCTCCTGGTGCGTTGAAACGTAAGGGATGTTCAAATAATTTTCCATATTGATCTCTTATTAATCCGCATGTGCGCAGCGGTAAATCTGCATGACGCGCTGAGATTAAGGTCAGCGCTTAGTGGTATCATTTAGCCACATTCTACTAAAGATTTACCGATAAATGTTTGCGCCGGGTGGCTTGGCAGCAGCAGGTAATCAGTTTTTAGTTCGAAAAATTTCACTGGAATCATGTTTATGTCGTACTTGCCTTGTGTAGAGATTGAACCTCAAGCGGCCGCTGATAGCACTGTTATCTGGCTGCATGGATTGGGTGCTGATGGCAATGATTTTGTGCCGTTGGTACCGGAGCTTACCACTGCTTTAAAAACGACTCGCTTTGTATTTCCCCACGCGCCGCACATTCCCGTAACCGTCAATGGTGGTTATGTGATGCCGGCCTGGTACGACATCCTTGCGATGGATTTTGAGCGTACGGTTGATCACACCCAGCTGTCAGCTTCGGCAACAGCTGTGGTTAAACTTATCGAACGAGAACTGGCGCGTGGTATAGAAAGCTCGCGCATTATTTTGGCCGGTTTCTCACAGGGCGGGGCGGTAGTGTATCAAGCTGCGCTTGGCTATCAGCAGGCGCTGGGCGGGCTGCTGATTTTATCGAGCTATTTTGCCAGTGGTGACCAGGCAGAATTTCACTCGGCCAATAGACATTTACCTGTTTTGATTCAGCATGGCGTGAACGATCCCGTGGTGCCAGAAGCGCTAGGCCAAAAGGCCTGTGAACTCTTGCAGGCGAAATCTTACCCGGTGGAGTATCAGCGCTATTCCATGGAGCACACCTTGTGCCCGCCGCAAGTCGAGGCCATTCGGCAATGGTTGGAAGCGCGTCTGCAATAGGTCTTGTACAGTCAACAGGGTCTGCGTAGGAGGGCGAAAGCTCATCGTTTTGCGGCTATCTTTTGGAGGTTGCCCTGGGGGCAGTGATAGCCGCTTTAAAAAGCTTGGCCCGCTTTTTTGTTTGCTGGGAAATAGCGGGGTTATCGCTATTCATAAATCTGCTGTTGATCGACCGGGGAGTGAGCCGATGGGTGAATCGCCACAGCGACGGATTTAAAAGCGGGGGTTTGACTGCGCGGATCACGCTCAGTGCCGATGAGGCTATTCGCTTCTGGATAGTAGACGAGCGCATTGCCGCACGGCACATCAAAGGTAAACACTTTTACCCTCGACATTTCACCAAAGGGTGAGCGGATATCCACGTAGTCGCCAACCGCAACTCCCATGGCCGATATATCTGCCTGATTCATTAATACTGACCAGCGCGTATCGGTACCGCGATAAGTGTCCGTCTCTTCATAGATAATGGAATTAAACTGCCCTTCGCTGCGAATACTGGCGAGTACGAACGGATAATCCCCAGTAGCTCTGCTACCTGGCAGCGGGGTAACGCGAAACTGTGCTTTACCTGACGGTGTGCTAAATGTCGGGGCATGTAACAGCCGCTGCTCAATAGTGAATTCTTCTTTGGTTTGACTGATTGCTGCTAAAGCGGACATGCCGGGCACTGTTGCCGCGATAGCGCTGCGAATATTGTCGTGGTGCTCAAAGCGCGCAAAGTCGAAAGCTTCTTGTGGTACCAGTCGCTTGCCGAGCTCACACAATATCGTTACCTCGGGACGGATATTGGTTAAGCGAATAATACCGCCGTCACTGAGTCGCACGTAGTTAAACATGGATTCCTGGGTGGTGGGCTGCCACTCCTCATCGCGGGCGGTAACTGGCAGGATCAGCGCTTCGCTGGACTCCATGCCGACGACATGGCCCCGGTTGAGGGTGGTGGTCAAATACGCCTTAAAGCCAATGCGGTCCAAGGCGGTGCGGGCCCACTCAGCATGAGGTGTGGCGGAAAACAAATTGCCGCCCATCATCAATGCCGCATCTATCTTGCCGGCGTAAGCGGCTTCTAAACAGGCGAGTGTATCCATGCCCGCGGTGCGCGGTAATTGTACGCCCAGGTTCTGTTCCATCTGCTGCAGCAGCTCTTCTGCCAATACCGGCTTTACACCGATAGTGCCTATCCCTTGCACATTACTGTGACCGCGTAAGGGCAGTAAGCCGGCGGCAGGCTTGCCTACCATGCCCCGTAACAGCGCGAGATTGGCGATGGCTTCGACGTTCTCGACGCCGTGCAGGTGATGGGTAATGCCCATGCCCCAAGCGAATACTGCGTGTTGCGCTTTACTGTAGGCGCGCGCTAGCTGTCGTATCCGTTCTTGGTCGATGCCGCATTCGGCGGTAATTGCAGTCCACTCACGGCCCTTAATATCTTCCTGAAACGCGGCAAAGTTTTCGGTGTGTTGCGCAATAAAGTCCGTATCAATCTGCGCTTCTTCCAGCAGTGCTTTGGCGATACCAGTAAAGAGCGCCAGGTCGCTGCCAATCTTGGGTTGGACATAATCCGATGCGATCCAGGTGCCGCCACTGAGCATGGACTTGGCGCTCTTGGGTACCGCGAAGCGGACCAGTCCCGGCTCGCGCGCAGGGTTGATGACAATCACTTGTCCACCGCGATCACGACAGTTTTTCAGTTGATGAACAAAGCGCGGGTGGTTGGAAGCAGGGTTGGCACCAATCACAAAAATCAAATCGGCTTGCCCTAGATCCTCTAGCGAGACAGTGGCTGTGCCGGTGCCGATCACGTTCTGTAAACCCACGCCGGTGGCCTGATGGCAGTAGTAGGAGCAGTTGCTGACGTTATTGGTCCCGTACAAACGCGCCAGCAGCTGCAACACAAAACCGGCTTCATTGGAGGAACGTCCCGAGGCGTAAAAAAAGCTCCGCTGCGGCGCCGTTGCCGCAAATCGTTCCGCCATCAGGGTATAGGCATCGTCCCAGCTGAGGGGTTGATAGCGGTTGCCGGACGCGGCTTTGTACAGCGGTGTGTTCAGTCGCCCCAGGTGCTCAAGCTCATGGGCAGTGAGTTGCTCAAAGTCTTCCAGCGGGTGCTCAAAGATCTCCAGGGGAATGGGCCCTTGAATATCGGTGGACTGGGCCTGGATGCTCTTATTGCAGACGGAGGGAAACTCATCCAACTCGTTGGTCATCCCACCGCGTTGTCCGCCCATACCTAAACCACAGGCTTTACACGCGTTGTGGCTGTTGAGGGCTTTGGCCGAGTTAAGTAAACCGATGCGGCCGACGGTGGCGAGGGTGTAGAGAATTTTTTTAGGGCCGCCCCCAACAATGTTAGGGGACGCGGAACGGATTTTATCGGACATGGCGGTTTCCACTGCAGCGGGATTGCCAGAGAGTAGGGCGGAACAGGCATCAAAGTAAATACAGACTCAAAGTAAATACAGACCCAAGGTAAATACACTCACCGCTGCGACGTCAGTCACCTGGCTGGCTGACCCATCGCAACACGTCTGACTTCTATGGCAGTCGTTGGCCAAGGTTGTAGCGAGGCACAGGCTGCCTGAGTTTACGAAGCGTTCAATGCCGTGTGTTCGGGTCTGGCTCACCGATAAACGCGTAATAATCCTGTTCCAGCGTGCGATGTG
>CAYTQQ010000015.1:8148-17721 GCA_964440135.1 uncultured Cellvibrionaceae bacterium | reverse complement strand
TTCGGGTCTGGCTCACCGATAAACGCGTAATAATCCTGTTCCAGCGTGCGATGTGGTTGGCGCCGCTCCGTCGACAGTCGACGCTTACGGTGGTAAAGATCCATCGGCAATTGGCGGCAGGTATCTTGTTCGCCGCGCCGCTCGCGATTTCTCCGACGATCGATAAAAAAATAGGTTTTATTTAAAGTCATGGCCGTCTTGCTGCTGTGTAGGTGAATTGTCGATGGGGAGCCCCTGCTCATGGGTGTACTCGGTTAAGACCCAAGTCTAGGGTAATTTGTTTCAGATCAACAATAACAGCTCCGTTCACGTTAAAATGGCGGCCTTTTTCAATCGGAGTGCGTCATGAAACCTGTTGAAGCGGCTATTAATGCCAAACTGGCGGCGGCATTCACGCCGGCGCATTTGGAGGTCATTAACGAAAGCCATATGCACAGTGTGCCGCCGGAATCTGAAACCCATTTTAAAGTGGTGCTGGTAAGCGCGGCATTCTCCGGTAAGCGTCAGGTTCAGCGCCATCAGCTGATTTACGGCACGCTTGCCCATGAGCTGCAAAACGGTGTTCATGCGCTCGCGTTACACACCTACAGCCCCGAAGAGTGGCGCGCAATAGAAGCGGTGCCCGCGTCGCCCCACTGCCTGGGTGGTAGCAAAACTGACCCGGCAAGGCATTAACGCTTGCCGTAGTTGGTTAAAAAATAAACGTCTATAATGCGTGTCTTTTGTCACTATCCCTGAAGTATTCCCATTATGAGTTCCATTGTCGTCGCTGCTCTCTACAAATTCGTCTCTCTTCCCGACTATCAAGCCATTGCCCCCAAGCTCAAGGATCGCTGCGTAGAACTGGGCCTTAAAGGCACCTTGCTGCTGGCAGAAGAGGGTATTAACGGTACCGTGTCCGGCTCCCGGGAAGGGATTGATGGTTTGGTGGCCTATCTTCGTGAAGATCCGCGCTTTGAAGGCTTGAGCTATAAAGAATCCTTTTTTGAAGGAACACCTTTCTATCGGATGAAGGTCAAGCTCAAGAAAGAAATCGTGACCATGGGCGTCGAAGGTATCGATCCCCAGCAGATTGTGGGCACCTACGTTAAGCCGTGCGATTGGAATGCATTGATCAGCGACCCTGAGGTCGTGGTTATCGACACCCGCAATGCCTATGAATATTCCATTGGTACGTTTGAACGAGCGATCGACCCGCAAACAGAAACCTTTCGGGAGTTTCCCGCTTATGTCGAACAGAACCTGGATCCAGCGAAGCATAAAAAAGTGGCCATGTTCTGCACTGGCGGTATTCGCTGTGAAAAATCCACGGCTTATTTAAAAAGCCAGGGCTTTGAAGAGGTATATCACCTCGAAGGCGGCATTCTTAAATACCTGGAGGAAGTGCCAGAAGAAGAAAGTCTATGGCGCGGCCAATGCTTCGTGTTCGACAACCGGGTGGCAGTGAACCATAACCTCCAAAAAGGTGATTACGATCAATGCCACGGCTGCCGCCATCCTATTACAGAAGAGGATAAAGCCTCGCCCAAGTACATGCCGGGCGTCAGCTGCCCGCTCTGTTATGACCAACTGACGCCGGATCAGAAACAGCGCTTTAGCGAACGTCAAAAACAGATTGAGCTGGCTAAGCTACGCAATGAAACCCATATCGGTGCGCCGCCGCCCAAGCGGCAACAGCCCCAGTTGGCCGCAGCAGCTCAGGTGAAGCTGGCGGCAGAGTCTGAGTAGCGGGCGAATTGCGGACCACTCGTCAATTGCCAATGTAAAGTCACTAATCCATGTGATTTAATGGCGACCTAATTTTTTCATAACGGAAAGTTTATGGATTTTAACGATTGGAGTGCCGATCCTGAGGCAGGAACGGCGACGCACGCCAGCGGTTTTACGTTGAAGGTCGAAGGTAATCCGCGTGATCCTTCAGCCGTTGACCCCGGCAAATTTCCCGTCGGGCTGAGCTTTGCCGACCAAGCGCGATTGCTGCGTCTGGGGTTAGAGTGTTTGGCGAAAGCCGCGGCTGAGTCAGGCCTGGACAACAGCTGGCGACGTGCCGCTCCCGCCCGAAATGCAAAAACCCCTACAATTTTAAAGCGCGAAGCTCAGGCCAAGCATTTTGCTGAAAACCCGGATAAACCCAAGCGCAGTGTTTTATCACTTAAAAAGTCCAGCTAGAACCGGGTTACTCGCCCTATCAAAAAAGCGCAGTCTGGCTGCGCTTTTTATTGCTTTCGCTGAATAACCCGTTATCTAAACGATTTAGAGCAAGCCCCGCAATTGCAGGTCAGTGCGGTGGCTATCAATCAATTTAAATAACTCATCAAATCTTGCCCGAACATCGGTGGTCAGCTCCAAACCATCCTCATTAGCTGTGCGCCGTATGCCGATCAGCTGTTCCAGCTCGCTCGAAAGCGAAGTCATCGCAGCAAAAATGGTGTCGCTGGTGTCCTTGGTGCGGAACACCCGTCCTTGCTGGGTCAGTGATAAATACTTATCGCATTCCTGCAGCCATTCTTTTCGCTGCTCCAGAAAGTTTCTAATATTGCGTGCGCCTCCCCGATGCGCTGAGTTCAAGCGTTCATCGTAATAGCTTTGCAGGCTCCGGCGGGCGCCTATCAGAAAATCAACGCTGGTCGTTTTGCAGTAGCTGGCATTGAGATAGGAGGGAAAAGTCACATTATGCTCTGCCATTGCTTTGTTCCGTCGACATTCTTCGTCGCACGCCCAGGCAAGAGCAGGAAGGAGGAACACACACACTAAGAGGGTTTTGAGTTTTTTCATAGAAGGCGCCATTCGTTATTAGATGTTTTAAAGGGTGCAACCTGCTATGTGATATAGATCACTTTAAAACCAACGTCAAGAAATAGGCAGTGAGAGAGAAAAATAAGAAAGGCTTACAGTGTAGGGCGGGAAAGAGAAGGGCAGGCTTACCGGGCCCTGAGAGGGCCCAGTGACGGCTTAGAAGATAAGCGGATTCTTGGTGATTGCTACCGTGACTATGTAGGCGAAAACAGCTAACGCGGCCAGCCAGGCCAATTTTCTGGTGTTGGGCTGGGAGTGTTTAAAGGCCACAATGCCAAGACCAATGTAAATGACCAACGCCACGATTTTTGCCATGAGCCAAGGGTTTTCTCCGGGCGTGAGTCGCAGGTGGAAGGCAAGGACAAAGGCGCTAATCAAGAGCAGTGTATCAATGATGTGCGGCAGGATTCTGATCAGGCGCTTATGCAGCAGCGGGGAAGATTGCCACATCCAGATCCCGCGGATAAAAAAGCTGATAAAGGTGAGCAACGCCAGGGTCATGTGCAGATGTTTAAGCGCGAGATACATTTTTATAATCCTTTCCGGTGATTAACTTTCATTGTTATTGGGCATTGTTGTTGGACATTAATATTGTTGTTGGACATGGATATTGGATATTTTTATCCGGCATGGTTATCGGGTGTCAGCGCCTTGATGATGAGTTCATTCAGCTCCGCGGACAAAGGAAGTGTGAGGGCAGCCTCTTGCCCCTTGAGAGACATCTTTCTCCAGGTTTTACGGATAATATCGAGCAGTTTCTCTTCATCGTGCTTGCGGGCAAAATCTGCCAGATAGTAGCGAATAAACACCAGGCAAATGACATCTTCCAGCAGCTGTACTTCGGGGTCTTGTTTGAGTTTTCGCTTCTGCAACAGCAGCTTCACTCGTTCAATCAGCTCCACGTCAATGCCTTGGGCGGTCAAAATAGCTGCTGCGGTTTCGGCATGAAAGGTCCCCAGATCGGTACGCCAGCGGTGGTAACCGGCACGATCCATAGGGTAATCCGCGCGCGGAATCTTCCAGCGGCAGATGTGCTGGGCGCGGGCCGCCAGTTGCACAACGGTCGAGGCAGCGGCACAGAATTCATTCAGCTGGTGCGTCATCCGCTGCGCGTAGAGCAGTTCTTTGGGTTGCGGCTGACCATCAACCAGTTCGTGGTTAGGGTCTTCGCGGTTGGCCGCATCAAACGCGGCAAAAGCCTGGTGTAATTGCTGGTCGGTGAGGGACATAGACAACCTAATTGGAGGGATTGGCCAGTTCAGTCAAGGCCGCCAAATCGTTGATGGTGATGGCTTTTTTATCGACCGTGAGCAACCCCTGTTGTTGTAAGCGGGTAAATACCCGGCTGACGGTTTCGATCGTCAGGCCAAGAAAATTGCCGATATCGGTACGCGACATGGGTAAATGAAATTCGGTGGCTGAAAGATTGCGTCGGCTATGGCGACTGGAAATGCTCAGCAACAGCGCCGCGATACGGGTTTCTGCTTTGCCTTTGCTCAACAGGCCAATAATTTGCTGATCCTGGGTGATTTCCCGGCTGAGCATTTGAAACACATTGCGCTGCAACCCCGGTATTTGCAGACTGAGTTCTTCCATGCGCTGGAACGGAATTTCACAGATGGATGACGTTTCCAGGGCGACTACCGAATTGGTGTAGCGATTCGCGGCGATGCCGTCCATTCCTACTACTTCGCTCGGCAGGTAAAAACCGGTGACTTGTTCATGGCCCGCATCACTCAGCGTAAAGGCTTTCACCGCGCCGGAGCGAACCGCAAACAGCGCGCCGAAGGTGTCATTGGTGCGATACAGGTATTCGCCTTTTTGCAAAGGTTTACCCCGCTGCACAATCTGATCGAGGCGGTCGATATCGTCAAAGTGCAGGCTGATAGGAAGACAGATACTGTTTAATCGACAATTACCGCAAGACACTTTTTTATCGTGCGAACAGCGAGCAGTGTCCTGCATATTAGTGCTGGTAATCATATAAAACTGTAAATCCTGAAACTGCCTAAGGCGCAAGCGAGAGCGCGACACGAGCGTGAATAGTAGGGGATTGTTACAGCTTTACCGCGGCGGGTAAATAGAGGCCGGTGGCCCCGCGTGAGGGTTTAGCTCAGTTCGCGGGCGAGCCACTCGATAACTGCACCGTAGTTTTCTGGTAGAAGTCCGGCAAGAGCGTGCAGGGAACGGCTGATGACTGCCGGGTCAGGGTGGGTGATGTTGATGTGACCCACTTTGCGTCCGGGTAAAACATCTTTACCGTACCAGACCAACTCTGCTCCGGGAACCGCCAGCCATTGATCGTTACGCTCCACGCCCACCAGATTGACCATCACGCTCGGGCCTTTCACCAGCGGCTGCGCAACGGGCAGAGCGGTAATAGCCCGCAGATGCAACTCAAATTGATTAATACTCGCCCCGGCCTGCGTCCAGTGGCCGCTATTGTGTACCCTGGGCGCCAGTTCGTTGATCATCAGTTGATCATTGACGCGGAAGCATTCCATTGCCATCACGCCCACGTAATTCAAGTGATGCAGAAGCTTGCCCAGCATGGCCTCTGCCATTGGTTGCAAATGAGCCAACCGTGGCAGCGGTGCGATTGAGCCAAGCAGGATACCTCCCAGATGCAGATTGCGGGTCAGCGGATAAAAGACGCATTGCCCGTCGGCGGTTCGTGCACCTACCAGGGAGACTTCTTCGTTAAAGTTGATCGCCTGTTCAGCGATAGACTCGCCATGCCAATCCGCTGGGATTTCTTCGGCTGTCGGCTGGTGCAGCCAGAACTGGCCCTTACCGTCATAGCCGCCGGTGCGACGCTTGAGCAATACCTTGGAACCAAACTGCCCATGCAAGTTTGCCGCGGTAGTGCCCGGGCTTACAAAGGTCCAGGGAGCAGTCGCCAGCGCCAGTTCATCGAGCAGTTCTTTTTGCGTTTTGCGATCTGCCAAGCGGCCGAATACCGTGCTGTTGATAAAGCGGGGGTGTGCGGCGAGGGTGTCAGTAGCCACAGATTGCGGCCACTGTTCGCGCTCGGCCGTCACCACATCGCCCGCTTGTACGGCAGGCGCATGCGAGTCATCAATTGCAATAGGACGAACGTCCAGATTCAGGGGGCGGCCGGCGGTCTGCAGCATACTGCCCAGTTGTCCGGCTCCCAAAACCCATACGCGTTGCTTAGTCATTTATTCCACACTCGGGTCTGCATTATCCAACACGGCCTGAGTTTGAGCTGTCCGAAACACTTCCAGGCGGGCCGCCAGCGTGGGATCGTTGAGGGCCAGAATCTGACAGGCCAGCAGGCCGGCATTGAAGGCACCCGCGGTACCTATCGCGAGAGTGCCCACCGCGATACCTTTAGGCATCTGCACGATCGATAGTAAACTGTCCATCCCGTTTAAGGCTTTGCTTTGGACTGGCACGCCAAGTACCGGCAGGCGCGTGTGGGCAGCGACCATTCCGGGCAGGTGAGCGGCGCCTCCGGCTCCAGCAATGATAACTGCATAGCCTTGTTCCACGGCCTGCTCGGCGAACTCGGTCAGCTTGAGGGGAGTTCGGTGAGCCGACACCACCTCGGTGTGATAACTCACCCCCATCTGCTGCAGGATGTCCACAGCAGCTTCCATGGTGGCCCAATCACTTTTTGAGCCCATGATGACAGCGACTTTATTGCTCATAGTATGAGTATCCGGAAGTTCGACAAACTAAACTAAAAAAGGCGCGCATCTTAGCACAGCCGAAAAATTATCCACAGCACCGCCCTTAAACCGTAGCAGCACTCGAATTTTCACCGCCAAAAGCAGCCAGGAGCGCACTGATAAACGCTTTCAGTTCAAGTGTCATAATGGCGAAGTCGATATCAAACTGCTCAGCTTTGCTTTCGGGATTATGATCATCCGCCTGCGCCAGAATCTTATCGGCAAATTTGAGGCGTTTCACTGCCAGCTGGTCGTCGATAATGCATTCGATGGCGTCATTCCAGGTGAGCGCGAGCTTGCTGGCAAACATGCCGCTATCAATATGGCTACGGACTTCCTGGGCGAGCAAATCCTGATTTTTACAACGGACCACGCGGCCATCTTTGCTCGCTTGCAGCTCACACTCTTCAGCCAGCATAAAGCCGGGCGGTAACTCCGCCGTGCGCAGCCAATGGGTCATGACCTGGGTTGGAATATTGTTCGGTGTCAGGGGGATGGCACGCAAGCTCCCCAGCGCTTCGCGCAGTGCACTGAGTAAATCTTCAGCGCGTTTGGCAGAGGCGGCATTGACGACAATCAGCTTTTCCTGCGGCGCGATATACGCAAAATCCAAGGCGGATTTGGTAAAGGCGCGCGGCAACAGCGAAAAAATAATTTCGTCTTTGAGTGATTGGCGCTCTTTACGGCTGGGACTGCGCGCTTCGGCTTCGTTGATGGCGGCGACTTTTTCTTCCAGTTGTTCATTGATGACGCCAGCGGGAAGAATTTTTTCCTGTCTTTTCGCGCATACCATCAGGTAGCCATTGGTGGCGTGGACCAGTTGGCTGCCGTGGCGGCCCAGCGGCGGTACCCAGCCATAACGCAGCTGATCCTGACTGCCGCAGGGCTGAAAAATGTGTTTATCCAGCAGGATGTGCAGTTCTTCCGCCGACAGTGTCCAGGCTTCAGTCAGACGGTACAAACGCAGGTTCTTAAACCACATGGAAATACCCAAATCGCAATTACGGTGAACAAGAATTTGCCAGCACCAGAAGGTACTGCAACACGGTTAGCGGGAGTGGTGGAGCCAAGTGTGACCACGTTCAGATGATCCGTGGCCCAATGCCCATTCATTACCGCGCCAGGTAAACCCTGTAACGTTTAACCGTGCTATCAAGTGGCAAACGTTAAGCAGAGCAAGCCATTAAGCGGCGAGAATTTCCAACAATTCAACGTCAAAAATCAGGGTGGAATAGGGAGCAATAGCGGCACCTGCTCCGCGGGCGCCATAAGCGAGATGCTGTGGGATATACAACCGCCATTTGGAGCCAACCGGCATCAATTGCAACGCTTCGGTCCAGCCGGCGATAACACCGTTTACGGCGAAGTCGATAGGCTGGCCGCGATCGTAGGATGAATCAAACACCTGGCCGTTGATCAGGGTGCCGTGGTAATGGGTTTTAACCCGTGCACTGGCAGTAGGGGTGGGGCCGCTGCCAGCGACAACGACTTCGTATTGCAAGCCGGATTCAGTCACAGTAATACCGGGCTTGCCGGCATTTTCCGCGAGAAATTTTTCTCCTTCAGCGGCCAATACCTGGGAGCGCTCCGCTTCTTTGGCGCGCATGCGCTGACTGATTTCTGCGAAGGCGGCTTCGAGATCGGCGGTAGCGACTGCGCTGGGATTGGCGTTGAGCGCATCGGCTACACCCGCTGCAACAGCGGCCGCATCAATACCTTCGAAAGGGTTGGATAATAATTGCTCGCCCATTTGGCGTCCGACGCCGTAGCTGACCCGTTGTTCTACAGTGGTGTACTCTTGCGACATAACTTGTTCCGCTCATTGTAAAAAAGGGGCGCAGTCTACCACGACGATCCTCAACGATGGTTCCATTTTTCCCGAAGATCAGCCGGCGACGCTAAACTGTGGGGTGCTGGTGCATCAGCATTAACCTGGATAGCGGTATTCTCATGGTTGATCTCGCGGATAAAAATGCCCCAAAACGCCATGAACAAGGCCGCCACCAAGGGGCCGACGACAAAGCCGTTAATGCCAAAGATAACCAGGCCGCCCAAGGTGGATAACAGGACGATGTAGTCGGGCATTTTGGTGTCTCTGCCGACCAGAATCGGACGCAGAATATTATCTACCAGGCCGATCACAATGGCTCCGAAAGCAATGAGTACCGCTGCTTCGATCATCTCTCCCAAGGCAATTAAATACACCGCAACCGGCAACCAGATAAGCGCAGGCCCAACGGCGGGAATCAACGAGACGATGGCCATCGCCACGCCCCACAGTAAAACGCCCGGAATGCCCAACACCCAGAAAATAAACCCGCCCAGGGAGCCTTGCACCACCGCAATCACGACGTTGCCCTTGATGGTTGCGCGGGTCACTTCGGCAAATTTGGCAAACAGCATGCGCTCGCGTTCATCACCCAGAGGGAGGGCGCGCACCAGCAACTCGATCAGCTTGTTGCCATCGCGCAGCATAAAAAATGTGAGATAGAGCATGAGGCATAAATGCAGCAGGAAGGTAAACGCGTTCTGACCAATGCTCAGGGTGTGGCGGGCGAGAAATTTGCCGCTGGTTACGGCCGCATCAGCCACGGTGTCTCTGAGTTTGGTAACTTCAATCCCGAGGTTTGCCAGGAATTCCTCGGCAGCAGGAAAGGTGTTGTCGATCTTCTCTATATATTGCGCGGGATTGATTTCGCCTTTCTCGATCTTTTGGTAAAGACTCAGGCCTTCATTCACCGCTGAGGAAATCACCATAATGACGGGCAGCACCACAATCAGTATGCAGATAAATAATGTGAGCAGCGCACTGGTATTGGGGCGATCAGGAAAGCGGCGCAGCAGCTTTTGTTGGAGCGGATGAAAAATAATGGCGATAGCGCACGCCCAGAAGATGGGGCCAAAGAAGGGTTTGAGCATCCATAAAAACCCTAAGGACGCCAATAGCAGCAGCACGATAAACGTGCGCATCTCCATTGCATCTTGACTGATTTTGACTCGCATTTGATTCCCTCATTATTCCGCACCGATAGCATTCACCGCGACCCGGTGAAGCGTTTTGCTGATACGTTAGGGAACTGCC
>CAYTQQ010000015.1:0-8048 GCA_964440135.1 uncultured Cellvibrionaceae bacterium | reverse complement strand
GGCAGCCACCGGCGCACGAGAAAAAACACCGCCGCCGCTACACAGATACCTACAATAATTTCCTGCCACATCGCATCACCCGCTACAGCAATAATGAAGCCAGTTGAAAGGTAGCCCAGGCCACCAGGTAAGCCAGAGCGAATAAATACACCGTAAAAAATAAGGTGGCTGACAAGGAGTTGGTTTCGCGTTTGACGACGGCAATGGTGGAAATACACTGGGGTGCGTAAACGAACCAAGCCAGATAGGCGAGGGCAACCGGCAGGCTCCAACTGGCTGCAAGGCTGGCTCCCAATGCCGCATCAACACTTTCACCGCCTACCGCGTAAACCGTGGCCAGTGCGCTCACCGCGACTTCGCGCGCGGCCATCGCGGGAATCAACGCGATGCACATCTGCCAGTTAAATCCTAGCGGGGCAAACAGTGGCTGCATCCACATGCCCAGCTGGCCGGCAAAACTGTATTCAATCGCCGGGCGCACCGCATCTGCTGGCGCCGCCGGATAGGTGGACAAAAACCACAATACAATCGACAGGGACAGAATGATCGTGCCTACCCGACGCACGAAGATCCACACCCGTTCGCGCAAGCCCATCAGAACCTGATAAAGCATTGGCCAGCGATAATTAGGGAGCTCCAGCAACAGCGGATATTCATCCCGGCCCTGCCGACGACGCATAATCCACGCGATCAGTGCCGCGCTGATAATCCCTGCAAAATAAAGCGCAAACAGGGTTAATCCCTGCAGATTAAAAATACCCCAGACCGCCTGATTGGGAATAAACGCGGCGATAATCAAGGCGTAGACCGGCAGGCGCGCGGAGCAGGTCATCAGCGGCGCCACCATAATAGTGATAAACCGCTCGCGTGGGTCAGGCACGGTGCGCGTGGCCATTACTCCCGGTACGGCACAGGCAAAGCTGGAGAGCAGCGGGATAAACGACCGGCCGGACAGTCCCAGACCGCGCATCAGGCGATCCAGCAAAAACGCGGCGCGGGTCAGATAACCGGAATCTTCCAGCAGTAAGATAAATAAGAAGAGAATGACAATTTGCGGTAGGAATACGATTACCCCGCCCACGCCGGCGATCAATCCCTGCGCAATAAAATCTCGCAATATGCCTTCTGGTAGCAGAGTCTCCGCCGTTCCCGCCAGAAATTCTACGCCGCCCTCAATAAGCTCCACGATCGGGGTCGCCCAGGCAAATACGGCTTGAAACACCATTAACAGCGTGCCCAGCAGCAAGATCAGGCCTACTACCGGATGCATCGCGATAGCATCAAGACGGGATTGCCAGACCGGTGGTTCGGTCGGTTGCTGAACATGGCGCGCCATCAGTTCGTCGATACGGTGGTACAGGGCTTCGACCGATTCCGGGCGCTCGCTCAGGCTCAGTAGCTGGTTATCTGAAGTGCGGGCCTGATGCGCATAATCATCGAGGGTTTTTTGGAGGGCGGTGACCCCATCGCGACGGATAGCAATGGTTTCCAATGTCGGTATGCCCAGGTCTTTTTCCAGCCCCGCGATATCGATCTTGATACCTTGGCGCGCGGCAGCATCCACTTGGTTAATGGCCAGCACCAGCGGGCGATTCAGGCTTTTAAGCTCCATCGCCAGGCGCAAACCAAGGTGCAGATTGGTGGCATCGACGACGGCAATCAGTAGTTGCGGTCGGGGCTCGCCCGCCACATCCCCCAGGATTACATCGCGGGCAACCTGCTCATCTGGAGAGGCGACAAATAAACTGTAGGTGCCGGGCAGATCCAGCAGTTCCACCGCATGATCCAGACCAGTGACAAAACCGGAGCGCCGCTCAACGGTGACACCAGGATAATTGGCCACTTTGGCTTTCGCACCGGTGAGACGATTAAACAGAGAAGTCTTGCCGCAGTTAGGGTTGCCTACCAGGGCGACGCGAAAAGGTTCAGCCGCACTCATCGTCCCACTTCTCCCTGAGTTTGTTCAGCAGGCGTAGCGGCAGTAACTGCCTCGCCTTTGATTTTTGCCGCTTCCGCCCGCCGCAAGGCGAACTTGGAGCCGCTGACTAAGACTGCCAAGGGGTCGCGCCCAAGAACGCCAACGCCGATGACTTTAATAACGGTGCCCGGCAAAAAGCCCAACTCGCGTAACCGTAAAGTGACGCGCTCATCCTGGGAGCCGAACAAAGGTTGAGGGATTAATTCGGTAATACGCAGGTAATCGCCTGTGCGACACTGGTCGAGTCGCAGCGACGGAAGAAGTGAGGGTGAATTCATAAATGGAATGAGATGCAAATGAGATTAATTGCTATGTAGCCTAAGCTATTTCTAAAATCGGCGCAATTTATTCTGCCAGGTTTGACGCGAGTTTTTGCAATTGAACTCTTTGTAAGGGGAGCGGGTCATATCACCACGTTTTACTCTTAATAAAGCAGGATGAGGTATGGCCCAGGCAGACGACGAAATGCGGTCCGATTCTAAAAAGACATTGTTGGTCGTTATTACTGCTGCAGTGATCGCATTGATTTTACTGTTGGTATGGTATTGGCGATCCACTCAGGAGCCTCAACCATTTGAGCCGATCCCTGTTTCTGAGCCGGTAGCGGTCATCCCGCCCGCTGCGGTACAGGAACCGGAGCCTCAGGTTGTTTATGAAGCGCCCGAACCGGTAGTAACCACTGTACCCCTGCCTGCCTTAAATGAAAGCGACACCAATGTATTGTCGGCGATTCAGGGGCTATCGCAGCAGGCACTTAAGTACGCGGTTCCCGATGAGGTGGTACGCAAATTTGTACGGGCTATTAATGCGCTTGAAGAAGGCAAAGTGGTGCACGAGTACCGCCCTATCGTGTCCCCTTCGGCGGGCTTTATTGCTGAAGAGTTGCCGGGCGTTGATGGTGAACCTAAGCAGTATCGCCTCTCATCTAAAAATTATCAGCGCTACGATCCTTATGTGAGCCTGCTGGCCAACCTTGATACCGATCAGGTGATGGCGCTCTACAAACGCTTCTACCCGTTGTTGGAAGAAGCTTACGCGGAGATGGGATTGCGCAAAGGTAACTTCCATTCGGTATTTATTGCAGCGATAGATAATATTCTGGCAGCCTCAGTGATTGAGGATGAAGTGTTGCTGGTAAGACCCAAGGTGTTTTATGAGTATGCTGACCCGGCGCTGGAAAAATCCTCTGAAGCGCAACGGCTGCTGTTGCGTATGGGGCCGGAAAACAGCCGTAATTTACAGGAAAGTCTGAGAAAGTTACGCGCGGCACTCATGGAATAAATAACAGTTGAAGCACGCACAAAAGGGCCACATAGTTGTGGCCCTTTTTTTATTCGAACGTTGGATTTTGTAACAACAAAGAGCGCAGCAATGACCTCGACCAATAACGACATTTTTTATCTGGGTATCGACGGCGGCGGCAGCACCTGTCGCGCACGGTTAACGTCAGCGACGGGCGAGGTCATAGGCACGGGCATCAGTGGTCCGGCCAATCCCGTTCACGGTTTACATTCAGCGCAAGCGTCCATTATGGCCGCTACCGAACTGGCGCTTGCTGCTGCCGGCTTACCGTTAACTGCGAGCTCAAGGCTGGTCGCGGGCTTGGGTTTGGCGGGCGTTAACCTACCCAGTGTTTATCAGGCAGTAAGCCAGTGGCAGCATCCGTTTCATGCCATGTATCTGACCACAGATTTACATATTGCCTGTCTCGGCGCGCATGGTGGCGGCGATGGTGCAGTGCTGATTGCCGGCACCGGTTCCTGTGGCTGCGTGGTGGCGAGTGAGCGTATGACGGTCTATGGCGGCCACGGATTCTTATGGGGCGATAAAGGCAGCGGTGCCTGGCTCGGTCTTGAAGCCGTCAAGGCGGTGCTGCTGGCGGCCGATGGGCTCGGCGAACAAACACAATTGACGGCATGGCTGGGCGAGCACTTGCAGGCGGAAGGCGTCATGATTGTGGACCGGTTAGCCACTGCCAAAGCCAGCGATTATGCGCAGCTGGCGCAATGTGTTTTTCGCGCTGCCGCGGCCGGCGATATGTTGGCAATTAACCTGTTGCGCGATGGTGGCCAATACCTATCGGCGCTGGCGCATAAGCTGGGAGAGCAGGGGCCAAAACGACTGTCATTTATTGGTGGTTTAGCGGCGCCGATGACGCCCTGGTTGCATCCGGAGGTGGCGGCGCGGCTCAGCGATCCGGTGGATCTGCCGGAAGCTGGTGCCATCCATTTTGCGCGTCAACAGTTTTCGCCAAGTTAACAGTGTGCCGTTTCATTTGGTGGATTCTTCGCCATCAATCCAGCTCGTGCGTAGGTTCAGATTGTCGTCGATCGCGATCATCGATGCCCGCATGCCGGGTTTAATAGCGCCCAACTCATGATGGAGATTAAGGAGCGTGGCGGGGTAGAGGCTCGCCATGCGTACCGCCTCTTCAAAGGGGACGGCTAACAGGGCGATGGTGTTGCGCACCGCTGCCAGCATATCCAGGTCAGAACCGGCCAAGGTGCCATCGGCGGTGGTGCAGCGGCCCTGTTCAACGTGTATCCGCTCGCCGTACAAGGTGAAATGTTTATCGACTGCACCGACGCTCGGCATTGCATCCGTCACCAGCACAAGTTTGCCTCTGGGTTTGGCTGCGAGCGCAATTTTAAGACTCGCGGGATGCACGTGATGACCATCCACGATAATTCCACACCAACTCTGTTCATCCTCCAAGGCAGCCCCAACCATGCCGGGTTCGCGGCTGGCTAACGGCGTCATCGCATTAAACAGATGAGTAAAACTGCGCAGTCCAGCGGCGAGGGCGGTGCGGGTTTGCGCGTAGGTTGCGCCGCTGTGTCCTCCGGCCACGATCACGCCGGCGTTAACCAGTTGGCGAATCGCTGGAGGTGTAGTGAGCTCGGGTGCCAGCGTTACCAAGGTGCGGCCTTGCGTTAGCGAACTTAGTAGCGCAATGGCTTCGTCATCCAGCGTGCGAAATTTTTCGGCGTTATGAACGCCTTTTTTTACGGGATTTAAAAAGGGACCTTCCAGATGAATGCCCAGAATACCGGGAAGATTCTCGTCCAGCGCCTGGGCTACAGCGGCAATACCTTGTTGAATGACGCTGAGATCGTCACTGATCAGGGTCGGTAACAGACCAGTGGTGCCGTAGCGACGGTGGGCTGCGCTGATGGTCCGCAAGGTTGCTAACGTGGGGGCATCATTAAACAGCAACCCACCGCCGCCATTGACCTGGGTGTCGATTAACCCCGGTATCAGTCGCGCTCCCTGCAAATCAACGGAGGGGTAGTGAGTGGTCAGTTGGGTCAGCGGACACACGTCGACGATTTTTGCAGCGGCGATCACTACCGCGTGCTCAAGCAGCCATTCCTCCCCGGTAAAAATTTTTGCGTTGACCAGAGCAACTGCCATCAGAGTCTCCTTCGTGGTGCCAGGTAAATAGTATGGAGAGTGGTGCTAAATAGTGCTAACAAGCAGTAGCGCTGATGAGGCACACCATGGTGAGAACAGTGGATCACTACCGGGTTACATCCCAAACGGTTACCTGATCTATAACTGGCTAGCTGATCTACCAATGGTGTGCCTCAGCAAAGCGTTAAGGGGGTGAGCACGACTTATTCCTCCACCCATTCCCAGCGCAAGGGCTGACCAAAATCATCGAGGATTATTTTCTTTTTGGGGCGTCGCCGGTGTAGGGCTTTGCTGGTCAGCGCGGGTTTACGTCGCGCTTCAATCGCAGCAACGACTTCCGGTACCAGCGTACGATCTTCACTGGTCTGGCCGGAAAAGATGCTTTTGAGCGGTTCACCGGTATTTTCCCGGCCGCTCACTCCCTGAGGCACCGCTTTAACCGCGCCACCCTGTTGCAGGAATTCCTTCAGTTGATTTTCGAGCTCATCACGCAGTTCGCGCTTGGTCTTGGTCGGTTTCATAACGGTTAATGCAATGCCAGACGTCGGTTGACTCAAAATTTGAGGGAGAAGTGCAAACGAACCAGCATACCGCTGCGCGCGCGGTGGGGCAATGAACTTAACGGCTGATGCTTGGGCGCCAACCTTGGCCCAAGCGGCCAGCACGGGGCTGAAGGCGCGTTATGAAACGGACATTTCTCGCTTCCGCGAGGTACTTTGGGTAAACTGCGCAGCCTTTCCCGGAAAGCGATCTGTTCGGCTTTCCGCTGTCGATATGATTCATGCCATGACGCAAACCACGCTTAAAATCACTGAAATATTTTATTCCCTGCAAGGTGAAGCCAAGACAGTCGGGCTGCCGACGGTATTTGTCCGTCTTACTGGCTGCCCGCTGCGCTGCGGCTACTGTGATTCGGAATATGCGTTTTACGGCGGTGAGCGGCTGACGCTGGAGGCTATCTGCGCCAAGGTGGCCAGTTATCAGCCCCGTTATATCTGCGTTACCGGTGGTGAGCCCCTGGCGCAGCGCGAATCGTTGGTATTACTCACGCAATTGTGTGATCAGGGTTATGAGGTATCGCTTGAAACCAGCGGCGCCCTGCCCATCGGTGAGGTCGATCCGCGCGTGGTAAAGGTGATGGATATTAAAACGCCGGGCTCCGGCGAGGCCCATCGTAATCGGTGGGAAAATATTCCGCAGTTGTTGCCGCACGATCAGGTGAAGTTTGTGCTGTGTAACCGCGAAGATTATGAATGGGCAAGGTTCAAGTTAGACGAACATAAGTTGGCCGAAAAAGTGAGCGAGGTACTGTTTTCCCCTTGCTTTGGTGAACTCCAACCGCTGGAACTGGCGGAGTGGATTCTGGCTGATAATTTACCCGTTCGGTTTCAATTGCAGCTCCACAAACTGCTGTGGCAGGACGCGCCTGGACACTGATGGGCCTGCGGGCGAGAGGTTTATATGACACAAAAGAGAGCAGTGGTATTGGTTTCGGGAGGCTTGGACTCTACGACCGTATTGGCGATTGCCCAGAGCGAGGGCTATGCCTGTTACACCATCAGCTTTGATTACGGACAGCGCCATCGGGTTGAGCTGGAGGCCGCCGAACGCACCGCTGCGGCCCTTGGCAGTCTTGAGCACAAGGTTATCAAGCTTGATCTGCGCAGCATCGGTGGCTCTGCGCTGACCGATGATGCGTTTGATGTGCCCGAAGACGCGCCAGCAGAAGCGGATACCGTACCCATTACTTATGTGCCGGCACGCAATACGGTTTTTCTGTCGATTGCTCTGGGGTGGGCCGAGGTGCTTGGTGCGGACGATATTTTCATCGGGGTTAACGCGGTGGATTTTTCCGGCTATCCGGATTGTCGGCCCGACTATATTGCTGCCTACGAAGTCATGGCCAATCTTGCGACCCGCTCTGGCCGCGAAGGTCGACGCCTGGCGATTCGTGCGCCGCTCATGCGCTTGAGCAAGGCGGAAATTATTCAGTGGGGTGAGCGTTTGGGTGTGGATTACGGCCTTACCGTGTCCTGCTATCAGGCCAATGCCCAAGGTCAGGCGTGCGGTAAATGTGAAAGCTGCCGTTTGCGTCGGCAGGGCTTTGAGCAGGCGGAAGTAAAGGACCCGACAGCTTACGCGAGCTGACGCCGATTTCGGGGTGGCGTCCAAGGCCTTAATTTAAGCTCTTGGTTAACTGTCTATTTCTTCATGCGCCGAATGAAAAAAGTTAGCTGATTGTCACGCTCTGATTCATGGGCGGGGTTGTAAAAAAAGGGTTGCAGTACAGTGGCTTGGGTGTGTAGAATTCGCGCCTTCTTAAATGTCGCCGGTTAGATTAACTGACTTGCGGTAAACGTGAGCCGTGTACAGTGAAAGTTGCATGCACGGTTCTTAGGGAGAATGGGTCAGTAATGATTTGTTTCCCGATTTTGGGTCGTTAGCTCAGCCGGTAGAGCAGTTGGCTTTTAACCAATTGGTCGCGCGTTCGAATCGCGCACGACCCACCACATTCAAGGCCAGCGCAATTGCGCTGCATACAAGTAGGTAGTTGTCCTCGTCATTGAGAATTAGTTAAAAAATTTGGGTCGTTAGCTCAGCCGGTAGAGCAGTTGGCTTTTAACCAATTGGTCGCGCGTTCGAATCGCGCACGACC
>CAYTQQ010000014.1:0-45393 GCA_964440135.1 uncultured Cellvibrionaceae bacterium | reverse complement strand
ATGGCACTTAGCATTATGAGCCTGGGACGCCGTGATGAGGTGGTGCAGGATATGATTCGCGGAGCCGTTTATCGCGCCTGCTTGGAAGGTTTTGCCGTGCCCCGGGATGAACAGGCCTTTGCCGAAGCCCTATCTCGTGGCAAAAACACCCTGGTACAACTTGCCAATGAGTACGAGGGCTTGCTGCTGAAGATCCTGGATTTGGTGGTACAGATTCGCAAAAAAATAAAAACCACCGCCAACCCATTAATGTTGGTCACTACCTTTGCCGATATTCACCAGCAATTGGAACAGCTTATTTTTAAGGGCTTTATGAGCGAGGTGCCCTGGGAATGGCTGGAGCAGTATCCGCGGTATTTAAAGGCCGTTCTGGTGCGCCTGGAAAAAGCGCCGATGGATATTCAAAAAGATAAATCCGCCACCCGCCAACTTCATCAATACTGGGAAAAGCACAGCGCTCGTCTGCATAAAGAAGGTGAAGCGGCGTATCGTCAACAGGCTGCCTGGCAACACTTTCGCTGGATGCTGGAAGAGTTGCGTGTGTCGCTGTTTGCCCAGACATTAAAAACGCGGGCACCCGTGTCGGCAAAACGCCTCGACAAACTGTGGGAAGAAAGCCAGCAACCCTAAGGCATCAAGGGGGCTGCCTCCAATCGATTCTCGGTTGACGTAGATCGGCGCTCTGCTGTGCTGGGGTGACAGTTGTGGGCGCTCGGATTATGATTGCCGCCGTTTTCCCTCTTTCCTTCCTAAAGGACCTTTGCATGAGCACTCCTTATCCTTGGAATTTTTCTCGTATTGGCGACTTCGACCAAGTACTTCTGCGTTCCGGCGAGGACTTGAAACACCTGGACGAATTAGACCCAAAACTCTGGGCGGCGCTGGCCTGTCCGGTGAAGGGTTTGTTCTTCGATGAAAAAACCCTACGGCTTATAGATACGGATAATGATGGGCGGATACGAGTACCGGAAATTCTCGCAGCGGTAAAATGGGCAACCCAGTGCCTCAAGAGTCCTGATCTACTGCTGCAGCCTGCGCCAGAGATTCCCCTGGCGGAGTTGGATGAAGCCGATGCCGAGGGGGCTGCCATATTGGCCAGCGCTAAAACCATGCTGCGGTTTCTCGGCAAGCCGGAGGAGAGCCTGATCACCCTGGCGGACGCGGAATCCCAGCAGGCCGCCATTACCGTTGCCCCGCTAAACGGCGACGGCGTCATACTGACGGATTCCACTGACGATACAGAACTGAAAGCGCTGATCGAAGACATTCAGATGGCGTGTCCGGGCATTATGGATGCCTCGGGCAAACCCGGCATTGATCTACCCGCCGTGGAAAAATTTTATGCGGCCGTGCGTGCGCGCTCGACCTGGCTGGAGCAGGGCAACACGGATTGGCTCAAATCGGTGGACTGCAAAACCGCTTACGCGGCCTTGACTCCGGTGCGCGAGAAAATCGACGACTATTTCAGCCGCTGCCGGGCCAGTCGTTTTGATCCCCGCGCAGTGGAGCAACTCAACCAGCCGGCGGCGGCGTGGACAGCGCTGTCCGCCGAGGCGCTGTCGGCAGATTGTCATGAGTTTGCGGATTTCCCCTTGGCGCTGGTGACGGTTGACGCCGTTTTGCCATTGGATGAGGGCGTCAACCCGGCGTGGGAGCAGGCAATAACCACCTTTAAGCGTGATGTCGTCATTCCTTTGGCCGGCGATCTGCCCAGGCTGTCCTTTGAAGACTGGCAGGAATTGAAGCAGCGTTTCGACACCTTTCAGGCGTGGCTCGCCAGTGAGGGCGGTAAAGAGGTAGCCGCCTTGACGCCCGAGCGCATTCAGGAAGTTCTTGAGGGTACCCATAAAGAGGCTTTAGAGGATTTGATTCGCCAGGATTTGGCGATACAACCACAGGTTCAAGCGTTTGCGGCGGTGGAAAAATTATTGCGTTTGCGCTTGCATCTCGTCTCACTACTCAACAACTTCGTCAACTTTACCGACTTTTACTCCAACGAAAACCGTGCAGTTTTCGAAGCCGGGACGCTCTATCTGGACGGTCGCGCCTGTGATCTTTGTATTGAGGTGCACGACCCTGCCAAACACGCTGTACTGGCGGGGCTTAGCAAATGCTTCCTTGCCTATTGCGATTGCACTCGGTCCGACGGAGCAAAGAAAAGCATAGTCGTCGCCTTTACCGGCGGCGAAGCGGACTATCTCTTGGTGGGTCGCAATGGTGTGTTCTACGACCGTGCGGGACAGGATTGGGATGCCACCATCACCAAGCTGATCGAGAACCCCATCAGCATTCCCCAGGCGTTTTTCTCGCCTTATAAAAAGTTGATCCGCTTTGTGGAAGAGCAGGCCTCAAAAAGCGCCGCTAATGCGGAAAAGTCGAGCGAAACGCTGCTGCAGAGTACCGCCGAGAAAACTCTGACCACGACCGATCCCGCTGCCGCAAAGGCGGGGCCAAAACCGAAGATTGATATAGGCGTTGTGGCCGCTCTGGGTGTCGCCGTCGGGGGTGTTACCACCGCGCTTGGCCTGCTCCTGCAAGCCTTTTTTGGTCTCGGCTGGTTGATGCCTGTAGGTCTTGTAGGACTTTTGTTGCTAATCAGCGGGCCGTCGGTCTTTATTGCCTGGCTGAAGCTGCGTCAACGCAACTTGGGGCCGATTTTGGATGCCTCGGGTTGGGCGGTAAACGGTCAAGTGAAAATCAATGTCCCCTTCGGCGGCAAGCTGACGGAAGTGGCAAAACTGCCACCGGGCTCACGCCGCAATCTGGCCGACCCCTACGCAGAAAAGAAAACTCCCTGGGGGAGGATTATGGTGCTGCTGCTCATACTGATTGGGCTAGCCATCGGTGGCTGGTGTTTGATGAGCGGAAAATGCCCGTGGTTTTCACAGATTGCCACCCCGGTAACCGCAGATCAGCCACCAGCGGAATTATGACATTGGTGACGACAAGCTACCACTAACGAAAAGGGCCGCATATGCGGCCCTTTTTCTTATAACCTGTTAATCTGTGTCAAATTTTTTGGTGAGTCTTTGTTGATACTAATGGCTGTGGTTGAGACTAAAGATCAAAGACCAAACCTAAGACCAAGCCAAAGACCAAAGACGATGCTTGATACTCAAGCTCATGGCTTTCGATAAAGCACTGATTCCTACGCCATAGGCCTGTCATCTGGCTGTCATATTTAGCGCCTATATTGCGCGCCATTGCCATGCTTCGCCGTAGAAATAGCATTGTATCCGCCACCTTGTGGCTTTCTTTTGGGAGTGTTTATGAAAAACAAACTGAGTGTATTTGTTACATTGGCTAGCCTTGCACCTGCAATGGCTATGGCAGACATTACTCTGTACGGAAAGGCCAATGTTTCTTTGGAATGGGTGGAGGAAGGCGATACCAGCCACAGCGCACTGGAAAGCAACTCATCGAGAGTCGGTATTAAAGGCTCCGAAAAGCTGAATGATTCGGTGGAAGTCATTTACCAGTTTGAATACGAAGCCAATGTGGATGATAACGACGATGATGCCTTGAAGCAGCGCAATATTTTTATCGGAGTTAAAGGCGATTTTGGTCAGATCATCGGTGGCCACATCGATACCCCGCTTAAAAACGCACAAAACAAAGTCGATTTATTTAACGATTTGCGCGGTGATATCAAAAACTACATCTCCCCCAACGACAACCGTACCGATAACACCGTGATGTATTCATCGCCTTCCGCCAGTGGATTTGTTGCACACTTGGCCTATATAGCGAGCGAAGATGAAGATCGGGACGACGGCAAGTCTCTCTCTCTGACCTACACCTCGGACAGCCTCTATTTGGCTTTAGCATTCGACCAGGACGTAGAAGCGGAAAACGCTGAAGCGCTGCGGGCAATTGCACAATACGATATCAGCGCATGGCAGCTGGGTCTCTTATATGAGCAATACGAAGCAGAGGGTGCAGACAGTCAAGATGCCTGGATGGTATCCGCACTGTACAACCTGAACAGCAAGTGGGCCCTTAAAGCACAGTATGCCCAATCTGAAATCGCCTTCAGTTATGGAACAGGTTTGACCACAGATGAAAGCGAGTCAATGAGCATAGGTGCGGATTATAAGCTCAGTAAAAACGTTAAAGTGTACGGCTTTTATACCGCCATAACTGCGGAAGATGAAGGTGTCGCCGGAGATGTAGTGGATAATAGCTACGCCGGTATTGGAATGGATTTTCGTTTCTAAAAAAAGGGAGCAGCCGCTCCCTTTTTATTTGTTCACCATCAGCAACCATTTGCTCTGCCCATGAAGCTCTAAACCTAAGAGCGCTAATTCCGGGTTTCACAGGCGGATTTTTGGCTTAGGTGAGAAACAAAATTACAGGGACCTTGTCGAGCGTCGAGTTGTTTTTCCAAAATGCCTTGCCATCCTGTTCGACACGCGCCGGTAGACCCCGGCAGGCAGCAAACCAGGGTGTGATTGGCGAGGCCCGCGAGGGCGCGAGACTGGATGGTTGAGGTGCCGATTTCTGCCCACGAAAGTTGCCGAAAGAGTTCGCCGAAGCCTTCGATGTGTTTATCCAGCAAAGGCATAATGGCTTCTGGTGTTGAATCCCGCTTGGTAAAGCCAGTTCCCCCGGTAATCAAAATTACTTGAATCTTTTCGTTGGCAATCCATTGGGATACCTGGGCGCGAATTTGATAAATATCATCTTTGACTAGCACGCGGTCGGCGAGCAAGTGCCCCGCTGTTGTTAGTGCGTCAATTAAATAATCGCCCGAGATGTCATTTTCATAATGACGGGTATCAGATACCGTGAGCACGGAAATGGCTAAAGGAATGTGCTGACTTGGGCAAGAATGTGACATGGCATCTCCAAAAACAGAAAAACAGAAAAAAGAACAGTTAGCCACCGATCATTGCCAGCTGGCGGGTGGAGCCTGTGTGGCCGCGATGCAAATCGTGGGAAATACGTTTTCCGTGGACTTGATGTTGTAGATGAGTCATCAGCTCAGGTAACTGCTGGTCGCTCTGCAATAGCGGACGTAGGCTTTGGTGATCATCCGTAAAAAGACACAGAAATAACTTTCCGTCACTGGATACACGCAGACGATTGCAGGTTGCACAAAAATCTTTGCTGTAGGGCATGATAAGCCCTATGCCACCGCAATAATCTGGATGAAAAAACTCTCGGGCAGGTCCTCCATGAGGCAGTCGGTCGCGCTCCTGCCAGCCCAGGGACAGGCAGCGTTCAACGATATTCATTCCACTCAAGTGGTGCCGCGCAAAAAATTCACTGTTGTCGCACGTCTGCATTAATTCAATAAAGCGAACAGTGAGCGGGCGCGTGCGGACAAATTCAAAAAAATTATCCAATGCGTCGTCATTAAACTCCCGCATTAACACACTGTTGATTTTTAATTTGGAAAACCCAAGGTCTTCGGCCAAGCTCAGGCCTTTCAGGGTTTTTTCCAATTTGTCGTGGCCGGTGATCAATTGAAAGCGGACAGCATCCAAACTATCGACACTCACATTGAGAGCGTCCAGACCGGCGGCTTTCCACGCAGGCAAGTCTTGCAGCAAGCGATAGCCATTGGTGGTCAGCGCTACCTGTTCGATGCCGGGAACGGCTTTGCAGGTGGCGATAATATCGGCTAGGTCGCGGCGTAATGAGGGTTCGCCACCGGTGATGCGAACTTTGCGTGTTCCCAGTTGCGAAAAAGCAGTTACTAAGCGGCGAATTTCCGTCAGGGTGAGATCCTGTGCGCGGCGAGCGGTACTGCAATCTGTGCCTTCAGGGAGACAATAATTGCAGCGAAAGTTACAGGCTTCGGTGACGGATAAACGCAGATAGGTAAAACGACGCGCAAACTGATCAATCAACATGGGGGGCACCTTTGTTGATGTCAACAATAGCGCGAAGGTGAAGGCATTATTATTCGCCTCAAGTGACAGTTTCACTATCTCTTCGGAGGTATGGTGAACGGAGCAGCAGTGTGAGTGGCGTGTTGATCGCTTTATTGAATAAAGCGATCGAAGGGAAGAACACTAACGAGACTGTTCTCCTCCACCGAGCCACACTCGCGGTCCAGAATGATGTAGCAATCACCATTGCTGAAGGAGGTCATAACCCCTGAGCCTTGCGCGCCGGTGGTGTTGACGTAGAGACTGCCCTGGCTGTCGCTGAGTTGACCGCGTTGATAGTCGGTGCGGCCGGATCGTTTTTTTATCTTCGATGCGGTGGTTGCCGCGAACATTACCGTGGGTTTTAGCGTTTCTCCCGCCATATGCCGAAGTATGGGAAGGGCGAGTTGATGCAGGGTGACCATGGCGGAAACAGGATTACCAGGTAAACCGAAAAAAACGCTTTTGCCTAATTGACCAAAAGCAAAAGGCTTTCCAGGTTTGATGGCCACTTTCCAGAAATTAATTTGCCCCAATTCCGCTAAAACGTCTTTGACATAATCCGCGTCGCCGACCGAAACGCCACCGCTGGAGATGACTGCGTCGGCTTGCTCCGCCGCGCGAGCAAAGGTGCGGCGAATGGTGTCGGGCTGATCGGGGAGTAAACCCAGATCCATCACCTCAACATTCAGGCGCTGGAGTAGGGCGGTGATGGCGTAGCGGTTACTGTCATAAATGTGGCCGGGAGGCAATGCGTCGCCCGGTGGTATCAGCTCGTCACCCGTGGAAACCACGGCAATTCGCAGGCGTCGGAGCACCTCAACTTCCGCAATACCCAGCGATGCAATGAGGCCAATATCCAGAGGGTTCAGACGCTTGCCTTTTTGAATCACCCCATCGCCCTCGGCAATATCTTCGCCGCGCTGACGAATATTGTCCGCCAGTCGAGGTGTGTGCTTCAGCCGAATGTATTGGTCGTCTCCGGCGGTGATAAGGTCGACATTTTCTTGCATGACGACGCAGTTGGCACCGGCAGGAATGGGGGCGCCAGTGGTGATGCGTATGCAGGTTCCGGCAGTGAGTTTGCCGTTAAAAGAATGGCCGGCCAAAACGCTGCCGATTATGCGAAAATTTGTCGATGGCGTTTGTGTGTCATCGATACAAATGGCGTAGCCATCCATCGCAGAATTCGCGTGAGCGGGCACGTTGATGCGCGCAGTAAGATCCTCTGCCAAGATTCGATCCAGAGCCTGTGTAAGGTGGATCCGTTCTGTGCTGTTCACCGCGTTCACGCGCGTTTTCATTTGCGCCAATGCATCTTCTATGGGTAATAAATGCTGTTCATCGCAACAGTTTTTCACCGGTCTTACCTCTACTTTTTCACTCTGTTTTTTTGATCGCTCATTCAGTAGGTTTGTGATTAACCATCCAGACGGCGGCTTCAACCCGTGAGCGCAGGCCTAATTTTTTAAGTAGGTGTTTGACGTGTACTTTTACCGTGCCATCGGAAATATCCAATTCTCGCGCAATTAATTTATTGCTCAAGCCTTTGGCAATCAGTTTGATAATTTCGCGCTCACGACTGGTGAGGCTTTCCAGGGAGGCGTGCGGATTTTTTTGCGGTTTGCGAACAGCGCGGGCCAGCACTTGCGTCACCGCCTCACTCATTACCAGCTTACCCTGCAGCGCCCGTTGAATTTGCTCAAGCAATTGCTCCGGCTCCATATCCTTGAGCAAATAGCCGTCGGCACCGCGCCTGATAGCATCCAGAACATCTTCATTGGCATCGGAAACGGTCAGCATCACGATGCGCGAGGTGACGCCTTCATCACGCAGGCGAGTTAAGGTTTCCAAGCCGTCCATCTCGTGCATATTCAGGTCGAGAAGGATGAGGTCGGGATCCAGTT
The DNA here is from genome assembly GCA_964440135.1 of uncultured Cellvibrionaceae bacterium. Taxonomy (GTDB): domain Bacteria; phylum Pseudomonadota; class Gammaproteobacteria; order Pseudomonadales; family Cellvibrionaceae; genus Cellvibrio. The sequence goes on along the minus strand of CAYTQQ010000014.1, from coordinate 37,610 downwards.
CAACCCCGAGTTTAATGGCGTCTGCACCATTGCTCGCTTCACCAACAACCTCCAGATCGTCCGCCAAACTGAGCAATTGCTGCAGGCCTTTGCGCAGCAATGGGTGGTCATCGACCAGTAATACGGTGGAGCTTTGCGACATGATAGGTCTCCGATTGAAGAGAAAAAGTCTTTGTGGAGCATTGTGCTGGCTGGGAAGAAGTCTTGGCAAGGGTGATGACCCCTGGGTGGTTCGCGGTATCCCCAAAGAGTTTTTTGTCTCTTGCTGCTACTGCTAAATAGGTACTACTCAAAAGCTCGTAAGTCGTATTGGTTAACCCCAAAGGATAATTGAGCGCGGGGGCGGGAATCTGCATAGTGAAACGTGCCGACCTTTCCCCTTTACCCTAGAACGCGGGCTATTTGCATGCTGCACTCGGAACTCAGACATGGTCGAGACGGCGTACCGGCGCATGTGTACGGGGGATTGCTCAGCGCCTCATTGGTTTGTGGGGTTGGCGTGTGGTTGAGCTGGGGCGTTGTCGCCGTCTTGCTGCTGCAGGTGGGCTTTCCCTATACGCTCAACGGGCTTTTTTCCCTTATAGCGATTGCCGGCATGGCGGGCGGCAGTCTGCGGATTACCTTGGGATTTATGCTGCCCCAATCGACCTCGCCGTGGGCGTTGGCGTTGCCCATGACCTTGCTAATGATTTCGAGCCTGGGCATGGCAACGGCACTGCAACGCGAAGCGCCTCTGTGGGTATTGCAGGGGCTGGCGTTGCTCAGCGGCATAGGGGTTGGCTGCTATTCCTTGTTTTTGCCGCGCCTTGGCACTTTGCCGCATCGCCATCCGCACCACACCTTTTTCGGCGTCGATATCGGCCAGCTCGGGGTGGCGGCAAGTCAGATACTGCTGCCCTGGGTGGTCACGTTCAAGTTGTGGCACCTCGGCGGGCACACCCTGGTCGACGGAAAAGTGGCCAGCACCTTGCTCGGAGCATTCATGGGAGAAACCCTGTGGATTTCGAACATTGGTTGGCTGTGGTTCCTGCTGCTGATGGTGTTGGTCTTTTTGCTGGCAACCTTGTGCGTGTGGCAGCGATGGGGTGCGCAGCAGCGCTGCTCGACCCCCGCGCCGCGCCCCCGCAAGCCTGCCAAAACCGCTGGGCAGAGTTGGACCTCCGTCGGTTGGGCGCTAGGGGTGGGGCTGCTGGTGAGTCTGTTGGGTTGCTGGTTTACCCTGCCGGCGGATGCCAATGGCTTGGGGTTGCAGGTGTCCCGGGAGCTGGTGTTGGCGGCCATGGTTATCATCATGCTGGCGTTACTGCGCTTGGTCCCTCTGGCGCGGCACAACCCGGCGCACTCGCCTTACAGTATTTTCAATAACAAGCACACATGGGTGATGAGCGTCATGTGTTCGATGACTCTTGGTTCATTTTTGGGCCTGGCGGCCGCGTTGCCCCTGGTGCTGGAATGGACCTTCGGCTATGTCTCTGCCGCTGATGGCCTGCGTCAACCCAACCCTAATGCGCCCCGAGTCTTTAGTTATGTTTGGATGGCGCCGCTGGTTGGCGTATTAATGCGGCCTGTCGGTGGTTGGGCGGCGGAACGGTTTGGTGGTGCACGGACAACCCAGTATTGCGCTTTGGTGATGATGTTGGCGGCGGCCGGTGCCGCCTTTTACTTGGCGCTTGCCTATCGAGCGGCGGAGCCGGAGCAATATTTTTTCCCATTTTTTATGCTGATATTTACGCTGTTTGCGGCGGCGGGGGCCGGTCATGTCGCGGTATTGTTTTCCATCGAGCGTTTATTTCCCGCCAACCAATTGCGCTATTTGAATACCTGGATGGCCGGTATTGCCGCATACGGTATGTTTTATGTTCCCGGCTTGCTTGCCGACCAATTACAGCGGGGAACACCGGAACAAGCACTGATCAGTTTTGCCTTATTTTACGCATTGTGTCTGCTTCTCAACGGCTGGTTTTATCTGCAGCGCGAAGGCACATTTTACAATCCATAGAGCGTCCCTAAGTGCATCTCGGAGTGCGCCTAGCCTACCTCCTGCGAGGTAAGGTGTCTTCCACCAAGGCATCATAGTTTTAGCGCCGCCGGCTCTCTACCATGAAATTAATTCCTATACCGGTAGGTTTCATGGAGAGGCTGGATGAACCTAATAAAAAGCGTTTCACACACCGATCAACATCGAGCCTTGGGATTATCAACCCTGGCTTTTACCCTCTGCTTTGCGGTTTGGACACTATTTTCCATTCTCGGAATTCGCATCAAGCAAGAATTGGGGTTGAGTGATACTCAACTCGGCTTGCTGATGGCCACACCCATTTTGTCGGGTTCTATCAGCCGTATTTTTCTGGGCATTATCACCGATCGTTTTGGTGGGCGGTGGGTTTTTGGCTTGCTGATGCTCCTCACTTCGGTTTGTGTGTATCTCCTCAGTCTTGCGGACACTTACGCCACGCTATTGCTGGCCGCTCTGGGCGTCGGCCTGGCCGGCGGTTCATTTATTGTCGGCGTCACCTATACCTCTGCGTGGTACGAGCAAGGCAAGCAGGGCACCGCACTTGGCATTTTCGGCGCCGGCAATGTGGGCGCTGCCTTAACCAATTTCGGTGCGCCTTTATTGCTGCTGTGGCTTGGCTGGCAAGGCACCGCGCAGGTATACGCAGCGGTGATGGCAATGGCGGGAATGGGTTTTATCCTGCTGGCCAAGCCCGATCCCGTCGCCCAAACTCGACAACAAAACCGAATGCCGTTGCGCACCCAATTACAGCCACTGGCGCAGCTGCGCGTGTGGCGTTTTGCGCTGTATTATTTCTTTGTATTCGGCGCTTTTGTTGCACTGGCCCTGTGGTTGCCCCACTACCTAATGGAAGTTTACGGTCTGACGGTTGTGGCCGCAGGGATGATCACCGCGTTCTATACCGTGCCCGCGTCGGTGTTTCGTATTCTCGGCGGTTGGTTGTCCGATAAATACGGTGCGCGAAGAGTTATGTATTGGACTTTGGTGGCATCGGTGATCTGCACCTTTTTATTGAGCTACCCACCGACGGATTACATTATCCACGGCGTGGATCATCAAATACGCTTTAGCCTCGCCGTCGATTTAACGGTATTTACGCTGCTGATTATTGTCTTGGGCTTTTTCATGTCGCTTGGTAAAGCCGCCGTATTCAAACATATCCCCGCCTATTATCCTCGCCACGTTGGTGTGGTGGGGGGCATGGTGGGGATGATCGGTGGTCTGGGTGGATTTTTTCTGCCCTTAACCTTCGGCATGCTCAACGATGTTGTCGGCATCTGGCAAAGCGGCTTTATGCTGCTGTTTCTTATCTGCAGCGTTTCGCTGGCTTGGATGCACTATGCCATTCGCCAAGCGGAGCGGCGCGAGTGGTTTAAAGGGCGCACGGTTACCGACCTTCCCGAGCTTGCCACCCCGGATGCTTTGGTTTTACACGAGTGGTATCCAGAAGATGCGGATTTTTGGGCGAATAAAGGCCGGCGAATTGCGCGGCGCAATTTATGGATTTCCATTCCAAATTTATTCCTCGCGTTTGCTGTCTGGTCGCTGTGGAGCATATTGGTGGTGAAATTGCCACAACTGGGCTTTCCCTACACGCCCAACCAGCTTTTTTGGTTGGCGGCCCTACCGGCATTATCCGGCGCCACCCTGCGAGTTTTTTACAGCTTTATGGTGCCCGCGTTTGGTGGACGGCGCTGGACCACCATATCAACAGCGTCATTACTGTTGCCGTGTTTGTGGCTTGGCGTCGCGCTCCAAAATGCCCAAACCTCCTATTTGGTGATGTTGATATTGGCACTGCTGTGCGGTTTTGGCGGCGGTAATTTTGCCTCCAGCATGGCCAATATCAGTTTCTTTTTCCCCAAGGCCGAAAAAGGCGGCGCTTTGGGTATGAATGCTGGCTTGGGCAATTTGGGTGTATCCGCCGCGCAACTGCTGGCGCCCTTAGTGATTGCTGGCAGCGTGTTAGGCCCGCTGGGTGGCGAAGGTATTATTGCCGTAAGCGGGCCTCAGGCGGGGCAGTTGTTGTGGTTGCAAAACGCCGCTTTGCTATGGGTTCCCTTTATTGTTATCGGGGCTGTGGTGGCCTGGTTTGGGATGAATGATATCGCCTCGGCAAAATCCTCTTTTAGTGAGCAAGCCGTTATTTTTAAACGCAAACACACCTGGCTGATGTGTTGGTTATATCTGGGTGCCTTCGGCAGCTTTATCGGCTTTGCCGCCGGTTTTCCATTGCTATCCGGCATGTTATTTCCCGATGTAAACGCCATGCATTATGCGTTTATCAGTCCTTTGCTTGGCGCCTTGGCACGTCCATTGGGTGGTGTGGTGGCCGATAAACTAGGCGGTGCCCGCGTTACTTTGTGGGCTTTTATAACCATGATCATCGGTGTTATAGGTGTGCTGCAGTTTTTGCCAGGGGAGGGTAGCGCTGGTTACTTCTGGGGGTTTTTCTTGATGTTCCTCCTGTTGTTTGTGGCCGCCGGCATTGCCAATGGCTCCACCTTTCGCATGGTGCCGGTGATGTTTCTCACCTTGCGCCAGCGTGCGCTGGGCGCGTGTGAGCAGGCAAATATTGAGGGCAATCGCGAAGCAGCAGCGGTGATCGGGTTTATCTCGGCCATTGCAGCCTACGGCGGTTTTTTTATTCCAAAGGCTTACGGCACCTCATTTAATTGGACCGGCGGCGTCGGCGCGGCCTTGATGGGGTTTATTGCGTTTTACATCAGCTGTGTGGCGCTGACTTGGTGGTATTACGCACGGCGCCAGGCCGTTGTACCCTGTTGATAATGAGGAAAATCAATGCCGGGCGATTAAATTGTGCTGCTGTAAATAGTCTGGCGTGAAGTGAAAATAAACACCGGTGCCACCAACCTCGCGGCGACGAATGCTCAACTCACCTTTTAGATTCTTGCCGCGCTCCTGCATGATGGCCAAACCATAATGGTTGAGTTTTTCCGGCATTTGCGCAATACCGGCGCCATTATCTTCGATGCTAATGCAAACGTTTTTCTGCTCATCTTGATACACCTTGATCAACACTTGATTGCCACCGCTGTGACGAATCGCATTCTGTGTTGCTTCGCGGATAATCTGCAGTAGGTGAATTTCTTCATTGGGTGTCAACGGCAGATTGCTCAGCTGATAATCCAAGGTAATATCCAGGTCACATTGCGCGCTGAGTTGATGGGCGCTGGTCTGCAGCGAGCTTAATAGCCCAGGTCCATCGACTTTTAAACGGAATGTGGTCAGCAATTCCCTCAGTTGACGATACGCTGTACTCAAGCCTTCCTGCAATTCGTTGGAGACATCTTCCATTGTTGAGTGGTCATCTTTTTCCAGTGCGCGATTTAATCGTGTCACTTGAATTTTGAGATAGGACAATGCCTGTGCGAGCGAGTCGTGTAATTCCCGCGCAATAACGGTGCGTTCATGTGCCAATGCTAAGCGACGTGCGTTGTCTTCCTGATTTTTCAGGCTCAGTGCAATTGCCAGTTGATCGGCCACCGATTGAATTAACTGCTGCTTCCAATGCGCCAAGCTTAGCTCGGTGTTCACGCGGCACACCAATGCACCGTAACGCAGTCCTTCGTATAGCAGGGGAAAGCTGTAGCGGCAGCTGACTTTGTCCGTGGTGTTAGCTGTAGAGTCGTGCTTATGTTCATGGATTATTTCGCCTTTAAGGCAGCTGACACAATTTTTTGCGGCGCACGGGGCCTTTGGATCATCGACCGATTTAATTTGCAGGTAGGGGCTGCTGCCGACTTCCGTCATTAAACACAATTCGATATCGTCGACTTCAACCAGCTGCGCTAGGCGCGTCACTATCTGCTCATAGTCGATGCCCAGCGATTCATGCTCGATAATATTTTTTGCCGTGTCATATAAAAATTGCAGCGTCGTATTACTGCGTTGCAAGGCTTGAGTCTGTTGATCGATCTTTTCCTCCATTTGCTCATGCATATGGGCGATGGCTTCACTCATGCGGTTGTGGGTTTGCGCGAGTATGCCCAGCTCATCCAGTTCACCTGGTGCAATGCGATAACCGAAATCCCCCTGGCCAACACGTTTGGCCGCCAGGGTTAACTCCGAAAGTGGCTGCTCAACTTTGGCTTTCAACCAATACATCACCACCGTTGATAATAAGAGAATCAAAAATAATGCGGTGACCTGAACCAGGCGAAGATCCCGCGCATTGCGCTCCGCGTGATGTTGAATACTGGCCACTAATTGGTTGAGCAAATCCACTTGTTGGGCGAGCAGCGGCTGTATCGTTTGGGTGGTCGTTGTGCTCAATAATTGGGGCTTAATACTTTGCCAATGGTGGTGCGCCGCTTGGTAAGTCTCGCGCAATTGTGGATTATCGTGGCGCAGGCTATTAAAAATCGGGTGCTGCCAAGTCTGCGTCAATTTATCTGCCACTACCGCAACCTGTTGTTCGTCTCTATCCGGCTGGCCGATCAACATGCCGAACTGATAACTTTGGGCGCGCAGTGAGCCGGCAATATTCACGGCGGCGGCATCGCTGTCGGCTTTATCGGAAATCCAGTAGGAGGTCATCATGGTTGCCATGGACAGGGCGACTATGCCCGCCAGAGCGATACTGATTCGAACCACAATAGATGATTGACGCATAACAGCTCTCAAAACGCTTTCAAAAAACTCTTAAAACAATGTTCAAAATTCATAGAAAAGTCAAAACTGCGAAAACAGTCAAAACCACTCAAATCGTCACGATCTGTATGGGAGACCACCGGCAGAGCGGTAGCGCCGATTTACCCAGCCATGATAGTGGATATGGCGCCGAACAGAAACGGGCAAAAAGGCCGCGATTAGAAGGAATACCCCTTTTTTACCTGCACCCGCTTTCCGCTTGGCTCAACGCCTAAAGTCCCATATGTTTTCTAGTGAAATCAGTCAGTTGTGCCGATTGGTTGACTACCACTTTTGGGGTATGCGAGCGCATTGCGCGGGCAGCGGTGGGGGCTGGCAGCGTTCGCGCTAAAGCATATTATTGGGGAACCGATTTTTTCCGCATTCCAGGGTTCAGCTGCAGGAGTCATACATGAGTCACCTTCTCGATAAGTTGCGATTTTTTAAAACGCACAAGGAGGCCTTTGCCGACGGTCACGGTGTTACCACTAATGAAGATCGCCGCTGGGAACGTGGATATCGCCAGCGTTGGCAGCATGACAAAGTGGTGCGTTCCACCCACGGAGTAAATTGCACCGGTTCGTGTAGTTGGAAAGTGTACGTAAAAGACGGCCTGGTGACCTGGGAAACACAACAAACGGATTATCCACGCACCCGTCCGGATCTGCCCAACCATGAGCCGCGTGGCTGCCCGCGTGGCGCCAGCTATTCTTGGTATATCTACAGTGCCAACCGCTTGAAGTATCCTAAAATCCGCCAGGAGTTGATTCGTTTATGGCGTGAAGCACGCGAACAATATGCCGACCCGGTGGATGCCTGGGCCTCCATTGTCGAAAATCCCGCAAAGGCAAAATCCTACAAAGAGCGTCGCGGTTTGGGTGGTTTTATTCGCGCCCACTGGGAGGAAGTCAACGAAATTATTGCAGCGTCAAATATCTACACCACCAAAACCTATGGACCGGATCGCGTCTCAGGATTCTCACCAATACCGGCGATGTCCATGGTTTCCTACGCCGCTGGTGCGCGCTATTTATCCTTAATTGGCGCTAACTGCTTAAGCTTTTACGATTGGTATTGTGATCTTCCCCCTGCATCACCACAGGTGTGGGGCGAACAAACCGATGTTCCCGAGTCGGCGGACTGGTACAACTCAAACTACATTATTGTGTGGGGTTCCAACGTACCGCAAACCCGCACGCCGGATGCACACTTTCTTACCGAGGTGCGCTACAAAGGCACCAAAACCTGCGTCATTACCTCCGATTATTCGGAGGCCTCAAAATTTGGCGATACGTGGTTAGCGCCGCGCCAGGGGACAGATGCAGCGCTCGCCATGGCGTTTGGGCATGTCATCCTGAAAGAGTTTTATATCGATTCTCCTAGCGATTATTTCACCAGCTACGTGAAGCGCTACACCGATATGCCGATGTTGGTAATTTTGGAAAAAAGTGGCGAGCATTTAATACAAGGACGCTTTTTGCGCGCCGCTGATTTGGTGGATAACCTCGGCGAGAATAACAACCCCGACTGGAAAACCATTGCTATCAATGGCCCCGATCAGCGCCTTGTCAGCCCTAAAGGCTCTATCGGTTACCGATGGGGTGAAGAAGGAAAATGGAATTTGGAAGAAAAGGAGGGAACCCACAATACAGAAATTGATTTGCAATTGTCACTTAAGCAAAATGCCGATGACATTGTGGAGGTCGCGTTTCCCTATTTTGGCTGCAACACCCACGAGTACGATTATTTCCAACACACCGATCACAGCGATGTTTTATTGCATAAGATTCCGGCGCGCCGCCTGGTGTTAGCAGGAGGAGGCGAAGTGCTGGTGGTGACCGTATACGATCTTCTGCTTGCCAACTACGGTGTCGACAATGGGCTGGAGGATATCAACTGTGCAAAAAGCTATGAAGAGGACAAACCCTATACTCCCGCCTGGCAACAGCAAATAACTGGCGTTAATCCCGCTGATGTTATTCGCGTTGCCCGTGAATTTGCGCTGAATGCGCATAAAACACGCGGTCGCTCGATGGTGATTGTGGGCGCGGCTTTGAACCATTGGTACAACATGGACATGAATTACCGCGGCCTTATCAATATGTTGATGATGTGCGGCTGCGTTGGCCAAAGTGGTGGTGGTTGGGCCCACTATGTAGGCCAGGAAAAACTGAGGCCACAAAATGGCTGGTTACCTTTGGCGTTTGCTTTGGACTGGCAGCGTCCCGCCCGACAGATGAACGGCACTTCGTTTTTCTATAATCACTCGAATCAATGGCGTTACGAGAAGCTGGATATGAGTGAAGTGGTGTCGCCGCTCGCCAATAAGGGAAAATGGTCCGGCACGATTCTCGATTTTAATACCCGTGCAGAGCGTATGGGCTGGTTACCGTCCGCACCGCAATTGGCCGCCAACCCGTTAAAGTTGGCAGTGGCGGCACAAGCAGAAGGCAAAGCGGTAAAAGACTATGTTGTCGATCAACTCACCAGCGGTAAATTAAAATTTGCGTGTGAAGATCCCGATCACCCGCAAAACTTTCCCCGCAATATGTTTATTTGGCGCTCTAATATTCTGGGCTCCAGTGGCAAAGGCCACGAGTACATGTTGCGACATTTCCTCGGTACTAAACACGGTTTGCTCGGTAAAGATCTCGGTGAGTTTGGTGGTAAAAAACCTGAAGATGTGGTGTGGCGAGATACCGCGCCCGAAGGTAAAGTCGATTTGTGGGTGACGTTGGATTTCCGCATGTCCACCACCTGCTTATATTCCGACATAGTACTGCCCACCGCCACTTGGTACGAAAAAGACGATATGAATACCTCGGATATGCATCCGTTTATTCATCCGCTATCCAAAGCGATCGATCCGGTATGGGAGTCGCGCAGCGATTGGGATATCTTCAAAGGTATCGCTAAAAAATTCTCCGAGCTATGCGTGGGGCATTTGGGGGTCGAGCAAGATGTGGTGACAACACCTATGTTGCATGACACACCAGAAGAGCTGGCGCAACCCTACGGGGTTAAAGCCTGGTGGAAGGGTGAATGCCCGGCAATTCCTGGTCAGACAATGCCAAATATCCACCAAGTAGAACGCGACTACCCTAACACCTATCATCGCTTCGTCGCCCTGGGCCCGGCGCTGGAAAAACTCGGCAATGGGGGTAAAGGTATTAAATGGGATACCAAAGACGAAGTGAATTTTTTAGGGCAGCTGAATCGCGTCTATCACGAAGAGGGCGCGAATAAAGGACGCCCAAAAATTGACAGCGCGATTGATGCTTGCGAGGTTATTTTATCCCTCGCACCCGAAACCAATGGTCAAGTCGCGGTAAAAGCCTGGGCCGCTCTATCAGAAAAAACCGGTTTGGACCATACGCATCTGGCGCGTCCTAAGGAAGATGAAAAAATCCGCTTTGCCGACATAGTTGCGCAGCCGCGTAAAATTATTTCCGCGCCCACTTGGTCCGGTTTGGAAGATGAGCATGTGTCTTACAGCGCCGGTTATACCAATGTTCACGAACTCATTCCGTGGCGTACCATTACTGGCAGGCAACAGTTTTACCAAGATCACGAATGGATGCGCGACTTTGGCGAAACCCTATGTGTTTACAAGCCTCCGGTTAACCTAAAAACCATTCAGCCAGTGCACAACCGCACGCCCAATGGCCATAAAGAATTGGTCCTTAATTGGATTACGCCGCACCAAAAATGGGGGATTCACAGTACCTATTCCGATAATTTACTTATGCTCACATTGTCGCGCGGTGGACCCATCGTGTGGTTGAGTGAGATTGATGCAAAAGCAGCAGGCATTGTCGATAACGATTGGATCGATATCTTCAACGTCAACGGCGCAATCAGCGCGCGTGCGGTGGTTTCTCAACGGGTTCCACAAGGCATGAGCATGATGTATCACGCGCAGGAGCGCATTGTGAATGTGCCCGGTTCCAGTCTCACCAATACGCGTGGCGGTATCCACAATTCCGTTACGCGCACGGTGATGAAGCCAACGCATATGATCGGCGGCTATGCGCAACAGGCATACGGGTTTAATTACTACGGCACTGTTGGCTGCAACCGCGATGAATTCGTCATAGTGCGTAAGATGAATAACGTCGATTGGATGGATGAGGAGTAACCCATGAAAGTCAGAGCCCAAATCGGCATGGTCCTGAACCTGGACAAATGCATCGGCTGTCATACCTGTTCAATCACCTGCAAGAACGTTTGGACCTCTCGCGAAGGGGTTGAATATGCGTGGTTCAACAATGTGGAAACCAAGCCCGGTATTGGTTATCCGAAAGAGTGGGAAAATCAGGATAAATGGAATGGCGGATGGCGGCTAACAAGCAACGGAAAGTTGCAGCCGCGCATCGGTGGAAAAATGCGCGTGCTTGCCAATATTTTTGCCAACCCAGATTTGCCAGAAATAGACGACTATTACGAACCCTTCGATTTCGATTACCAACATTTGCACACCGCTGGTGCCCAAAAGCACCAGCCCGTGGCGCGCCCACGTTCGCTGATTAGCGGTAAGCGTATGGAAAAGATCGAGTGGGGGCCAAACTGGGAGGAAATTCTTGGTACCGAATTTGAAAAACGTCGCAAAGATAAAAACTTCGACAATGTTCAGGCGGATATCTACGGTCAGTTTGAACAGACTTTTATGATGTACTTGCCGCGCCTGTGCGAACACTGCCTCAATCCCACCTGCGTTGCCGCATGTCCATCCGGCGCCATCTATAAACGCGAGGAAGATGGCGTTGTATTAATCGATCAGGACAAGTGTCGCGGTTGGCGCATGTGTGTTTCCGCGTGCCCCTACAAAAAGATCTATTACAACTGGAAAAGTGGCAAATCAGAAAAGTGTACGTTTTGTTATCCGCGTATTGAAGCCGGGCAACCCACGGTGTGCTCGGAAACTTGTGTCGGCCGCATTCGCTATTTGGGTGTTTTGTTGTATGACGCGGACCGCATACAAGAAGCCGCCAGCGTGCCTAATGAGGCGGATCTCTATCGTGCGCAGCTGGATATCTTTCTTGATCCCCACGATCCGGGCGTGATTGCGGCGGCTCAGGCAGAAGGTATTCCGGAATCGTGGATTACGGCTGCGCAAAATTCACCGACTTACAAAATGGCAATTGATTGGAAAATCGCACTGCCGTTGCATCCGGAATATCGCACTTTGCCGATGGTCTGGTATGTGCCGCCACTATCGCCGATCCAAAGTGCGGTGCAAGCGGGCCACGTGGGCATGAATGGCGAAATTCCCGACTTGCAATCTTTGCGCATTCCGGTGCGCTACCTCGCCAATTTGCTGACCGCCGGTGAGGAGAAGCCGGTGATCGAAGCGCTGGAAAAAATGATTGCCATGCGCGCATTTAAACGCGCACAGCACGTCGATGGCGTGGAGGATCTGGCCGTATTGGAGCAGGTCGGCCTGAGCGTTGCTCAGGTGGAAGATATGTATCGTTATATGGCCCTCGCCAATTATGAAGACCGCTTTGTTATTCCCACCAGCCACCGGACATATGCAGAGGAGGCTTATGACCTTAAAGGGGGTTGTGGCTTTAGTTTTGGTAACGGCTGCAGCGACGGCAATAATGATGTGAATCTATTTGGTGGAAAATCAACTGCGGTACGGCAGGTTGTACCCGCCATCCATAAGGAGTAATCAATGAAATTATTACGAGTGTTTTCTTTGTTGCTCGACTATCCAACGGAAGACGTGCATCGAAATCAAACCGCTTTGCTCGAACAGGTTATGACATTGCCGCTGGCCACCACGGTGCGCGAGCCGCTGATGGAATTTATTTACCGGCGCTGCACAAAAGATCTGCTGATATGGCAAGCGGAATACGATAGCCTTTTTGAGCGGGGCCGCTCATTGTCCCTGCTGATTTTTGAACACATCCATGGTGAATCGCGCGATCGTGGCCAAGCCATGGTCGACTTGCTGCAACAGTACAAGGCCGCTGGCTTGCAGCTGAGCGCTAAAGAATTACCGGATTACATTCCGTTGTACCTGGAGTTTTTATCGACACAGGGTGAGGAAAATGCCCGCTTAGGACTGCAAGAAATCGCGCATATATTAGCGTTACTGCTATGTCGGTTGGAGGATCGAGACAATGATTATACGTCTGTTCTGGCAGCGCTATTGCAGCTGTCTGGAGCCAGTATTGATCTGGCTGATCTGCGCCGGCAGATTCAACACGAAAAACGCGATGATACGCCCGCGGCGCTGGATAAAGTCTGGGAGGAGGAGGCGGTAACCTTTAGTGCTCAAAGCACCGGCGACGCCTGCCCAACCGCTACCGATCGGCCGGCCCCCGGGCAGAGTCGAGATCACGAAGAGGTGCTCAATTTCGGTGGGCTTGTCGACACCGAATCCGCCTCTAAGGCGACGTATCCGCATGGCATCCGCTCCTAAGCGGTTATGTCTGCACCTCTGGAATAGCATCCCCTAACCAATGGTGTTGTGTGTCGCAATTTTGCACCTGCACCTTAAGGAATCATCATGTCGAATAGTCATTTTTTTGCATTCGGTATTTACCCTTATCTTGCTCTGGCGGTCTGTTTTATCGGAACCTGGGTTCGGTATGACCGCGAACAATATTCCTGGAAGGCCAGCTCCAGCCAATTACTGGAAAAGAAGCAGCTGCGCCGTGGCAGCATTCCTTTTCATATAGGTATTCTGGGCATTTTGTTCGGCCATTTTGTAGGGTTGCTGACACCGGCAGCGGTATGGCATGTGTTGGGTATTACACCTGCAGTGAAGCAAATACTGGCTATTGTGGCGGGGGGTTTATTTGGCTTGTTATGCCTGTACGGTTTGGTCATTCTGACCCATCGACGCTTGACGAATGTGCGTGTGCGCGCCAGCAGCAGCACTATGGATATTGCCGTGTTGCTGTTATTGCTCGCTCAATTGCTTCTGGGTTTAAGTTCCATATTTATTTCGCTCGGTCATTTGGATGGCCAAGAAATGCTCAGACTGATGGCGTGGGCACAGGGAATTGTGACGTTTCGTGGCGCGGTAGCGGCAGCGGCTATTCAAGATGTTCATTGGATTTTTAAAGCCCATATTTTTTTAGGCATGACATTATTTGTTGTGGTTCCATTCAGCCGATTGGTGCATATATTCAGTGTTCCGATTCAATATTTTGGCCGAAACTATCAAGTTGTGCGCCGCCGGGGGACTATCTGATGACCATACAACATCATTCACCAGCCCAGGGTTTGCATGAGCAAATAAATTCCGCCTTGGACATTATTCACAGCGATACCCACATCGCCGATACCCACCAAAGTGTGACAGCGATACGGGTTAATCAGCAGCAGATCTCCGCTGAGAAAATTGCCGCTGAAGTGCAGTATCATCCAGCGCCAACACAGCGCGAAGCTATCTTTAAGGCCGCAGAAGCCTTAATTATCGGTGAATTGCTTGGTCAGCGCGCAGCCGCCTTGAATTTGGTTCGCCCTGGGGACTCTGATGATGAGATGCTCGATGCTCTATTGGCCCTAGAAGTGGTCATGCCGGAAGCGACGGACTCGGAGTGCGCGCAGTATTATCAAGCCAATATGAAACGGTTTATGACTTCACCGTTATTGGAGCTGCGTCATATCCTGCTCGCCGCCGCCCCGGATGATGACGAAGCGCGCATTGCGACAAAATTGCGCGCACAGCAACTTATTACAGCGATCGAGTCCGGCGCCGATTTTGCCAAGCTCGCCCAACAGGAGTCCGCGTGTCCGTCGCGAGAAATGGGTGGCAATCTCGGTCAAGTTAGTCGTGGACAAACGGTAACGGAATTCGAGCGACACATTTTTGCCGCCGGCCCTGGATTATTGGGCCACCCCATTGAGAGCCGCTACGGCATCCACGTGGTATGGATCGAGCGCAATATTCCCGGGGTTCAACTGCCTTATCATGATGCCAAAAAACGTATAGCAGACTACCTAAATGAGCGGGTTCGCACTAAAGCGCTTGCCCAATATATTCATACATTAATTGCCCAAGCCGATATTGAAGGCTATAAATTTGATGTATCCAGCTCGCCCTTGATGCAGTGATGCAACCGTTCGGTAAGTCGCTCGGTAAGTTGATGCAGGTCAACAGGTAGAATGATCGATCCGTTACTGTATCCATACACTTTTATGTTTGGTGTTCGACGCTATGTCATCATTTCATCCGTCTTTTGGCGCGCCCTTGCAATGGGATGCGCAACTTATTAGCCAGTACGATTTGGCCGGCCCACGTTACACCTCTTATCCAACGGCGCCACAATTCAGCGAGCAATTTTCTGCCGCCGATTTTGCTGCGGCGGTGGAGCGCAGCAATGCAAGCCAGCGACCGCTATCACTGTACTTTCACCTGCCGTTCTGCGACACCTTGTGTTTTTATTGTGGCTGTAACAAAGTCGTAACCAATAATAAAAAGCGTGCCGAGCCATACTTGCAACGCGTTGAGCGAGAACTTGCGGTGCAGGCCAAATGGTTTGATACGGGTCGCTTGGTCAAACAATTACATTGGGGCGGCGGCACTCCGACGTTTATTAGCGACGATGAAATGACCTGGCTAATGTCCGCCACCCGCGAACACTTTGGCCTTTTGGATGATGACACCGGTGAATACAGTGTCGAGGTTCACCCAGGGCGAGTCAGCGCCCATACTATGGGCCACTTGCGCCAATTGGGATTTAACCGGGTGAGCATGGGTGTTCAGGATTTTGACCCGCACGTCCAAAAAGCAGTGAATCGCTACAATACTGTCGAAGAAGTGCAGTCCTTGGTCGATGCCTTGCGGACACAAGATTACCGCTCTATTAGTATGGATTTGATTTACGGCTTGCCCTTGCAATCACGGCAGAGTTTTGCGACAACCCTGGCGCACGTCATTGATCTTTCGCCGGATCGATTGTCGCTGTTTAATTACGCGCATTTACCGCATTTGTTCAAAAGCCAGAAACTGATCAACGAGACCGATTTGCCATCACCGCAGGAAAAGCTCGACATACTGCAGATGTCAATTGAGACCTTGCAGAATGCTGGCTATGTTTATGTGGGTATGGATCATTTTGCCAAGCCGGGTGACAGTTTGGTTCAGGCACAGCGGGCGGGCAATCTACAGCGCAATTTTCAAGGGTATTCAACTCACGGCGATTGTGATCTTGTGTCGTTCGGCGTGTCTTCTATCAGTGCGTTTGGTGGCGTTTATGTACAAAATAACAAGCATGTCGAGGGCTATCAGACGCTAATTGACAGCGACAAACTGGCGTATGTAAAAGGCTTTACTTTAAGCAATGAAGATCATTTGCGCCAAGCCATCATCAACCAACTGATCTGCCAATTTTGCCTGGACTTTAATGATATTAAAACGCAGTTCCAGATTGAGCCTCTGCAATATTTCGCCGATGAGCTGGCCGAGCTGGCGCCAATGATGGAGGACGGATTGCTGACAATAAACGCCACGGGCATTCAGGTACATAATGCGGGGCGGCTGCTCATCCGTAGAATTTGTATGGTCTTTGATGAGTACTTGAAGAAGGGCAATCAGATCCGCTATTCAAAGCTTATTTGAGTATGCTGCGAGAATAGTGCGCAACCGCGCATTATTCTGCCGCTGTTTTTCGACTGCTCCGGCCTTCCATAAAGCCTTCGGCCACTTCCACTAAGCCGCGACAAACAAACGATGGAAAAATCGTGTCGATCTCGACGCGATCCAAAAAATTTTTCAAGCCAAGTCCCAGTTCTGTATCGCCCGTCATGCGCAAGCGACGTCGAAAAAACAACGTGTCCGGATCCTCTTTGCCGCTTATCAGCGCAATAAAATCGCCCATTTCGGCACTCACGGTGACATCCCCGGTATAACTTGGCACAGTAACCGTAAAACAATTCTTGTCGAAACCGACAGAAAAGCACAAATCGATATCGGTTACCTGAATGAGGATGCAGTGCTTTTTAATAAAGCTCATCTCCTTGCGTAATTTCAGACTTCGAAAGGCCGTATTTAATCCACGCTCCAACGATGCTTTCAAAAGGGGGGAGGGTGTATGCCTAACAAAAAAGCTTCCCACCCGAGGGAGTCCAATTACTACTTTTTGGGTAACCCTTTTGCGTTCAAACAACATGCGTACCTCCGCGATAAAAATTTTATACTAACAGAGCAGCACACTATCTCGTAACGCAATTTTTAGGTAATGATATGGAACTCCTATGTCCCGCAGGTAGTATGCCAGCGCTGAAGGTTGCTCTGGAAAAAGGTGCTGATGCAGTCTATGTAGGATTGCGTGACGAAACCAATGCGCGGCATTTTTCTGGCCTTAATTTTACCACTGAAGAGCTACACCAGGCAGCGACTTATGTGCACCGTCACCAGCGGCGATTGCATGTGGCGATCAATACCTTTGCGCATCCCGATCAATATTGTCGCTGGCAATCTGCGGTAGACAATGCGGTGCGTGCCGGCGCGGATGTGTTGATTCTCGCGGACATAGCGTTGCTAGGTTACGCCGCCGAGCGCTACCCGGAAGTTGAGCGGCACTTGTCGGTACAAGCCTCCGCCACTAATGCGGCCGCGATTGATTTTTATCAGCGGCTGTATCAGGTCGATCGCGTTGTATTGCCGCGGGTTTTATCGATGCAGCAAGTTGCGGATTTGGCCCATGCATGCAATACCGACCTCGAAGTATTCGCCTTCGGAAGTCTGTGCATAATGGCGGAAGGCCGATGCTATTTAAGCTCCTACATGACCGGAGAGTCGCCCAATAATTCAGGCGTTTGCTCACCCGCAAAATTCGTGCGCTGGGAAGAGCGCGATGGGAAGCTGGAGTCACGCCTCAACTATTATTTAATCGACCGTTTCGACGCCGACGAAAATGCCGGCTATCCAACTTTGTGTAAAGGGCGCTTTGTAGTCGATGGTCAGCGCTATCATGTGCTGGAGGAGCCCACCAGCCTTAATACTTTAAACCTATTGCCAAGCTTGCACCGCGCCGGAATTAAAGCCGTGAAAATTGAAGGCAGGCAACGCAGCCCAGCCTATGTTGCGCAGATCACTAAAATTTGGCGTGCCGCTATTGATCGCTTGTTAGCAAATCCCGAAGTCTATGTCGCAGATGATGAATGGAACGAAGCATTAGCACAGCTTTCTGAAGGGAGCCAAACCACCTTAGGCGCCTATCACCGGCACTGGCGCTAATCCCAAATCCATCGCTTGAGATAGTCCAAAATCCATTATTTGGGGTAGCGAGACAATGAAATTTTCCTTAGGGCCAATACTCTATTTTTGGCCGCAGCAAAAAGTAGAGGCGTTTTATAAGGAAGCGGCCGAGTCATCCGTTGATATTGTGTACCTGGGCGAAACGGTTTGTGCCAAGCGGCGGGAGCTTCGCCTCGCAGATTATTTGCGCATTGCGCATCAACTGCGCGAAGCCGGTAAAGAAGTCGTGTTGTCGACCATGACACTGCTGGAATCGCCTGCGGATCTTCGCGAGCTGCGTCGCTATTGCGATAACGGCGAATTTATGATTGAAGCCAACGATTTTGGTGCGATCGGACTCTTGCAGGAACAGGGCTTACTGTTTGCCACGGGTGCCGCCATTAATTGCTACAACCACCACAGCTTGCGCCGCTTAGTGGCCATGGGTATGCAGCGCTGGCTTATGCCGGTGGAATTGTCGCGGGAGTGGCTGGATACCTTGCTCCGGCAGCCGGAAATTGAGGACATACGTGATTGCTTTGAGGTAGAGGTGTTCGGTTTTGGTCACTTGCCGCTTGCGTGGTCTGCACGTTGCTTCACCGCACGCTCAGAAAATCGCGGAAAAGATGATTGCGGTTTGTGCTGTATCAATTACCCTCAGGGCCGAGTAGTGGATAGTCAGAACGGTGAGCGCTTATTTGTTCTCAACGGCACTCAGACGCAATCCGGCTATCGCTACAATCTGATTAATTCAGTGTCAAAAATGACCGGTCTTGTGGATATTGTGCGTCTTAGTCCGCAAGAAGAGGGGACATTTATGTGGCTTGAACAATTCCGGCAGCGCGCTTGCGACGATACTCCGATGACCCTGGAGGAGCACGACTGCAATGGCTATTGGCATCGCTTGGCGGGTATCTATCAACTCGCCGACGAATAATATCGGTTGTCTCATGCATTCCCAAAAAAGGTAAACACGATGACCCCAAAAGACCCTGGAAATATGGATGCGCTGGCTGAAATGATGAATTTGCAATCGGCATCTTATGACATTTGGGATAAAAAATATCGTTTGAAGGATGGCGATCGGTGTCTCGATCAAACCATTGGGGACACTTGGTGCCGTGTCGCCAAAGCCTTGGCGGATGTGGAACCAAAGCGCAAAGCGCATTGGGAGAAGGAATTTACTTGGGCCTTGGAAAATGGAGCGATTCCCGCCGGGCGAGTCATATCCAATGCGGGGGCGCAAGCTTGGAAGCCTGCAACATCCACGATTAATTGCACGGTGTCCGGCACCATAGAAGATTCTATGCACGGCATTCTGCAAAAAAACCTGGAAGCCGGCCTGACGCTCAAGGCCGGATGCGGCATCGGCTATGAGTTTTCAACGTTGCGTCCCAAGGGCGCTTATGTTGCAGGGGCGGGCGCCAATACATCCGGTCCGCTTTCGTTTATGGATATCTTCGACAAGATGTGTTTTACCATTTCCTCCGCCGGAGGTAGACGTGGAGCGCAGATGGCGACCTTCGACATTTGCCACCCGGATGTCATCGAGTTTATCCGTGCGAAGCGTGAAGATGGGCGCTTGCGTCAGTTCAATCTTTCCCTGCTGATCACCGACGATTTTATTCAAGCGGTGAAAAGCGATGCAAATTGGCCTCTATCATTTCCCCTGACGAATAAGGAGATAAAACAAACCGCTCTATCATTGGATGATGCAAGCCAGGTTATATGGCGTCGGCTGGATCATTTGTCCACACAGTATCGCCGCAATGCAGTAGGCGAGGTCGCTTGTAAAATCTATAAGAGAATTCCAGCGCGGCAGTTGTGGGAGCAGATTATGCGCTCCACCTATGACTATGCCGAGCCCGGTTTTATTCTGATCGACCGAGTTAATGAATGGAATAATAATTGGTTTTGCGAAACTATTCGAGCCACTAATCCGTGTGGTGAACAACCTTTGCCACCATACGGAAGCTGCTTGCTTGGCTCAGTGAATTTAACCCAGTTTATTGAGCACCCTTTCAGCGAAGGGGCAACATTTGCTTGGGAAAAATTCCGACGTTTGGTCGGTATTTTTACTCGTATGCTCGACAATGTGGTTGAGATTAATGGCTTAGCTTTGGCCGAGCAGCAACAGGAAATTATCCGTAAGCGGCGTCACGGCATGGGCTTTTTGGGATTGGGATCCGCTATGGCTATGCTGCGTATTGTCTATGGTAGCCCTGCTTCAATTGCGTTTACCGAGGAAGTGAGCAAAGAATTGGCGCTGACAGGCTGGCGAATGGGTGTCGAGCTGGCGAAGGAGAAGGGCGCCGCACCAATCTTTAATGAGGAATTTACGCTCACGCCAAATTTACTGTCTTTGCGACCCGCACTGTCTCACGCGTACAAAGAAGGTGACGCAGTGTTGGGTAAAGTGCTGCTGGCTCGCCATAGCCGTTATATGAATTTGCTGGCGGAAGAAGATCCGCAATTGATCGAGGATATCGCCACCCATGGGTGTCGGTTCACACATCACAGCTCCATTGCCCCCACGGGAACCATCTCCTTGTCGATGGCAAACAATGCGAGTAATGGTATCGAACCCAGTTTCGCTCACCATTATTCACGCAACATTATTCGGGAGGGTCGAAAAACGAAGGAGAGTGTGAATGTCTTTTCGTATGAACTTCTGCGCTACCGCGCATTGAAGGATGCTCAGGCTGGCGATAAAAGCAAGGTTCATCCAAACGGCGACAACACAGAGTTTCCCGAATATTTTGTGGTGAGTGATGAAATTAGCCCGGAGCAGCATGTGGATGTACAGGCGGCCGCACAGAAATGGATTGATTCTTCAATTTCCAAAACCATTAACGTACCCTCCGATATTCCCTACGAGGATTTTAAAGACATCTATTTGTACGCTTACGAAAAGGGCCTGAAAGGGTGCACCACGTTTCGCTATAACCCTGAAGCATTTCAGGGAGTATTGGTGAAACAGCAGGATCTTGAAAATACACTCTATAGTTTTGAGCTGTCCGATGGCTCCAAGATGGAGCTAAAAGGCAATGAGATGGTGGAGTACGAGGGAGAGTTGCATATGGCAGCAAATCTCTATGATGCCCTGAAGGAAGGCTATTATGGAAAATTCTAAGACGGCAAAGATCAATCAAAAAATTATTTCGGTATCTGTTAAGACAAAAACGGATGATCCTGCGAATGCAATAGAACAGATGCATGAAAAGCTGGAGCGTCCAGAGATGCTATCTGGCACGACCTATAAGATTAAAACGCCTTTATCCGATCACTCGCTGTACATCACCATAAATGACGTTCTATTAAATGCAGGCACAGACCACGAAGTCCGCCGTCCATTTGAAATATTCATCAACTCCAAGAATATGGAACACTTCCAATGGGTTGTGGCTTTAACCCGCGTCATTTCCGCGGTATTTCGTAAAGGTGGCGATGTGACGTTTCTGGTGGAGGAGCTAAAGGCGGTGTTTGATCCGCAGGGCGGATACTTCAAAAGCGGTGGGCGTTTTATGCCATCCCTGGTGGCCGAAATCGGCGATGCTATCGAGACACATCTAAAATATATAGGCCTGATAAAGCCGGAAGAGAAAAGTGAATATCAGCAACAGTTTTTGCAGGAAAAGCAAAAGCAATACGAAAGCCATCATAGTCTGGAGGCGACGAATGATGGATATCCACCATCAGCGGAGCTGTGTTTGAAGTGTCACACGAAGGCCGTTATCTATATGGATGGCTGTAAAACCTGTCTGTGCTGTGGCAATTCTAAGTGTGGATAGTATGTTCTGAATTTTTTACCAAAACCTCCAGAGTCGTTTGATAAAAATCAATCCGAATGCGCTTGGAAAGCGCATGATGGCTCTCTCATCCCGACTACCCATACCGGAGAAAAGCGATGACACCTGTAAAACCTTTAGTGTATTCCTGTTCTGGCTGTTCCAATGTGGCCCAGCTGGCAAATGATGTCGCGGTGGTAATGGATCGCGAAGGGTTGGCGCAGATGTCGTGTATTGCTGGGGTGGGAGGGCAAGTAAAAAAACTCGTCAACATTGCCAAGTCCGGACGGGATATTTTGGCCATTGATGGTTGTCGACTCGGCTGTGTTAAAAATACCCTCGCGCTGCATGGTGTAACACCGAAGTGGTATCTGGAGTTAACCAGTCTAGGGTTGAAGAAACGCGATGGCGAAGATTGTACGGCAGCTGACTTTTATCGCATATTGCACCACACCTATCATCTGCCGGATTTAATTCCTGTCCAAGAGATACCCGCAACATAAATCACGACAAGCTCCATAACAGCTGGGCAATTCCATCGAGCGCAACAAATGTGCTAATGCAACTGTGTTGGCATATTCAACAATGTAACGATTACATGCCCGCTGAGTTATGTCGGTCTAGAAATAGGCGTTAGGGCGCTGCACCAGCAACTGACGGCCGATAGCGTACCCTAAGCTCGGCCAGCTTGTGCTGGCTTTCCATGATATTGCAATTCTGACTATTTGACCTGCCTTTAGCTCACTCTCCAGCGATATAAAAAAATACGATGACTAAACATCTATTTAGTTTACATCTTTAAAAGATGTATGCAAAATATATCTTATGCGTGTCGACCGTTTCCTGACACTTTTCTTTGTATCCTTAGCCAGAGTAAAAGCAGATGACCATCCTAGATCAGAGCCTCGGCCAAATTGCTCGGAGTATTCCCGGCGCTACGGCCATTTTCCATAAGTACCAATTGGACTTTTGTTGCGGCGGCAAACACAGCCTGCGGGATGCGTCAGCCGCGCGGGCGCTGGATGCCGAGGTGTTGGCGGGGGAGCTGTCTGCCCTTGCCCCGGCGGTAGGCGCTCAGAATTGGAGCCACCTGTCGGACATGGAATTGATCGAACATATCCTCACCCGTTACCACGACACCCACCGCCAACAACTTCCAGAATTAATTCGCCTCGCACAAAGGGTGGAGTTGGTTCACGGAGGTCATGTCGAGTGTCCAGCCGGATTGACCGCGCATCTGGAGGCCATGCTGGAGGATCTGGAAGGTCATATGCAAAAAGAAGAGCAGATTCTTTTTCCTATGATCAGTCGGGGCATGAAAAACGCGGCGACGAATCCCGTGGCGGTGATGCGCCGTGAGCACGATGACCACGGTCATGCGCTTGCCGAAATTGGGCGCATTACCCGCGGTATTTCCTTGCCCCAAGGCGCCTGTAATACCTGGCGTGCGCTGTATTTTGGTCTGGCCACGCTGCAAACAGATTTAATGGATCACATCCACTTAGAAAACAATATTTTATTTGATCGTATCGATGGCCATCTTGGGGGCACACATCATGGGTGAATATCGCAAATTATGGTGGTTGTTGATTGCCATCCTAATGCTGACATTTGGAATTCTGGGATACTTTGGGCGTGAGGTCTATCGCCAGGCGCCGCCGATTCCCGCGCAGGTGGTGAGTGATAACGGTGTCGTGTTGATGACACACGACAGCATTCTCGATGGCCAAACCGCGTGGCAATCCGTGGGTGGGATGCAGCTGGGATCCATTTGGGGCCACGGTGCCTATCAGGCACCGGACTGGTCCGCCGATTGGTTGCACCGAGAACTCATAGAGTGGCTTGACTTGGCGGCGCACGATATATATGCAGCGCCATACAATGAATTAAATGGCGCGCAGCAAAACGCGTTGCAATACGATCTGAAAATGGACTATCGGACCAACCGCTATAACCCGGACACCGATACTCTGACGGTCAGCAACCGGCGCGCACAAGCGATTGAAGAAACAGCCGCCTACTACGTTAGTTTATTCAGTGCAGATCCGGAATTGCGCAGTACCCGGGTTAGCTATGCGATGAAAGAAAACACCTTGCCCGACGCAGAGCGCCGCGACCGTTTAGCGGAGTTTTTCTTCTGGACAGCATGGGCAGCCGGTACTGAGCGGCCCGATAGCGCAGCCACCTACACCAATAATTGGCCGCACGAGCCACTGATCGACAATAAACCAACGGCGGAAAATATTATCTGGTCCATCGCCAGCGTTATTTTATTGGTCGCCGGTATCGGTGCGTTAATCTGGGCGTGGGCGTTTTTGCGCAAGGAAGACGAACACGAGCCAGAAGCACCGGTAAAAGATCCAATCTCATTGGTGGCGCTGACACCGTCACAGCGTGCGCTAGGTAAATATCTATTCCTGGTAGTGGCTCTATTTACCTTTCAGGTAATGTTGGGTGGTTTTACGGCGCACTATACAGTGGAGGGGCAGGAGTTTTACGGTATCAACGTATCGCAATGGTTTCCCTATTCATTGACCCGCACTTGGCATATACAGGCAGCGCTCTTTTGGATTGCTACCGGATTTTTAGCGGCAGGTTTATTTCTTGCGCCGATTATCAATGGCGGTAAAGATCCAAAATATCAGAAGCTCGGTGTCGACATTTTGTTTTGGGCATTGATCGTCGTTGTTGTTGGTTCATTTATCGGCAACTACTTGGCCATCGCCCATATTATGCCGGCAAATCTGAACTTCTGGCTGGGTCATCAAGGTTACGAATATGTGGATCTTGGGCGCTTTTGGCAAATCGGGAAATTTCTTGGCATCGTTTTTTGGCTGGTGTTAATGCTGCGCGGTATCGTGCCTGCATTATACAAACCCGGTGATAAAAACCTGCTGGCATTGTTAACCGCCTCGGTTATCGCCATAGGTTTATTTTACGGCGCCGGCTTTTTCTATGGTGAGCGCACTGTGTTGTCTGTCATGGAATACTGGCGCTGGTGGATCGTGCACTTGTGGGTAGAAGGGTTTTTCGAAGTCTTTGCAACGGCTGCGCTGTCCTTTATCTTTTGCAGCATGGGACTGGTATCACGTCGCATGGCAACCACTGCAAGCCTAGCGTCCGCTTCATTATTTATGTTGGGCGGCATACCCGGAACATTTCACCACTTATATTTTGCCGGAACGACAACACCGGTGATGGCAGTGGGCGCTACCTTCAGCGCTCTGGAAGTGGTTCCTTTGGTGGTGCTGGGTTACGAAGCTTGGGAGAATTGGAAGCTGAAAAATCGCGCACCTTGGATGCAGGAAGTTCGATGGCCATTATTGTTTTTCGTGGCCGTTGCCTTCTGGAATATGTTGGGCGCCGGTGTTCTCGGCTTTATGATCAATCCGCCCATTGCTCTATATTATATCCAAGGTCTTAATACGACACCTGTGCATGCCCATGCGGCACTCTTTGGCGTATACGGCTTTCTTGCTCTCGGGTTTATCTTGCTCGTTCTGCGCTACATCCGCGTCGATTTTGTGTTTAACGAGCGCCTGATGAAAGTGGCATTTTGGGGTTTAAATGGCGGCTTGGCGTTGATGATTTTTACCAGCTTGTTGCCAATCGGTATTATCCAGTTCTATGCGAGCGTATCGGAAGGTATGTGGTATGCACGCAGCGAAGAGTTTATGCAACAGGATATCCTGCAAACTCTGCGCTGGGTTCGTACATTCGGTGACGTGGTGTTTATTGTCGGCGCGTTTGCTGTCAGCTGGCAGGTGGTGTTGGGAGTTTTTGGCTACAAAACATCATCCGCCGCACATATCATCGATCCGCAAAATACATCTGCGGCAGCTGCTACGGTTTGCTGTGGCAGTTGTGATGGCAGTCGTCACTCCTAAGGCATGAAAGCGGGCGTTTTAACGCGCCCGCTTTGTGAGCTGTAAATATCTTTACGCTAAGCCCTTTGCCAGCAGTAATGCTGGCTTTTTTTAATGTAAACCAATGTTCCGCCGAATATAGTCGTCATAATGTGGCAGACTCTCGGACGCTTCTTGAATTGCCGCTCTGAGTTCAAATAAATACCGGTCGATCTCCTCAAAGTCGATATTGTCGACGCGTGGGCAATACTGCTTAGAACGAATCCCCATACCTTCCAGCAGTGCAATCCAACTCGACTCACCAAACAGTTCGTCCACACCGTCCGGTAGCTGTCCATTTGCTTTGAACAAAGCCAATTTTTCTTTCAAGCTATCGGGGATTGGAGCAGCCTGACATTGCTGCCAAAACGGCGTGTCTTGACGCTGAGTCCCATGGTAGTGCAAGGCCACAAAATCCCGAACCTCTTCATAATCCAACGCCATTCTGCGGTTGTACTCTTTGATTAACGTTGGATCGCAATCACAATCGGGAAAAAACCGGAGAAAAAAATCGAGCGCCCGAGTGATAAGATGAATCGCGGTTGATTCGAGAGGCTCAATAAAGCCAGACGATAAACCCACGGATAGGCAGTTATTCTTCCAGAATTCCTGCTGTCGTCCGGTGGTAAATGGAATGATCTGAACGTCGTTGATGCGAGCGCTTTCGAGGCCTCGCAACAATACCGATTTAGCATCTTGGTCCGAGCAGTGTTCACTGGCATAAACATACCCGTTACCCACCACACCATTTAAGGGTATACGCCACATCCAGCCGGCCTTTTGTGCCGTCGCTGTGGTATAGGGTGGGGGTTGCACATTGAATTCGCTGCGGACAACCGCCGCTCGATCGCAGGGCAGAAAGGAGGACCAGTCTTCAAAGCGGGAGCCGAGTGTCTGGCGGATAAGCAACGCCTTGAACCCCGTACAATCAATAAAGAAATCTCCTGCCACCATACGACCGCATTTAAGCTGCAATGAATCGATAAAGCCGTTATCACGCTGCTTTACCTGCGTAACGTGCCCCTCAATTCGCCGTACGCCACGCTGCTCTGCAAAGCCGCGCAAGTATTCGGCGACGCGCAATGAATCCATATGAATCGCGTAATTAGCACCCCCCATGGGCGAGCCGCGCAATTTTTGCGGTGGAAAAAATCGACCAGCGGCTGCCATAACGGCACTTGGTGCGAAATCACATAAGGCATAGTCGTGACCCATTTCAATCGCCTTTCGCCAGCATTGGTAGAAACTGTGCAAGCCAAAAGGGCGGCCAATGACGCCAAAGGAATGAAAAAAAGAATCGCCTTTGTGATGCCAGTCAATAAATTTTATGCCCAACTTATAGCAAGCATCTGTCGCGGAAATAAAATCCGCCTCATCAATACCAAGGTTTTGAACAAACCGAACAAACGGTGGAATAGTGGATTCGCCCACGCCGATGGTTGCCAGCTCTGTTGATTCGATCAATTCAATTTGACATATATCGCGGCGCAGCTGCGAACTCAGCATGGCCGCCGTCGTCCAGCCTGCAGTGCCGCCACCGACAATGACAATTTTGCGGATCGGTTTCATTAATAGCCTCGGCATTTACCAGAATGTATTGTCGACCAGTAGCCCGCGCCGATTTGACCGGTGCTCAGTTGTGTAGGTTTCCAGAGTCGGCTTGCAGGCCAATATCACGCGACGAAGGGCGTCTATTGCGCGATGGCGCGGGTAGCTGGTCCGCCAAGCCAAAGCCACCGGACGATTAATGGCCTGGTCGGCGAATGGACGAAAAACCAAGTGGTCCGATTCCGCACAGATGATCAGCGCAGCCGCTAGAGGCATAATTGTGATGCCTGGACCGGTGGATAACATGGCGCGAACCATCTCCAGCGAATACTTCTCGGTGTCGTTTGCGTGACGAAAACATGTGTCCAGTTCGTCTTTTATAGTGGGAAGTACTTCTATAATCGAAAGTACTTCGCGAATTCGCTGCGGCAGGCCTTGCTCGTATGGAGGCGGGCGCAGAAACTCATGTTGGAGACAGCTGGCGGTTAGTGTCGGTAACCTTGCTAATCGGTGTTGTTGAGGCACGACCGCAACCAGCGGCTCGTTGAATAAGTGTTGAATCAAAATGTCCGCTGCATGGATTTTTTGGGTGACAATCGCGGCATCAAGGTCACCGCGTGCAAGCCGGTCAACCAATAATGCGGTATCACCTTCTTCTGTGCGCAAGGTTAGCGGACTATTTTCTTTTTCGAGTTGTATTGTGCACCGAGGAAATAGATAGGGGCCGATTGTATTGTGTGCTCCGACGGATATAGGGGCGTTTAAGTGGTTGTCACCCGCGCTCACCAAATCTTTTATTGAGGCGGCCGTGGCCAGGACGCGACGCGCCTGATCAATAATCTGCTCGCCTACGGTGGTGGCGCGCACCCCCGACCTGGATCGCTCAAACAATATCACCTCTAATTCGGTTTCAAGGTGGTGTATTGCATTGCTCAATGCGGGTTGGCTGACGCCGCACGCAGCCGCTGCGCGACCAAAGTGTTGCTCCTGATCCAGCGCAATAAGATACTGAAGTTCCGCTAAAGTCATGATTTAACTCTACCGCCATGGTGCATAACAACCTTTATTATTTGCTTGCCAAGCCTACCACGCTATTCAACCCGTTCTGAATACCCCAAAAAGGGTAGAGGTCGTTTAAATTCAAGTGACTTTGAAGCGGCCGGCTACGCAATAGTAAAAAGTTATCAAAGTTCTATTGCCATAGGTTTATGCCGCCATTAAGGTGTTGTCAAGGTTGTCGGAAAGGAGCTCCCCAGGCTTCAGCTCTGAGAGCCGATATTTAATCGCGTTATATCTGCCCAGTAATGCGTATTAGCTTCCCGGCCAACAATAATCATGTTGGCTGGGTTTTTTATTTTCTGAAAACCCTTTCTTCTAAGTCACTGCGCTCTCTAAATTTAGAGCTGTTCCGTCAGCTGTTCGATAAGGATAAGGCTGGGAGCTACGCTGCATTATGCGATAGCCAAAAGTTATCAAAATAGTATTGTGCTTTGTGACCATCAATCTTATTGTTGCACCAAGGTCGTCGGGTGTTGGCTCCCCAACTCTGAGGGCTGAGTAATATGCTATGCGGTTATTTGAGCCATTCCAAACGAGTGCCTTTGCATTCCCGGCCAGATTTTTTGGCCGGGTTTTTTTTGTTCAAAATAATTCCCTCCAAAAAGCCTGTCTTTAGCCCCTTCTTAAAATTTATCTTGTGGCGTCGTAAAGAATGGAGAACGACTTTTTAGTCGTACGTTTTTTAGATAAAAAATGCGATAGCCAAAAATTATTGAATCTTAATTGTTCTGGCGGATGCCTTGCTGTAAAAAGAATCGGGTTGACTTGTGAACACCCTAAAAAGAATTTTGTTAAAAGCCAATAATGATGAGTGATGGGCATTTAGTGCTGCTCGCTTGCGATTCATTGTGTGAATGCCTCGCGTAGAAAAAGGCCGCATTTTGGGGAGGTTCGTAAGTTGCAAAGCTTCATTAAAATAAGCAACGATGGGATAAGAATAGTATGAATCATAAAAGTCGATTTCGAAAAAAGCTTCTTGCGTCTGCCATATCCTCTTTAACCTTGTCGTTTTACGGGAGCCTAGCGACAGCACAAGATAACCCCATAATAGAAGAGGTTGTGGTGACGGGCATAAAGAGCTCGCTGGTGCAATCCATGGATATAAAGCGAGATTCTGCCGGTGTTGTGGATGCAATATCCGCTGAAGATATCGGAAAATTTCCAGACGCTAACCTGGCAGAGTCACTGCAGCGTGTTACCGGTGTATCGATCGACAGAGTCAATGGTGAGGGATCACAGATAACCGTTCGGGGATTTGGTGCTGCCAATAATATGGTGACATTGAATGGCCGCACAATGCCTTCGGGCTTTACCTACGGAGGTGGTAGTGGCGCAGGTGGGACATTCGGTGGTGCCACACGGGCCTTTGATTTCGCCAATCTTGCCTCCGAGAGTGTCAGTGGGGTTGAGGTTTATAAAACGGGACGGGCAAATGTTCCCACCGGAGGTATCGGCGCAACCGTTAATATCGTCACGCTGCGTCCATTGGAAAGTGCTGAGCAGAAAATCGGCATTTCTGTCAAAGCCATGCATGACACAACCAATAATGGCGGTGACGATATCACACCCGAAGTATCGGGATTAGTCAGTTGGGTTAGTGATGAAAATAAGTTTGGTGCGAGTTTAACCGCCAGCTACTCAAAGCGTGATTCCAGCATCGCGGGTGGCCATGAGAACAACTGGAATATCGATGTATGGGATGCACAAGCCATTGAAAACAATCAGAACAATCTGTACTCCTGGACGCGCAATGCGGCAAATGAAATAACGGCAAATATCGTTAATCCACCCGACGATGGCCAACTGTATGCGCGGCCAAATGATTTCCGTTGGAGCTATGCCGACCGCAGTCGTGAGCGCACCAATGCACAGCTGACTGTGCAATATGTCCCAGTAGAAAACCTTACCTTGACCGGTGACTTTACCTATGCGGAAGTGGAATCCTGGGAGCACCGGGGGGAGTGGACAATTTGGTTCGCCAACGGCTCTAGCGCGGACCATGTCATTTTTGATGATAGTGAGGTCGCCACACCCATTTATTACCATGAAGTGGTTTCTGGTAAAGACATGGGTTACGAGCAGCAGCTGCGCGAGCAAACCAATACCCTCGAGTCATTCGGATTTAACCTTGAATGGCAAGCGACGGATCAATTTTCTTTAACCTTTGATGCTCACTCATCGAGTATGGAAAACTTACCATCAGGGCCAGGTGACAGTGGTGAGATGGCGATCGCTATAGGCGCACCTGTTGGGACATCGCAGTGGGTTGATTTTAGTGGTGACCTGCCGATCGGTAATTATACTTGGGCCGATGATGGCACTAGCAGTACACGGGGCAACAGTAACGAAATTTTGGATGAGGGAGATTTTGGAACGCAGCAGGGGAGAGTTTTCTATGCGGCGCAGCTGATGGATGTTACCCAATTAATGCTGGAAGGCCGATATGAATCCGATGTTGGAATTTTTGAGGTAGGTGCGGAATATCGTTCGGCGGAGATGACCCAGCAGGCCTCCACACGACAGGTTAACCTCG
The DNA here is from genome assembly GCA_964440135.1 of uncultured Cellvibrionaceae bacterium. Taxonomy (GTDB): domain Bacteria; phylum Pseudomonadota; class Gammaproteobacteria; order Pseudomonadales; family Cellvibrionaceae; genus Cellvibrio. Next base: position 6,907 of record CAYTQQ010000014.1, on the reverse strand, counting down.
GCACTTGGGGCGTTAATAATCCCGGTGAAATCACCGACTACATCACCATGTTCAATATGGTGGCGGCATTCGATGACTACGATGTCAGTCAATCCTTCCAGTCTGGTGCGCGAGCCATTGATGTAGCGGCACTTTGCGCACGCACTGTCGCGCTTTATCCCGGAGTGGATGCAGGTACCGGTCAAGAATGGTTGTGTGAAGCCGACAAAAATTTCTCCCAGGATAATCTTGTCGAGGAAGACATCACCGCTTTCTACCTTCAATACGATAGAGCTTTTAATATAGCGGGAAAAGAAAGCCGATTACTGGCCGGTGTGCGCTACGAAAAAACCGACGTAACGTCTTCTGCACAAATTCGCACACCACGTTATTTACCCTGGCAGGACAATAATGATTTTCAGGTCACCATTTACGATGATTCCCAAAAGGTTAATTATCGTGAAGCCAGTGACTACAGCAATGTATTGCCGAGCTTAGATTTCAATGTCGAGCTGACAGATACATTGGTCGCACGCTTCTCTGCAAGCAAAACCATTGCGCGCGCAAACTATAGTGACCTCTATACTGGTGCGTCAGGCTTTTCACAGACGGATCCCACCCACCTTGGCTCGGTGCCTACTGCTCGGCGAGCAAATCCTCGCTTACTGCCCCTTGAATCCGTCAACGCGGATATCTCTGTGGAATGGTATTTCGATGAGGCCAGCTATATGTCCATTGGCTGGTTTAATAAAGATGTCAAAAACTTTATTGGTACCGCGCAGGCGATGGAAAGCCATTATGGTATGAAAGATGTTAGTACCGGACCGCGTGTGACAGCAGCGGCGGCGGCATTGGAGAGCATAGGTGTTGCGGTTAATAACACCTCATTGTTTGTGATGACGGCGATTTTGGATAATCCTGCAGATTTTCCCGATGGTGCCGCAGACTTCGTGAAGGGCGCGGTAAATACCAACCAAGTCGACGCTCAATTTGCCATTGATGTCGCCAGTGATTACGACATTCACGCACACGCGGACGATCCAGATGCCGTGTGGTTAACCTCCTTCCCGGTCAACAATAAAAAGGCCTCCATCGATGGACTGGAGATTGCCGTGCAACACTTTTTTGGTGATACCGGTTTTGGTTTGCAAGCGAACTATACCGCGGTGAACGGTGATGTGAGCTTTAATGATTTAGCTCACCCCAGTGAAGCACAATTTGCGCTTTTGGGTCTTAGTGACACGGCGAACTTGGTTGCAATCTACGACAAGCATGGTGTGCAAGCTCGGCTCGCCTATAACTGGAGAGATCAATTTCTACGGGAAACCAATCAGGGATCGTCTCGTAATCCGGTGTACGTCGACAAGTATTATCAAATTGATTTGAGTGTTTCTTACGAGGTCAATGATCATCTGAATGTATTTGTTGAAGGGTTAAATCTTACCGAAGAAAACGTCCGCTGGCGCACCCGATCAGAGCGAATGACGCAGTATCTGGAAGATCTCGGTGCGCGCTACCAAGTGGGCATGCGATATCTATTTTAATCCGCACTTAATAAGGGAATGGATTCCCAGTACACATATAGGAGTACGCGCATAAGTCATTGCACTGGCTAGTAGGGGCATTCTCTTCTGGCCGCTCTCAGCGTCCCTCCTGCGTATTTTGGTATTGATATTTGTAGATAAACGGTGATGTGATGAACTCAAAAATACAGAAGCTATTTCAATTACACCAACCTCATCGGGAAAGTCGATTGCGAAGAACGCTTGCTGCAGTGTTTTTTGTCACGTTCATTACGGCTTGTGGTGGACAAGATAACTCGATAACTCAAGTACCTAAGGCGTCACCAGAGACCCCCACGCAATCGCCACTTAATCCACCAGAAATACCCGACGTACCCGAAATACCAGAAACACCTACTGGCGAGATCCCAACGGCTGACAATCTCTCCTGGTTGCGAATTGACGGTAACTCCATTGTTGATCGTCAGGGAAGAGCTGCCTGGATAACCGGCGCAAACTGGTTTGGCTTCAATGCTTCAGAGCGAGTGTTTCACGGGCTTTGGGCGGCACATCTTGAAACATTTTTACAGCAAGTGGCACAGCGTGGAATCAATTTGATTCGCGTGCCCATTTCCACTGAATTACTGGTGGAATGGAAAGCCGGTATTGAGGCTCCCATTGTCGTCAACACATTTGTAAACCCCGAGCTTGAGGGTATGGGTTCGCTGGCGATTTTTGATCGAACGCTGGAACTTGCGGATCAATTAGGCTTAAAAATTATGCTCGACGTCCACAGTGCCGAAGCGGATAACAGCGGTCACGTAGCACCACTTTGGTACACCTCAAAAATCACTGAAGCGCAATTTATCGAAACCTGGGAATGGGTTGCGCAACGCTATAAACACAATGACACCTTGGTGGCCTTTGATTTAGAGAATGAGCCTCACGGAAAAGCCTATCAATCGAAAGATGCGGCACGTTGGGACAATTCCGAACATCCGAATAATTGGAAGCGTGTGGCTGAAATAACGGCACAAAAGATTTTGGCTATCAACCCCAATGTACTGATACTGGTGGAGGGCGTAGAGTCCTACCCTAAAGACGGTATAACGTGGGATTCCTCAAAAGAGGGGGATTATTATAATACTTGGTGGGGAGGGAATTTGCGTGGTGTACGCGATTATCCTATTCGTGTGCCGAACCATCAACACCAAATTATGTATTCTCCCCATGACTATGGTCCATCCGTATGGCCACAAAGTTGGTTTTATGATGGCTTTACCAAAGAGACTTTAATTACAGACGTTTGGTACGACAATTGGCTCTATATTCACGACGAAGAGATCGCGCCACTGTTGATTGGGGAGTGGGGCGGACATATGGATGGCGGTGCCAATCAGCACTGGATGACCGAGCTTAGAGACTTAATGGTGGAGAAAAAAATCCACCACACGTTTTGGTGCCTCAATCCTAATTCGGGAGATACCGGCGGCCTTGTTGGTCACGACTGGTTAACCTGGGATGAAGAAAAATACGCATTGCTCGAAACCGCTCTGTGGCAACACGAAGGGCGCTATGTTGGCCTGGATCAAGATACGCCACTGAGTGGCGGCGGCTTATCCGTCAATGAATATTATAGCCGTGGTGGGACTGAGCCCAGAGGACGATAAGCCTGAGCTCTTGTGTAGTAAAGCCTACGTCTTTAAAAAAGAGCAGGTCTTTAGCAAAGCTTAGGTTGGCAGAAAAGCCTATATCGTTGAGGTCTTGAATTGCACAACATAAATCATTCCACGCAGGCCTGTTTGGGATGAGGAGAGAGGCGATGTTTTACGTTTCCAGCAATCAACACAATACTGTTCTCAATAGCGGAAAAGTGTTCGGTATCCGAAAAATATTTATTCTCACTGTGAGTCTAATGTTGTTGGCGTGTGGTGCAGACCCTATTGAAACCAATTCGTCTTCCAGTAGTTCATCTAGCGCATCCAGCTCCAGCAGTTCATCAAGCTCATCCAGTTCCAGCTCCAGTTCGTCAGGTTTAGGTGACAGTGATCCAGGGCCTATATTGCCCGGTAGCTATGCATTGCCGCCGCCGGATCACTGCGTCAATCAATATTATGTGGAAGGTTGTATTCCCGGCGATCCCAACAGTGAATGCGGCGGTTTATGTACGCCACCATCGGCAGGCCACAATGAAGGCAAGCCGGGTGAGCCTGGCTACATTTGTCCGCGCTATATGTTGTTTTCCGATGAGTTGGAACAGGCGGCGTTGGATGATGCGGCAGCAAATGACTGGTCTGCCGATGGATCTATTCCTTTTAATTACGCGGTTGTCGGACACGATAATGATGGTGGCATATTAGATGAGCCGGACGGGCGGTCCGTGTGCTGTCAGTGCTACCTGTTAATTCCGTATCTGCCCGATGAAGCACAAGTCATAGAGGGCGGAAAATCGGCGGTACCACTGCCCAAGCCGATGATCGTGCAGGCATTCAACACCGGAGCGACAGCCCACAGTTTTGATATTTTTGTCGGCGGAGGTGGGATTGGTGCGGTCAACGCATGCATGGGACCCACACAAGGTTTTCAGCCTTTTTACAAAGAATATCCGGAGGTGGGGCAGCGATGGGACGGCGGTGTTAAACCCGCTGGCAATCCAGGCAATGGAACCAACTGCAAAACAGCAACCAATATGGTGACCGAAGCGACGCTATCGTCATCCGGCTGTGTTTCGTGGGTTGACTCTCACTGCAATAAGATTGTTCACGAACAATCTTGGATAACGGATTCGACACGGCATTCGTGTATTCAATCGAATAACACTCAGTCGTTTTACCATTTGAATTGGAAGGTTTATGCCAAGCGCGTGCAGTGCCCGAAAGCCTTAACAAAAGTCACCGGTTGTCGGCTAAAAGAAAATAAACCCGCGATCATAACGAATGTCCTGACGCCTGAAGCAGCAAGCAGAGATAGTTCATTTAAAACAGGTTATATCACCACCACTATGCAGGATTGTGCAAAACCTACCTGCGCCGCTACCGATCACGTCGCTGGAAGCGGACATCTTGTGGAGGATAAATACGAGTCTTTTTATACCTGCGATCAGCAAGGTCGCCCCTGGACAGAGCCGACGCATTAATTCAATCGCTGTCTTGGAAACTGTTGAATAGGTAAATCGTGGCACAAGGATTTATTTCCAAATTTCAGCTTACGGCTTGAGAGGAAAAGGCAATGCGGCATATAGCTACGGCGGTTCAACACATAATCAATACGCACCACAAATATTTAAAATGGTTTGTGACGATTGTTAGTGCGTTGTTTTTGGCTGCCTGTGGCTCGGAAGGCGAAACCGATATTCCTGGCGGCTCTACCAGCTCAAGCAGTTCGACAAGTTCAAGCAGTAGCTCAAGTAGCTCAAATGGTTCGAGCAGTTCGACGAGTTCCACAAGTTCGAGCGGTCATTCAAGCTCAAGCAGCTCATCGGGACATTCATCTTGTGAAGCGTCGGACTGTAACGGAACGGGTCAATTTCGCTATGGCGAAGCGCTGCAAAAATCCTGGTATTTTTATGAGGCTCAACAAGCCGGAGAATTACCGGATTGGAATCGTGTGAGTTGGCGCGGCAACGCTACCCCGGAAGACGGCGACGACCATGGCGTGGATTTACGTGGCGGGTGGTTTGATGCGGGAGATCACGTTAAATTTGGCTTTCCCATGGCCGCCAGTGCGACGCTTCTTGCGTGGGGTGCCGTCGATTATCGGGAGGCGTATGTGCGCTCTAACCAGTTGCCGCATATGCTCAACAATTTGCGTTTTATCAACGATTATTTTATTGCCGCGCACTCGGCTCCTTACGAACTGTTCGGCCAAGTGGGACTGGGAAGTCGGGACCACAGTTGGTGGGGATCGCCAGAAGTCATGCACCATGAAATTGGTTTGGCAGAGCGCCCGTCATTCAAAATCGACTTGTCGTGCCCGGGCGTCGATTTGGCAGCTGAAACCGCTGCCGCGATGGCCGCTTCGTCCATGGTATTTGCACCAGACGATCAAGCGTATTCACTTACATTATTGGAACACGCACGCCAGCTGTACGAATTTGCCGAAATCACCGTCGGATCAGATGGCAAAGACAATGCCTATTCGAATTGCATCACCGATGCGCAAACTTTTTACAATGCCAATCACGGCGTTTATTGGGATGAACTCGCCTGGGGTGCCACATGGCTTTACCGTGCAACCGGCGATGCAGCCTATCTGAGCACGGCCAAAAACTATTACGGCAAAATGGGACGCGAACAACAATCCGACATTCCGGTCTATCGGTGGACGCAGGGATGGAATGACAAAGCGTTTGGCGTCTATGCGCTGCTGGCAGCCTTGGAGCCGGAAACCGCGCGCTATAGCGAAGATGTGGAGCGTTGGCTCGATTACTGGAGCACCGGCGATGGCCGGCGCTCGCCATCGGGTTTAATAGTGGTCGATGTGTGGGGTGTGCTCCGGTATGCGTCTAATACGGCGTTTGTTGCCCTGTATTACGCCGACCAGCTCCCTGCTGGCCATCCTAAAAAAGCGCAATATCACACGTTTGCTAAGCGACAGATCGATTACGCGCTGGGGGATAATCCACGCAACAGCAGCTACGTCATTGGCTTTGGCAACAATCCCCCGCAAAATCCACATCATCGCGGTGCGCATGGATCGTGGTGGGATTCTTCATCCGTGCCTGAAAAGACCCGGCATATTTTATACGGCGCGTTGGTTGGCGGACCAACGGACGATATAACCTATGAGGATGATCGGGATAATTATATCGACAATGAAGTGGCAACCGATTACAACGCAGGATTTACCAGCGCGCTGGCTGCACTTTACGCACTGTACGGTGGAGAGCCATTAGCGGACACGGTATTTCCACCAAAATCCATTCCGGATAAAGATCAATGGGTCGTTGGCGTACAGCGCAACAATGGCAGCAATTCCCGTATCGGCCTTAAAGTCGTGGTGCAAAACCATACGGGCTATCCCGCTCAAGCGCTGGACAATCTAAAAATTCGTTATTTTGTGGATATTTCTGAATTAATTGCCGAGAGTTTAAGCGCGTCCGATGTCACCGCGGAACTCAATTACACGCAACACGCCGGGGCGGTAATTTCTGCACTTAAACCTTGGAATATTGCACAGAATCTTTACTACGTTGAAATCGATGTTTCCGGCGCGGTGATTTATCCCGGTGGGCAATCACAGCACCGCACCGAGGTGCAATTTGTTCTGAGCGTACCCGATGCAACGAAGGTGTACTGGGTCAATGAGAATGACCCATCTTGGCTGGAGGAATACTCGACGACGGACGAAGATTGGGGTGCACCATCCAATAGCGTGCCTATTTATAGCGGTGATGTCCATTTGTATGGCGACGAACCGGAGGACGG
>CAYTQQ010000013.1:35060-46030 GCA_964440135.1 uncultured Cellvibrionaceae bacterium | reverse complement strand
ATGGGGATGCTGTAATGGCAGAAGGCGACGACAGCAGTCAGGAAAAAACAGAAGAGGCGTCCCCGCGAAAACTTGAAAAAGCGCGCGAGGAAGGCCAGATTCCCCGATCGCGAGATCTCACTACCACGGCCATTTTGTTGGCTGGAACCATTGGCCTATATGTATTTGCCAGCTTTATGAGTGCCAGAATCATCGATATCACGCGCTACAATTTTACCTTGACGCGGGAAGTGATCTTCGATCCCCAGGCGATGATTGCCCACCTTGCCAGCTCCATGTTTGAAGGAATAGTGAGCATGCTGCCACTGTTTGGACTGTTGCTGGTCGCCTCGATTGTCGGGCCTATTGCCCTGGGCGGCTGGCTGTTCAGCAGTAAAGCCATGGCGCCTAAATTAAGCCGCATGAATCCGCTGGCCGGGCTCAAACGCATGTTCTCACTTAAGGCCTTGGTGGAGCTGGGCAAAGCACTGGGCAAGGTGTTGGTGATTCTGGGCTGCACCATTATTTTGTTGAAAGTTCTGCAGCAACCCATCTTTCGTCTGTCGGATGAAAGTATCGCCGGTGCCATCGTTCATTCGCTGGAACTCAGCGGTTTTGCAGCCATTATTCTCGCGGCAGTCACCGCCATTATTGCCGCGGTTGATGTGCCATTTCAGATTTGGGATCACAGCAAAAAATTAAAGATGTCCCGGCAGGAACTGAAAGACGAGTCAAAAGATACCGAAGGTAAACCCGAAGTGAAGGGGCGTATTCGCCAGTTGCAACGCGAAATTGCCCAGCGGCGGATGATGGCGGCGGTGCCGGATGCCGATGTGGTTATTACCAACCCGACGCACTACGCGGTCGCGCTTAAATATGATCCAGAAACCATGAGCACGCCGATTTTGCTGGCTAAAGGTGGCGATCAAGTCGCGCTCAAGATTCGCGAGATCGCCCAGGCGCATAAGATCGAAACCATCGAATCACCAGCCTTGGCCCGGGCGGTTTACTACACCACCGAACTGGATCAGGAAATTCCTGCTGGCTTATACGTAGCGGTCGCGCAGGTGTTGGCCTATGTTTTCCAGTTGCGTAACTACCGCAAAGGGCAGGGTGATCGTCCCACCTATCCGCGCAATATCAAGGTGCCCAGGGATATGCAGTTCGATTAACGAGGGTTGGCAAAACGGTACGGTTCTTGCGATATGGGGATTAAAGGTCCATAACCGTCAAGAATCCGTGCATCTATGGCAGCATTACCTTCTTTCAATCAGCTCAATAAAACCAACGGCAGAGCTATCTTTGGCCAGCTAAGAGGCTTGGGGCGCGGCAACATCGGTATTCCGTTCCTGGTGGTGATGTTGCTGGGCATGATGATGTTGCCCATACCGCCGTTAATGCTGGATGCGTTTTTCTCCTTCAATATCGCCTTGTCACTGGTCGTGTTACTGGTGGCTGTGTACGCCATGCGGCCGCTGGATTTTGCGGCCTTTCCCTCGATTTTATTGATTGCCACCCTGCTGCGCCTGGCCCTTAACGTCGCCTCTACCCGTGTCATTTTGCTTAACGGTCACGAAGGTGGAGCGTCGGCGGGCAAGGTGATTGAGGCCTTTGGTGAGGTGGTGATTGGCGGTAACTACGCCGTTGGTATCGTGGTGTTCGTTATCTTGATGATCATCAACTTTGTGGTGGTTACCAAAGGTGCTGGCCGTATTTCTGAGGTGAGCGCGCGCTTTACCCTGGATGCGATGCCCGGTAAGCAGATGGCGATTGACGCGGATTTGAACGCGGGTCTGATTGATCAGGATGAAGCGCGGACCCGGCGTCAGGAAGTAGCCGCCGAGGCGGATTTTTACGGGGCGATGGACGGTGCCAGTAAATTTGTGCGCGGTGATGCGATTGCCGGCATCATGATTTTAATCATTAACATCATCGCTGGGTTAGCAATTGGGATGATGCAGCACGATCTCGATTTTTCCACCGCGATGGAGTACTACATTCTGCTGACCATCGGTGATGGTTTAGTGGCGCAAGTGCCTTCGCTGTTGCTATCGACTGCCGCCGCTATCCTTGTGACACGGGTAAACAGCTCGGCGGATATGGGCCAGCAGGTCATCGGCCAGCTGTTTACCTCCCCCAAATCCCTCGCTGTTTCTGCGGCCGTACTTTTGTTGATGGGCTCCATTCCGGGTATGCCGCACATGGCCTTTCTGGGCCTGGGAGCACTCTGCGCTGCGCTGGCGTACTACATTCATTGGAAAAAATCCCAGCCTACGGCGGTCGATGACAACTTTATCCCCTCCGGTGCCCGCTTGGCCGGCGAGGCTGTGCCAGTGGGAGCCCAGGCTCAGGCCGTGCCCCAGCGTGCCAGTGCCGCCGCTTTACCGGGCAGTTCAGAGCCGACGGAAATCAGCTGGGATGATGTCCAGCCAGTGGACGTGATTGGCCTGGAAGTCGGTTATCGCCTGATTCCTATGGTCGATAAAAATCAGGGCGGAGAATTGCTCGGGCGGATCAAAGGAGTTCGGAAAAAACTGTCGCAGGAGATGGGTTTTTTAATTCCTACCGTACACATTCGCGACAACCTGGACTTGCTGCCCAACGGTTACCGGATCAGTTTAATGGGTGTTGCCGTAGCGGAAGCTGAAGTCTATCCCGACCGCGATATGGCCATTAATCCCGGACAGGTATTCGGAGCCCTTGATGGCATTAAAACCAAAGATCCGGCCTTCGGCCTTGAGGCCATCTGGATCAATGCCAGCCAGAAAGAACAGGCGCAAACCCTGGGTTATACCGTGGTCGATGCCAGCACTGTGGTAGCTACTCACCTCAACCAAATCCTGCAACAACACACCTGGGAATTGTTAGGCCACGAAGACGTGCAGAAGCTGCTGGATATGCTGGCCAAAACCTCTCCCAAGTTGGTCGAAGAACTGGTGCCCAATACCGTCAGCCTGAACATGCTGCTCAAGGTACTGCAAAGCCTGTTGCGCGAGCGCGTGCCGATCCGGGATCTGCGGTCTATTGCCGAAGCTTTGGCGGCCAGTGGTGGAAAGAGTCAAGATCCCGCCGCTTTAACTGCGCTGGCGCGGGTGGCTTTGTCCCGCCAGATCGTCCAGAACATCGTGGGAGCCGAGCAAAACATCCCGGTTATCACCCTTGAGCCGGCCTTGGAACAATTATTGCTGAATACCGTGCAACAGGCACAAAAAGCCGGCGCCGACGACAGCGCATTTGTCGAGCCGAGTCTTGCGGAGCGGTTGCAGCACTCGTTGGTCGAGGCCGCGCAAAAGCAAGAGCTGGCGGGCAAGCCGTTGGTATTACTGGTCGCTGCACCGCTGCGCTTTTTGCTGGCCCGCTTTGCGCGCCACAGCGTGCCAGACCTCCGGGTTTTGGCGTACACCGAAATACCGGATAACAAACAAATTACGATTGACGCCACCATCGGCGCTAACCATTGAGACTAATCCCGCCCGGGGATAGGAGAAATACCATGCAAGTTAAACGTTTCGTTGCTGCAGATATGCGTCGTGCGTTAGAGCTGGTACGCCAGGAGTTGGGACCAGACGCCATCATCCTCTCCAGCAACCGGGTCAAGGATGGGGTGGAGCTGATTACCACCCTGGCCGGGGACAGCGAACTCGCACAACTGCAACAGCAACCCTTCGGTCGCGCCGCGTTGGCGAGCGCTTCACCGACGCTAAGCGATGGAGCGGCGTGGGCCGATTCCGGTCCGGGGATCGCTGAGCGCGCAGCGCGTCAACACAGCGTGGTCTTTACCGATCCGGCGGTGGGTGCCGCTTCCGGTAAAACCGGCCAGCAGCTCGCAGACGAAATTGAACAGGCCCGGCTGCGCATGTTAGCCAGCCGTCAGGCCGAGGAATCCGCACGGGAATATTTACTCGATCAACAGCAAACCGCGGCCAAGCCACAAGGTGCGGTGGTTAATACGCCCGCACCAGCATCCGCCATGCCCAAGCCCACGCTAACAGCCGCCGAGCGCTATTCACTGATTGATGAAGCGCCGCAGCAGGCCGCACCGCTAGAGACACCGGGGAATAATGCGCAGCTGGCCGAGGTGCAGGCGGAGCTGGCAGATATGCGTTTTTTATTGGAACAGCAGTTGGAAAAAATCACCGGCACCAGCACGGGCACCGGCTCACCGGTACTGGCCAGTGTCGGGCGTCGCCTGGAGCGCCTCGGTTTGCCGAAAGAAGCAGTCACCCGGGTGCTGAGCCGTTGTACAAAAAAACACGCATTGGCGGAAGCCTGGCCTGAGGCGCTGGCAAATCTTGCCCAGCAATTGCCCGTTATTGGCAAAGATATCGTTGATCAGGGTGGAATTTTCGCGTTTGTCGGCCCAACCGGTGTCGGCAAAACCACCACCATCGGCAAGCTGGCGGCGCGCTACGTATTGCAACACGGGGCTGATCAAGTCGCCCTGGTTACCACAGACACCTACCGTATTGCAGGCCACGATCAGTTGCGCTCGCTGGCGCGGATTCTGCGGGTGCCGGTGCGGGTGGTGGACGAACGCAATTCGCTTGAGCAGGTGCTGGATAGCGTGCAGCACTGCTCACTGGTACTTATTGATACAGCCGGGTTCCGCCACGGCGACCCGTTACTGAAAGCTCAGCTGCAGACCTTGGCGCGCCTGCCTCAGGTAAAGAACTATCTGGTGCTTTCCTGCAACAGCCAGCAGCAAATGTTAAAAGCCTCTATGCATGCCTACAGCGCGGCGGGTTTAAAAGGCTGTGTTTTGACCAAGCTCGATGAAACAGCGAGTATGGGTGAGGCATTGGGCGTCGTTATGCAAACTCGGCTGCCAATTGCGTACACTACCGATGGTCAGGACATTCCTAAACATATTGACGTGGCTCGCGGTCATCAGCTGGTATCAAAAGCGGTTGCGCTGTTAAAAAATCAGCGATCCGCGATGGCGTCGTCCTGATGCGATAAGCCGGTTATTGGCCGTTTAAGCGGAAATAGTTAATCAGCACGCCAATCACTATCTATACTCAAGTTCACTCAAAACTAGTTCGACGGGTTTCCGGGCTAGTGCTGTCAGATGAGGAGCCAGGCATCCAATGAGTCACATAAGACCCGTTCAAGTTATCGCAATATCCGGCGGCAAAGGCGGGGTAGGGAAAAGTAATATTTCGGTCAATCTGGGTGTTGCCTTGGCTGAGTTGCGGCGCCGGGTCGTGTTGCTTGATGCCGACCTGGGGCTGGCAAATATTGATGTCTTGTTAGGTATCAAAGCGACGCATACCTTAGCGGATGTGCTCGCCGGTACGCATTCCTTGCGCGATGTACTGGTGACCGGACCTTCCGGCCTGAAAATTGTCCCCGCCTCTTCCGGCGTCCAGCGCATGGCCAGTCTTACCCCGGCGGAGCATGCGGGGCTGATCCACGCCTTTAATGAACTTAGCGATCAAGTGGATATCCTGCTGATTGACACCGCAGCGGGCATTTCGGACACAGTCGTCAGCTTTGTACGGGCGGCCAATGAAGTCATTGTGGTGGTCTGTGATGAGCCGTCTTCCATCACCGACGCGTACGCACTGATCAAGCTGTTAAATAAAGAATACGATTTACAACGGTTCCGGGTTGTGGCGAACATGACGCGCAGCAATCAGGAAGGGCTGCAGCTGTTCAATAAGCTCAACGGCGTTTGTGAGCGCTTTCTTGATGTCACCCTGCAATACCTGGGACATGTGCCGTTCGATGAAAATGTGCGCAAGGCGGTGCAAAAACAAAAAGCGCTGGTGGAGTTTGCCCCCGGCTCGAAAGCGGCGGTTGCGCTTCGCTCCCTTGCCAAAGCCGTCGATCAGTGGCCGCTGCCTCATGGACCGACTGGGCGCTTGGAGTTCTTTGTTGAGCGCCTGCTGCAGGCGGCGAATAACCGTTATTGACCTGAGAAATTGCTATGGCCGCAGTTGACGGATTAGCCATGTACGATACCACCCGACAGTGCGACAACCAGATCAACGTAGAAGACTATGCGCCTCTGGTAAAACGTATTGCCTACCACATGATGGTGCGCATGCCCGCTTCCGTTCAGGTCGACGATCTGATCCAGGCGGGCATGATTGGTTTATTAGAAGCCGTGCAAAAATACGACGCAAGCCGCGGCGCCAGTTTTGAAACCTATGCCGGCATCCGTATTCGTGGCGCCATCGTTGATGAAATGCGTCGGGGCGATTGGGTGCCGCGTTCCGTCCATCGCAATACACGCATGATTGCCCAGGCGATCCGCGCGGTAGAAGCGCGCGTAGGGCGAGATGCCCAGGATGCCGAAATTGCCGCTGAGCTGGACGTCTCCCTCGACGATTATCATGGGATGCTGAGAGATTCCAGCACCAGCCGATTGTTCAGTTATGAAGAAACCTTCGGCAATGAAGACAGCGATATCGATGCAAGCGAGTCCAGCAGCGCTTTTGTCAGCCCCATGGAAGGTGTGCAGCGGGATGCACTCAAGCAATCACTGGCGCGGGCGATAACCCAGTTACCGGAACGGGAACGGTTGGTTCTTGCACTTTATTATGACGAGGAGCTAAACCTGAAGGAGATTGGGCAGGTGCTTGGGGTCAGTGAGTCGCGCGTCAGCCAGATTCACAGCCAGGCTGCGGCGCGTTTGCGCACCCGGCTCGCCGATTGGCGCGATGAATAAACCAGCGCTCGGCCCTCGAGCCGTTAGAGGCTGAGGTTATTAACATCAGGGTAAACTGCTAAATCAGGTAACTAAAATCTGGCTAGCTGATCAACACCAGCTAGACTGACGATAAATAAATTCCCGTTTGGGTTGTGGAGGTGGCATTGGATAAGAACATGAAAATCCTGATTGTTGACGATTTCTCAACGATGCGACGGATTATTAAGAACCTGCTGCGTGATCTGGGGTTTTCTAACACCCACGAAGCAGATGACGGCGTGACGGCATTGCCGATGTTGCGCAGCGGCGACTTCGATTTTCTGGTAACCGATTGGAACATGCCGGGCATGACCGGTATTGATCTATTGCGGGCGGTGCGGGCGGACGAAAAACTAGCCGCATTGCCGGTCCTCATGGTTACCGCCGAAGCCAAGCGCGACCAGATCATTGAAGCGGCCCAAGCCGGAGTGAATGGTTATGTAGTCAAGCCTTTTACTGCCCAGGCGCTTAAAGAAAAAATCGAAAAAATCTTTGAGCGGGTAGGTTAGGCACTTAGCAATAGCCGCATTCTGAGAACATACAGCCCGCTAACACCAAAAGGGCGTAGATAAAAAGGCGTTTCGATGACATCCGATGTTCAGTTGCACCATAACCAGGAATTTGTTGCTGAGTTAAAAGAGTGCGCCACGTTACTTGCGGAGAAACTGCAAGGCGATCAATACGACGAAGCCTCACAACTTATCCAGACGATGCTGGAATCCCGCGATCGCCATATATTTCAATCAGTCGGTCGATTAACACGGGGCTTGCACAACGCGATTGTTAATTTCCATGTCGACGCTGATCTCAGCGAAGAACCGCCCCGGGTTGATTCGTCAGAAATTCGCGATGCCTCCAACCGCTTGAACTACGTCATTGAGCTGACCCAGAAAGCGGCCGAAAAAACCATGGATATGGTTGATGAAGCGGCGCCGATTGCAATGAATCTCGGACAGGAAGCCAGCGTACTCCGCGACCAATGGGTACGACTTAAGCGGCGCGAGATGGGGCCCGATGAATTCCGCCAGCTTTACTCCCGGATGGACGATTTTCTGGCGCAAATGGCCACGGGCACCGAACAGCTGGGACGAAACCTGCAGGAAATCATTCTGGAGCAGGGCTTTCAGGATTTGACGGGACAGGTATTAAAACGGGTTATCGGTTTAATCAGCGATGTTGAACAGGATCTCGTGAGCCTGGTACGCATCGCGGGCCAGGTTGAAGAAATCACCGGTTTAAACAGCCTGGTAGAGGACGGCGATCAACAGATCGCCTTAAAAGATAAAAGAAAAACGCAAGCAGAAGGGCCGCAAATTGATGCGGCGACGCGCGCGGATGTGGTTTCGAGTCAGGATGAAGTAGACGATTTGCTTTCGAGCCTTGGGTTTTAGAGGAAAAATGCATGGGTTTCGGTGATGATGACGACATTCTCCAGGACTTCCTGGTTGAGGCCGGCGAGATCCTTGAGCGTCTGTCGCAGCAATTAGTTGACCTGGAACAACGTCCTGACGATGCCAACTTACTGAACGCGATTTTCCGGGGCTTTCACACCGTCAAGGGCGGCGCCGGCTTCTTGCAGCTTACTCCCATGGTGGAGTGCTGCCATGTGACTGAAAATCTGTTTGATATCTTGCGTAACGGCAAACGCAGCGTGACCCCCGAATTAATGGATGTGGTCTTGCAGGCGCTTGATACCGTTAATCAGCAATTTGATCTGGTATCCCAGCACCAAGAGCTGCCGCCGGTTGATCCGGCGTTATTGGCCGCGTTGGGACGCCTGGTGTCCGGAGAAGATCTGCAAGAAGCGGGAGTTGCCGACAGCGCGCAAGCCGTGGCTGCGCCAGCTGAACTCGCTCCAGAGGCCCTGCCCAGCAGTAATGCAGATGGTGATATTACCGACGAAGAATTCGAACAGTTGCTGGACGCGATCAATGACACCTCAGCGGCTGCTGAGTCACCCACGATAAGCTCCGCCACCGACGATATCAGCGAAGACGAATTTGAAGCGCTGCTCGATCAACTGCATGGCCAAGGCAAAGGGCCGGGTGCTAAACCCCTGAGCAGCACCACGCCAGCAACCTCCACGACCTCGCCAGCAGTTACCTCGACACCTGCAGCCTCGTCTTCCGATGAAATTACCGACGAAGAATTCGAAGCCTTACTCGATCAGCTGCACGGCAAAGGCCAGGGCCCTGGCAAAGAACCCGGCAAAGAGTCCGAATCCGCGGCAGTGTCACCGGTCGCAGCGCCATCCGGCACGCCCGCACCGGGAGCTGCCGGTGCGCAGTCTGATTTGATTGACAATGACGAGTTTGAAGCCTTGCTGGATCAACTGCACGGCAAAGGTAAAGCGCCCAACGCGGCTAAAGCCGTCGCCAAGCCAGCTGCCGCTAAACCGGCCGCCGCACCTGTTGCCAGCGGTCCTGTGCCAGTCGCCGCGTCCGCCGCAGCTAAAACGCCTGTGCCGGCATCACCGTCCGCCAAACCTGCGCCCAAAGACGCCGCTAAACCGGTGGCGCAAGCCGCGCCTGCCCGTTCCAGCAGCGATAAGGAAACAGCCGCGGCAGAAACTACGGTGCGCGTGGATACTCAGCGCCTTGATGACATTATGAACATGGTTGGGGAGCTGGTATTAGTGCGTAATCGCCTGGTGCGGCTCGGCAATATGTTTCAGGATGAAGCCCTGGGCAAAGCCGTTGCCAACCTCGACGTGGTGACCGCCGACCTGCAAACCTCGGTCATGAAAACCCGGATGCAGCCCATCAAAAAAGTGTTTGGCCGCTTCCCGCGGGTAGTGCGCGATCTCGCGCGCAGCTTGAAAAAAGAAATTCAGTTGGATCTGATCGGCGAAGAAACCGATCTCGATAAAAACCTGGTCGAAGCCTTGGCCGACCCACTGGTTCACCTGGTGCGTAACTCGGTTGATCACGGGGTTGAATTACCCGATGAGCGGGAAGCCAAAGGCAAGCCACGCGTGGGTAAAGTCACTTTGGCGGCGGAGCAGGAGGGCGACCATATTCTGCTTTCCATCAGTGATGATGGCGCTGGTATGGATCCGGATAAATTGCGCCGCATTGCCGTTGAGAAAGGCCTGTACGACGAAGATGCAGCAGCGCGCCTGTCGGATACCGAAGCCTTTGGTTTAATTTTTGCGCCGGGCTTTTCCACCAAGAAAGAAATTTCCGATGTGTCTGGCCGCGGCGTCGGTATGGACGTGGTAAAGACCAAAATTGCTCAGCTTAACGGTACGGTCGAAATTCAATCGGTACTGGGGCAGGGTACGCGTCTGGTCATCAAAGTACCGCTGACCCTGGCGATTATGCCCACCCTGATGATTATGCTCGGGCGCCAGACCTTTGCATTACCGCTGGCAAGCGTGAACGAAATATTCCACATGGACCTGCGCAAAAGCCACATCGTGGATGGACAGGAATGTATCGCCATTCGCGATCAAGCCATTCCGTTGTTCTATCTCAAGAAGTGGTTGGTCCGAGACGTCCATAATGACGGTGCGCCGGAATATGCGCATGTGGTTATTGTGACGGTAGGTACGCGGCGCGTAGGTTTTGTCGTCGATCAGTTAATCGGTCAGGAAGAAGTGGTCATTAAACCGCTGGGTAAATTATTACAGGGTACGCCGGGTATGGCGGGTGCAACGATTACGGGTGACGGTACCATCGCGCTGATTCTTGATGTCCCCAGCTTATTGCGGCGTTATGCCCGCGGGGCAGCTTCCTGGGGGCCGAATTAAGGTTTAGCGTTAAGGCGAAGCAGAAGTGCCGAAAGGTGAAGGCTTGCTGCCGGTGATACCTTTCATTTTTTATAAGATGGTATGCGATCTTGAGTGGTAACTTTTTGAATGCCGGAGCGGCGACATGCCATTGAAGGTGCTGGTGGTAGATGATTCGAGTTTTTTTCAGGTACGGCTGAAAGAAATTATCAATCAACATCCCGAGCTTCAGGTGGTGGGTATCGCCAGCAATGGGCGCGAAGCGGTAGACAAAGCCGCCGAGCTGTTGCCGGACATCATCACCATGGATTTTGAAATGCCGGTGATGGATGGCATTACGGCCATTAAACTCATCATGGCCCATCGCCCTGTCCCGATTCTGATGTTTTCCTCCCTCACCTATGAAGGCGCGCGCGTTACGCTCGATGCTCTGGCGGCAGGGGCGCTGGATTTTATTCCTAAAAACTTTGCAGAGGTTTCACGGAGTTCTGCACTGCTCACACAAAAGCTCCACGAACGGCTGGTGACCTTGGCGCGTTCTGCGCGGCAGCCATTGCGTACCGCGCC
>CAYTQQ010000013.1:29755-34960 GCA_964440135.1 uncultured Cellvibrionaceae bacterium | reverse complement strand
GTGCCCATCGTACTGGTACAGCATATGCCGGAAAATTTCACCAAAGCCTTTGCTGAACGCTTGGACCGGCAGTGTCAGATTCGGGTGCGGGAGGCGGTCGATGGTGACCTGCTGGAGCCGGGTTTAGCCTTGCTCGCCCCCGGCGGTAAACAACTGATGCTTGATAAGCGCAAAGGTGGTTGTGTGCGGATATTACCCGACGATGAGCGGGTGACTTATAAGCCATCGCTTGATATCACTTTCGGTTCCGCCGCCAATGTCTATGCTGACAATGTTCTGGGCATTGTTTTAACAGGCATGGGTTCGGACGGCAGCAAAGGAGCGCGCTTACTCAAAGACGCCGGATCGAGTATCTGGTCGCAGGACGAAGCAAGTTGCGTAATTTACGGTATGCCCATGGCCGTTGCCCGGGCCAACCTGACTGACAAGGTGCTGACGCTTAAAGATGTAGGGCCGCGTCTGGTACGCGAGGTGTGTTGAAATGGATGTGCTAAGTATTGTTGGAGTGATCATCGGGTTTGCGGCCTTGATTGGCGGCAACTTTATCGAAGGTGGCTCAATCTATTCGCTCCTCAACGGGCCAGCGGCACTCATTGTTATTGGGGGCACTCTGGGGGCGGCACTGTTGCAAACGCCCAAAGAGGGATTAAAGCGTGCGCTTAGAATTTTGCCCTGGGTGTTCCGGCCGCCGCGTAACCAATTTAAAGAAGGTATTGCCCAAATCGTGGCCTGGGCCCTGGCCGCCCGTAAAGAAGGGCTGTTGGGATTAGAGCAGCGTGCAGACGACGAACCGGATCGTTTTGCGCGTAAGGGTTTGCAGTTGTTAGTCGATGGCAATGAGCCAGAGATTATTCGGCGGGTGATGGAAACCGAGCTGTTAATCGACGAACAGCGTGATCTGGATGCGATCAAGTTTTACGAAAGTATGGGCGGCTATGCGCCCACCATTGGCATTATCGGGGCGGTCATGGGATTGATTCATGTCATGCGCAACCTGGCTGACCCTGAGCAGTTGGGGCCGGGTATTGCAGTGGCATTCGTCGCCACCATTTATGGTGTCGCGCTGGCCAACTTATTATTTATACCGGTAGCGAATAAATTGCGGATGTGTGTCAACGAGCGGTCGCAGTATCGGGAATTGATGATTGAAGGTGTTATTGCGATTGCCGACGGTGAGAATCCCCGCGCCATTGAAATGAAACTTAACGGCTACCTGCATTGAGCTGATTATGCTGCGCCGCAAACGTGCTGAAGTCCAAGTTAACCATGAGCGCTGGCTGGTGTCATACGCCGACTTTATCACGCTGTTATTTGCCTTTTTTGTGGTGATGTATTCCATCTCTCAGGTGAATCAGAGCAAATATCGCGTGCTGTCTGAAACCTTCGTCAATGCGTTTCCGGCAGCCACCTCAACCCCGCTTGAACCTTCTGACAACAATCAAACAGCGCTGGCCGAGCAGACGCTCAATCCTATTCAGGTAGGCCAGCCCGCGCTCACTCCCGCAAGCAGTGCCATTGATGTTCGCAGTGAATATATCGGTGAGCCGGCGCAACCGCAGGATATTTTCAGTGAGATTTCCGCGCTGGTTGCTACGCGCTTTGAAGACCTTATCAGCGAGGAGTTGGTGACCGTTGCCAGCAACGAGCTGTGGCTGAAAATCGAACTTAAAGACAGTATTTTATTTTCATCCGGCAGCGCCGAGCCGAGCTTGCAGGCGCAAGTGATTTTTGAAGAGCTGGCGACGATTCTCAAAGACTATCCCAACCCGATCCAGGTTGAGGGCTACACCGACAATATCCCGATCAGCAGCGCACGTTTTCCCAGTAACTGGGAGTTGTCGTCGGCGCGTGCGAGTGCGATTGTGAAGTGGTTGGTCAGCAAAGGCGTAGAACCGAGTCGGCTGTCCGCTGTAGGCTTCGGGGAATTTCAGCCTATCGCCGATAACAGCACGCTTGAGGGCAGGGCACAAAATCGACGGATCGCGTTAATGATTGCGCGTAAGGCCTTACCGCGTCCCGGTGTGTCGCTGACCGAAGCGGCTACCGCATTACCGAACACTGCTCAGCCTGCGGCAGTGATTGAGCGAATCGGCGAGCCAAACCCGACTTTATCGGTTTCTCCAGCGCCAGCTTTGCCGACCGCTGCGGAAGAGGTCGAAGCTGTGGATGCGATGATCCCGATAGAGCTGGAAGACGGCGGCTTGTTGTTCACCAGCGATCCGGATTTGCCCCGCTAACCTCCTGCGGCAGCGCGCCCGAATAGGCCAGGCGCCAATGGCATATTTTTGGCGTTAAAGGCACATTCCTTGCTAGAGCACTCCACACTATTCAATTTTCAGGCATTAGCGTTATCGAGGGCCATGTAGTTTGCGGGTACTGACCATCGCCAATCAAAAAGGTGGAGTGGGTAAAACCACGACGACCGTTGCTCTTGCGGGCTTGGCAGCTGCGCAGGGGCAGCGCGTATTGGTATTGGATCTTGATCCGCACGGGTCATTAAGCAGCTATTTTCGTCAAGATCCCGACACGACTGAAAAAAGTGTCTTCACACTTTTTCAAGAGCGCGATCAGTTAAGTCGCGCTTCGGTAAAACGCCTTACCCATGCTACCGACTTTGAGCGTATTGATATCATCCCGGCGGCCACGGCATTGGCGACCTTGGAACGTCAGGCTATTGGTCAGGACGGCATGGGACTGGTGTTAACACGAGCGCTGGCGCAGGTCGCTGATGACTACGACTGGGTATTTATTGATACGCCCCCCTTGCTGGGGGTTTTAATGATCAATGCCCTGGCTGCCTGCCGATATCTTGCCATTCCCGTCCAGACAGAATTTTTAGCCCTGAAAGGGTTGGAGCGCATGGTCAACACCCTGACGATGATGAGCCGCTCGCGCAAAAAAGCCTTGCCCTACTGCATAGTGCCGGTGATGTTTGATCGCCGTACCCAGGCTTCTGTGACCAGCTTACGCACCATTCGCAACACCTATCTGGAGCGGGTTTGGCCCGGTCACATTCCGATCGACACCCGGTTTCGCGATGCCAGTAAGGCAGGGATTCCACCTCATCTGTTTGATAGTAAGGCGCGCGGTGTTGACGCCTATCGTTCGCTGTTCAAGTACATCCAGCAAGTCATGGCCGAGGATGAGCAGGAACAACTGCCCGTGAGGCATATGCGATGAACAATAAGCTCAGCCCTTACGAGTCACTGGTCAATTACTTTGATGACTTGCTGAAAGATGACAGCCAGCTGCAAGCGCAAGTTGCCGTGCGCGAATCCACTTCATCAGCGGTAGCTTTAGCGGAAGCGGATCTGGAGCGACAGCAGAAATTGGAGCGTCTGCTGCAATCAGCGCGCTCGCAAATGCCGGTGCTAGCACCGCCAGTGATTGAAGAAATCCAGGAGTGGGACATAGCGCCGGTGCCGGCCACTGTTCCCGTTTCTACAATGGCTGAAGCGGCGGTGATCGAAGCCGAGATCGCTCAGCCAGAACAGCATGATTTGGCCATCGCTGCGGCAGAAGAATGGCAGATTGATAATCTCGAATGGCTGGATAATGGCCTGCCACCCTGGGCGCAAACCGCGTTTGATGTGTTGTTGTTTCAAGTTTCAGGGCTCACCTTGGCGGTACCACTGATCGCCTTGGGACAGATACAACCGTTAACCGATGAATTGACGCCGCTCTTTGGTCAAGCGGATTGGTTTATGGGCTTGCAGCCGACGCCAGCGGGAAAAATTCGCACGGTCAATACAGCTAAATTTGTCATGCCTGAACGCTATGATGAAAGCTTTGTGAAAACCGCCAGATACGTAGTGTCCATCAATGGCGTGCCCTGGGGACTGGCCGTCGATTCGGTCAATCAACCGATACGGCTGAAGCCCGAAGACGTAAAATGGCGCAGTGAACGCAGTAAGCGCCCCTGGCTTGCGGGAACCGTTAAGGCCCATATGTGTGCGTTACTGGATATTCCCCGCATCGGTCAAATGTTGGTGGATGCAGATAAAAATGCACCTCAGTCGCGACGCTCTGTGCAATAGCCTTGGCTTTCCCGCTGAAGGTTTAACGGAGTCTTTCCTGCAACTGTGCGCGCTCGGCAATTGGCGATAGTCGGGCAATTGGCTATAGTTACAGCACATTTTTCTGAAGGGCCTGGGATTCCTTGATACAGCAGTTTGCTGCGCAAAAATGATCAGATCATCAGCCTTCGGGCAGGTAAATTTTGAATTGAATAGTCGCGCCCCTGAGGCGCAGAGGAAGCAGCATGAAAGCAACTACGCTCGCTAATAATGGCAATAACAAAGGGCAGGATGATCCCATTTTACAGTGGGTGACCTTCCGTCTGGACGGTGAAACCTACGGCATCAATGTAATGCAGGTACAAGAGGTGCTGCGTTATAGCGAAATCGCGGCGGTGCCGGGTGCACCTTCTTATGTGCTTGGTATTATTAACCTGCGGGGTAATGTGGTGACCGTGATTGACACCCGTCACCGTTTTAATTTGCAGCAGGGCGATGTGACCGATAACACCCGCATCGTAATTATCGAGACGGATCGCCACGTCATCGGCATTATGGTCGACAGTGTGGCCGAGGTCGTTTACTTGCGTCAGTCTGAGATTGAAAGCGCGCCTAACGTCGGCAACGAGGAAAGTGCGAAATTTATTCAAGGCGTATGTCATAAGAATGACGAATTATTGATTTTGATCGACCTCAATAAATTACTCTCCGGCGAAGAGTGGATGGAGCTTGAAGATCTGTAGATGAGTACCCCACGATCGCTTAATCAAGATACCGGTAAATGGAATTCGTTATGACAGAGAGTTGGCTGGAGACCGGCGTAATAGTCAGCTTGGGCCTAGGGGTAAGTGCATTTATTCTCGCCTTGGTTGCGCTGGTCTATGCGCGGCGTCAGCTGCAGCAAGCCCGGCAATTACTCACCCAAATAAAACGGGATCTGGCGCTGGCCAACACCGGGTCGATTGGTATGGGGCAACGCCTATTGGCGATGGAAAAACGTTTGCGCGAAGCGCCGGAAACGACTGCCAGTGGCACGCCGGATTATGCAGATGATGAGGAATTCCAATCTTATACGCAGGCAGCACAGCTCTTTAAGCTCGGCTTTGATAGTGAAGAAGTCGCGCGCCGCTGTGGCCTGTCGCGCGCCGAAGCGTCCTTGATGGAAATGATGCAAAAAGCCGCGCGATAA
>CAYTQQ010000013.1:14083-29655 GCA_964440135.1 uncultured Cellvibrionaceae bacterium | reverse complement strand
AGGACGGCGGTCGCGCACTTATATCACGTCGTTCTGTATGCAAGTGAGTGCTACAACAGCGACGTTGTTATGGAGTTGGTTGTGCGCGCCCATCGGTTTGGATCTTACGCGTAAGAAAACTGTTGTCCGGAAACACCCGCCGAATCCTCACTCAGTAAATACAGATACGCGGGCATAAGTGCTTCAGGGCTTTTTACCGAAGCGGGATTTTCTGCGGGGTAGGCGCTTGCGCGCATTTTGGTGCGTGTTGCACCCGGGTTGATGCTGTTCACCCGAATTTGAGTCGTTTCCTGTAGCTCTTCTGCCAATGTCTGCATCAGATTTTCAGTGGTGGCTTTCGAGGCGGCGTAAGCACCCCAAAATGCGCGACCGTACAAGCCAACACTGGAGCCGGTAAACAGTATCGATGCAGCCGGTGCCCGTTCTAACAGCGGCAGTAATGCTTTAGTCATTAGAAACGGCGCGGTGACATTTACCTGCATGACTTTTTGCCACTCATCGGCGGAATAGTTACTGATGGGGGTGCGCTGCCCAAGAGCGGAAGCATTGTGCAGAATGCCATCAAGGCGACCAAATTCTTTTTCCAATAAATCGTACATTCCTAGAAAATCTTTTTCTAACGCGGTTTCAAGATTCATGGGATAGATCGCCGGCTGCGGGTGGCCAGCAGCTTCAATTTCATCGTAGACAATTTCCAGTTTAGGCAAGGTGCGGCCCAACAGGATGACGGTCGCGCCGTGCGCGGCAAAGCTTTTTGCTGCAGTACGGCCAATGCCGTCACTGGCGCCGGTAACGAGAATGGTTTTCTCGCGCAATAATTCGGGGCGCGGTTGGTAATCGTTAGGGATGTGCATGATAGACCCGTCCTCAAAACTTCTTGGGTAGCTGCCGTTCGTAAATTCAAGTTGGCAGTGTGCGCTAACTGTGGTGAATCATCGAATAATGGCTTAACTGGTGATGGATGATGTTCGGTCTTGCATCAGCCGCTCGATAATCGGCCAGATTTCACGGGCATGCTCTACCCGATAATCGGCCTCCCATAAATCGATATCATCATCCGCTTCAATGTAACCGTAAGCGGCGGCGATGGTAATTGCCCCAGCGCTGCGCCCACAATCGATGTCGCGTTTGTGATCACCGATATAGACAATTTCTCCGGGCGCACAGCCCAGGTGTTGGCTTGCGAGAAATAGTGATTCAGGGTGGGGTTTGCGCTCTGTTACGTGATCCGGGCAGATAACACTGATTGGTGCCGGTTTAATATTTAACGCTGCAAGAATGGCTTCGGTGTAAATTGCAGGTTTATTGGTAGCGATGCCCCAGGCAATGTTGTGCGCGTTAAGCGTTTCCAGAAGCTCTTCAATGCCGGGAAAAAATACGGTATGCACCGCAAGGTGAGTGAGATAGATCGCCAGCAAGCGCTCGCGCAAGGTATCAAAGTGCGCGGCCTGCTCATCGATATCAAAAGCCAGGGACACCAACGCTCGGGCACCATTAGAAACCGATGCGCGAATCAGTTCAGCGGGCAAGGGCGGCAACTGGTGTTCGGCGCGTAACTGGTTCACTACGACGATAAAGTCCGGGGCGGTATCCAGTAACGTACCGTCCAAATCAAAAACCACGGCGCGGATGGCAGGCGCCTTAGTTGCAGAGGGTTGTTCGATGGAAATATTCATTGTTAAGCACCGACTTTGCGCGCATGCAGCAAATAGTTAACGCTGATATCGGTCGGGTTGAGCGCGTAGGTTTTAGTCAGCGGGTTATAAGTCATGCCAGTGATATCCCGCAGCTCCAAATCGTTGTTTCTCAACCAGCGGGCAATTTCCGATGGGCGAATAAATTTGCTGTATTCGTGGGTACCTTTAGGTAACAGACGCAATACATATTCCGCACCGAGAACCGCAAAAGCATAGGCTTTAGGGTTGCGATTGATCGTCGAAAAATACACATCGCCACCGGGTTTAACCAAGCGCGCGCAAGCCGCTACGACAGACGCCGGATCGGGCACGTGCTCGAGCATCTCCAGGCAGGTCACAATATCAAACGCGCCCGGATGCTGTTCGGCCATGGCCTCAGCGGTGGATTGCTGATACTCCACGTTGACGCCGCTTTCGAGGGCGTGCAGGCGTGCTACTGACAAGGGTGCTTCGCCCATGTCGATACCGATGACCTGAGCGCCACGCTGGGCCATGGCTTCGGCTAAAATTCCACCACCGCAACCTACGTCTAATAATTTTTTTTCAGCGACAGGTGAGTTGCGGTCGATGTAGTTCGCCCGGAGCGGATTGATCTCGTGCAGCGGTTTAAATTCGCCGTTTCTATCCCACCAGCGGTCGGCAAGCGCTTCGAATTTTGCGATTTCCGCAGCGTCTACGTTACTCATCTCTACTCTCCCAATTCAGATTGCAGTCGTGACCGAGCAAGAGCGCAGCGGTGGCACGACGGCTAAGGGGCATGTATATGTTGTGTGTTAGCTATAGTGCCTGACGGCTAATTTTTTGGCGCCACCAGCGTGCTTTGGCGAGCGACTCTTTTTCATTCAGGGTTTGTAGCTGGCGACTCAGTAACACCGCTTTGCCCGCGATCCAGACGTGGCTGACCCGGTGCGCGGACTGGGTGTACACCAGCTGCGATACCGGATCGTGTAGCGGTTGTGCTTCGAGATCGCTCATATCAATGGCGGTTATATCGGCGGCTTTGCCGACCTCAAGGCTGCCGATCTGATCTTCAAGCCCCATGGCCTTGGCGCCGTTGAGCGTGGCCATGCGCAAGACGGAATGCGCATTCAGTGCACTGGCATCGCCACTGACCAATTTAGCCAGGAGTGCCGCCGACTTCATTTCGCTGAACAGGTCCAGGTCATTGTTGCTGGCCGCACTATCCGTTCCCAGAGCCACGTTAACCCCGGCGTCGATTAGCTGCTGTACCGGACAAGCACCGCTGGCGAGTTTCATGTTGGACTCAGGGCAGTGGATGACATGCGCCCCACTTTGCAGCAGCAGGGCGATATCAATATCTTCCACCTGCGTCAGGTGTACGCATTGTGTCAACGGCGACAGCACGCCTAATTCCATCAGCCGCTGGCTGGGACGTTTGCCATAACGCGCCACCGAATCGGTGACTTCGCCTGCGGTTTCATGCAGGTGAATGTGAATGGGCGCATCCATCTCCTGGGCGAGTACCGCTATTTTTTTCAGATGCTCATCAGCAACGGAATAGGGCGCGTGGGGGCCGAAACCGATACTCACCAAGCTGCTGGAGCGGAAGTCATCATGGAGCGCCAGCCCCTTGGCAAAATAATCGTCAGGACCTGAGCCCCAGGCGGAGGCGCTGTCAAACACAGGAAAGAAAATCTGCCCGCGCATATGGGCCTGTTGCGCCACCTGCGCGGTTTGTTCGGGGTAAAAGTACATATCCGCAAAGCAGGTGGTGCCGCTGCGGATCATTTCGGCAATCGCCAGCGCCGCGCCATCGCGCACAAATTCTTCGCTGACCCATTGACGCTCGGCCGGCCAGATCTGTTGTTCTAACCATTCATTGACGGGCTTGTCGTCAGCATAGCCGCGGAACAGGCTCATCGCCGCGTGGCCGTGGGCGTTGATCAGGCCGGGAATTAATACATGGTTATTAAGGTTAATCGTTTGCTCGGGATGGAACCGTTTTTCAGCTTCTTCCTGAGGTAAAAGCGCGACAATCTGACCGTTGTTTACGGCGAGTGCACAGTTCTCCAATACAGCATTTTCGGGCACCACCGGAATGATCCAGCGCGCCTTGATCAGTAGGCGAATGGGTTGGGGGGAGGGCATGGTCATTCCTGAGTAAATGCTTCCTGGTAGCAAAACGGGCGGCCCCAGCTGAGCCGGATCGCGATTCAGCCGGCAGTATAACCCAAGTGCCTGAGGTTGTTGTTCGCTCCGCTCCGCTGCTATTCAAACACTGCCTATATGCTTGATATTGTGGTACTATTCGCTGCTTTATCTGGCAGCTGTGGCCCCGCCCTTACAAACTAGTCACCATAATAAGGAACGCTGTATTCCATGGTCGAATTCGCGAAAGAAATCTCCCCGATAAACATCGAAGACGAGCTCAAACAATCCTACCTGGATTACGCGATGAGCGTGATCGTCGGACGCGCGTTACCGGACGTCAGGGACGGTTTGAAGCCGGTCCATCGGCGTGTGCTCTTTGCCATGAACGAGCTGAAGAACGACTGGAACAAACCCTACAAAAAGTCGGCGCGGGTCGTGGGTGATGTGATCGGTAAATACCACCCGCACGGTGACTCGGCCGTTTACGACACCATCGTACGTATGGCGCAGTCGTTCTCGCTGCGTTACACCCTGGTAGACGGGCAGGGCAACTTCGGCTCGATCGATGGTGACCGCGCCGCAGCCATGCGTTATACCGAAATTCGGATGGCAAAAATTTCCCACGACTTGCTGTCCGATCTTGATAAAGAAACCGTCGATTTTGTGCCTAACTACGACGGTACCGAACTGATCCCGGCGGTGATGCCGACGCGCATTCCCAACTTGCTGGTTAACGGCTCCTCAGGGATTGCGGTGGGTATGGCCACCAATATTCCACCTCATAACCTGAAAGAAGTTGTGCAAGGTTGCTTGGCACTGATCGAAAACGCCGACATTACTATTGATGAGCTGATGGAATACATCCCGGGGCCGGACTTCCCGACCGGGGCAATTATCAATGGCCGCGCGGGCATTCTGCAGGCCTACCGCACGGGTCGGGGCAGCATTATTGTGCGCGCCAAAGCCGATATTGAGCGGGACGAAAAAACCGGACGCGAAACCATTGTGGTCCATGAAATTCCTTACCAGCTGAACAAGGCGCGCCTCATTGAGCGCATTGCCGAACTGGTCAAGGAAAAAAAGATAGAAGGTATTAGTGAGCTGCGCGATGAGTCCGATAAGGACGGTATGCGTATCGTTATTGAAGTCAAACGCAACGAATCAGCCGAAGTTCTGCTCAACAATCTGTTCGCCCAAACCCAGCTGCAGACCACTTTTGGGGTCAATATTGTTGCCCTCGATGATGGCCAGCCTAAAATTCTTAACCTCAAAGAGCTGCTCGAGGCGTTTGTACGTCACCGCCGCGAAGTCGTCACCCGCCGCACGGTCTATCTGTTGCGCAAAGCCCGCGAGCGCGGCCATTTACTTGAAGGTCTGGCGGTGGCTATCGCCAGTATCGATCAAGTCATTGAGCTGATCAAAAACTCTGCAACCCCGGCTGATGCAAAAGATGGTCTGATGGCGCGTGGATGGGCCGCTGAGCAAATGGTGCCGTTCCTTGAGCGCGCCGGCGGTGATGCCTGTCGCCCGGAAGATCTGGAATCACAGTTCGGTCTGCACGATGGAAAATACTACCTTTCAGCCGCCCAGGCCCAGGCAATTCTGGAATTGCGCCTGCACCGCCTGACGGGTATGGAGCACGACAAGCTGCTTGCAGAATACGATGAAAAGCTGGCGCAAATTGCTGAATTCCTTGAAATTCTCCGCAACCCGGTGCGCTTGATGGAAGTGATTCGTGAAGAGCTGGAGCAGGTGATTACCGATTATGGCGATGAGCGTCGTACGGAAATCATGGCTTCTACGCTGGATCTGACCACCGAAGACCTGATTACCGAAGAAGATCGCGTGGTCACTATTTCCCATGGCGGTTACGCCAAGAGTCAGCCGCTGGACGACTATCAGGCGCAGCGTCGGGGCGGGATGGGCAAATCGGCCACCGCCGTTAAAGATGAAGACTTTGTCGAACATCTGTTAGTGGCCAGTACCCACGACACCATCCTGTGCTTCACCAACGCCGGTAAGGTGTACTGGTTGAAGGTTTACATGATCCCGGTAGCGGGTCGTCAGTCCCGCGGCCGTCCGGTGGTGAACCTGTTGCCCCTGGAAGAAAACGAGCGGATTACCTCTATTCTGCCGGTAAAAGCCTACGACGACGATCACTTTATCTTTATGGCGACTGCCAAAGGCACGGTGAAGAAAACTGCGTTAACCCAGTTCTCTCGTCCCCGCAGCGTCGGTTTGCGAGCAATTGATTTGGACGAGGGTGATACCCTGGTCGATACCGCCATTACTAACGGCAATTGCGACGTTATTTTGTTCTCCAGCGGAGGCAAGGCCGCACGCTTCCGTGAAGCGCAAGTCCGCGCGATGGGCCGTACTTCTCGTGGTGTGCGCGGTATCCGCTTGCCGGAAGGCCAGCGTCTGATCGGCATGGTTATTCCGATGGCAGATGGCCAGGTGCTGACCGTCAGTGAACACGGTTACGGCAAGCGTACGCTGGTCGGTGAGTTCCCGGCGAAAGGGCGCGGAGGCCAAGGCGTAATCGCGATGCAGACCTCTGATCGCAATGGTCAATTAGTCGGCGCAGTGCAGGTGTTTGACGGTGAAGAGATTATGCTGATCTCGGATCAGGGCACTATGGTTCGCACCCGCGTGGATGAAGTATCCGTGCTTAGCCGCAATACCCAGGGTGTGCGGCTGATCAAACTAAGAGATGACGAGCACGTACAAGGCCTGGAGCGCATTGAAGAAAGTGCCGATGCAACCGCGCAACATGAGCTGGCGCAAGCCGAAGCAAGCGACGATGAGGTGGTAGATGATGCCGATGTCGACGCGGCTGAAAGCGATGATACTGCTGATGCCAGTGATGATACGGACAGCGAAGATTAATTTACCCAAGGCCGCTGGAGTCTGGCGGCCTTTATGATTCACTTTCGGGATAACGATTCCTTTATATGACGAATGAAATGACCGAAGAGCAGAAATTGCTCGCCCTGCGCAACCGTATCGACGATATCGATGATGATATTGGTCGTCTTATTTCCGAGCGGGCCCACTGCGCCCAGGAAGTAGCAGACGTTAAAAAGGCCGGCACCTCGGCCGAGGCGCAAATTCTGTTTTATCGCCCTGAGCGGGAAGCCCAGGTTTTGCGGCGGGTGATGGAGCGCAACCAAGGCCCACTGAGCAATGAAGAAATGGCCCGGTTGTTTCGTGAAATCATGTCTGCCTGCCTGGCATTGGAGAACCCCGTCAAAGTCGCGTACCTGGGGCCAGAAGGCACCTTTACCCAGCAGGCCGCCTTGAAACATTTTGGTCACTCGGCAGTGGCTTTACCTTTTTCGGCGATCGATGAAGTCTTTCGCGAGGTGGAAGCAGGCGCTGTGCACTACGGCGTAGTGCCGGTAGAGAATTCTACCGAAGGCGTGGTTAACCATACGCTTGATAATTTTATTGGCTCCAATCTCAAAATTTGTGGCGAAGTAGAACTGCGGATTCACCATAATCTGCTGGTTTCAGATGTGACCAGCACCGGTAATATCAGTCGGGTTTACTCCCACTCCCAATCCTTGGCCCAGTGTCGTAAATGGTTGGACGCCCACTATCCCAAAGCGGAGCGGGTCGCGGTTAACAGTAACGCAGAGGCGGCCAAACGCTTGAAAGGCGAGTGGAATGCTGCAGCAATCGCGGGCAGCATGGCAGCGGAACTTTATGGGTTAAAGATTCTTGCTGAAAAAATTGAAGATGCACCCGATAACTCCACGCGCTTTTTGATTATCGGCACTCAGGCGGTTCCGGCCAGCGGCGTCGATAAAACCTCTATTGTGGTAGCGATGCGCAATGAGCCCGGTGCGTTATACAACCTGCTTGAGCCTTTCCATCGGCACGCGATCGATTTAACGCGCGTGGAAACCCGTCCTTCACGCACCGGTGCCTGGACTTACGTGTTCTTTATCGACTTCCTTGGCCACAGGGACGATGTTCTGGTCAGCGAAGTGTTAAAAGAAGTCGCCAGCCGTGCAGCCGACCTGAAAATCCTCGGCTCGTATCCCAAAGCGGTTCTCTGACTCCTCCATGAACGATTCAACTGCTGCGATTAATAAACTGGTCGTTATTGGCATTGGGCTGATCGGCGGTAGCCTGGCGACCGGCCTCAAGCAGCGTGGTGCCTGTCGCGAAGTGATTGGTATCGCATTGGATGAGGAAACCTGTCGCGCCGCGCTTGAGCGTGGGATTGTTGATCGTGCGTTTACCTCACTCACCGCTGTCGCCCGCGAGCTGGGCGAGGGCGACGTTATCTTTATCGCGGTGCCGACACTGGCTGTGCCTCAGGTACTTGCAGAGATCCAGCAATGCATCGCGCCAGCGGTGACGATTACCGATGGCGCCAGCGTTAAAGGCAGTGTCGAGCACGCAGCGCGGGCGATTTATGGCGAACTGCCACCCCAGTTGGTGTTGGGACATCCTATAGCCGGCTCAGAAAAAAGCGGCGTTACGGCGGCGAATCCGGATTTGTATGTCAATCATCGCGTCATCCTGACGCCGGACGACACAACGGCGGCGACCCATATCGAGCGGGTCACCCGGATGTGGGAAGCCGTGGGCGCTGAAGTGCTGCAAATGACCGTAATCGAACACGATGAGGTATTGGCGGCGACCAGTCATTTACCCCATGCGATAGCTTACGCCCTGGTCGATACCTTGGCCCGCGATATCGACAACCCCAATATCTTCCGCTATGCAGCCGGTGGCTTTCGCGACTTTACGCGCATAGCGTCCAGCGATCCGCGTATGTGGCACGACATCATGCGGGCGAACAAGCCGGCCATCTTGCAAGCGCTGGATTTATTTATCGATAACCTCACGCGCCTGCGAACCAGTATCGAGCATGAAGACACCGAGTATTTACTGGATGTGTTTACCCATTCCAAAGATGCTCGCGACAAACTGGTCGAAAACATGCTCCCACAACGGCCAAAGCACCGATTGGAATAAGCTTACAAGAATTTGATTATCACAAAGGTGCTATGACTGCTTATAATCTCCGCCTTTTTCCAGTCCGCTGGGCCGCCAATTTTTTGTTATTAATCTGGTAACCGTTCAATGTCAACTTACAACTTGACCCATTTAAAGCAACTTGAAGCAGAAAGTATTCACATCATCCGCGAAGTTGCTGCGGAATTTGATAATCCAGTGATGCTGTATTCCGTCGGTAAAGACTCCGCGGTGATGATGCACCTGACCATGAAAGCGTTTTATCCGGGTAAGCCACCGTTTCCGTTGATGCATGTCGACACCACCTGGAAATTCCGCGAAATGATCGAGTTTCGCGATCAGCGCATCAAAGAGTTGGGCTGGGATCTGATTGTGCATATCAATCAGGACGGCGTCGACATGGGCATCAGTCCCTTTGTCCACGGTAGTGCCAAGCATACCGATATCATGAAGACCGAAGGATTAAAGCAGGCGCTCAATAAATACGGTTTTGACGCGGCCTTCGGTGGTGCTCGGCGCGACGAGGAAAAATCCCGCGCAAAAGAACGGGTCTACTCCTTCCGCGATAAAAACCACCGCTGGGATCCTAAAAACCAGCGCCCGGAGCTGTGGGACATCTATAACGGCCGGGTCGATAAAGGCGAGAGCATCCGGGTTTTCCCCTTATCCAACTGGACCGAGCTGGATATCTGGCAATACATACATCTTGAAAATATCCCTATTGTGCCTCTGTATTTTGCCGCCAAGCGACCAGTGGTCGCCCGCGACGGTACCTTGATTATGGTGGACGACGATCGCATGCCGATTGGCCCCGACGATAAGGTCGAAGAAAAAATGGTGCGGTTCCGCACCCTTGGCTGCTATCCCCTGACGGGTGCCGTTGAGTCCAACGCAACCACGCTGCCGGAAATTATTCAGGAAATGTTATTAACCACCACCTCAGAGCGTCAGGGGCGAGTCATCGATCACGATAGCGCAGGGTCGATGGAGAAGAAAAAGCAGGAAGGGTATTTCTAACTATGTCACATCAATCAGATCTCATCGCTACCGATATTGATGCCTATTTGAAACAACACGAACAAAAAGAACTGCTGCGGTTTTTGACCTGCGGCAGTGTCGACGACGGAAAAAGTACGCTGATCGGACGGCTGCTGCACGACACGAAAATGATTTATGAAGATCAGCTCGAAGCAGTGCGCTCCGACAGTGTTCGTCACGGCACCACCGGTGAAAGAATCGATCTGGCGCTGCTGGTGGATGGCTTGCAGGCTGAACGCGAGCAGGGCATTACGATTGATGTGGCCTATCGCTATTTTTCGACCGCCAAACGCAAATTCATTATTGCGGATACACCCGGTCACGAACAGTACACGCGCAATATGGCCACCGGTGCATCGACCTGTGATTTAGCCATCATTCTGGTTGACGCCCGTCACGGCGTAGCCACTCAGACCCGTCGTCACACATATATTGCTTCGCTGCTGGGTATCCGCCATATCGTAGTGGCGATTAATAAAATGGACCTGCTCGGTTTTGACGAAGCGGTGTTTGAAAAAATTAAAGCCGATTACCGGGCCTTCTCCGCCAAGCTTGATTTACCGGAAGTTTATTTCGTGCCGATCTCTGCGCTGGAAGGCGACAACGTCGTCAACCGCTCCGAGCAATCACCTTGGTATCAGGGGCAAACCCTGATGGAAATTCTGGAGTCTGTGCCTGTTGCGGCGGACAAAAACTTTAGCGATTTCCGTTTTCCAGTGCAGTACGTCAACCGTCCGAACCTGGATTTTCGCGGCTTTTGCGGCAAGATTGCGTCAGGTGTTATTCGGGTTGGTGAAACTATTAAAGTGCTGCCGTCGGGGAAGACCAGCACGGTCAAATCCTTGGTCACTTACGACGGTGATTTGCAGGAAGCCTTCGCCGGGCAGGCCATCACCATCACTTTGACCGATGAAATTGATATCAGCCGGGGTGATACGCTGGTGCTGGCGCAGGACGAAGTGCCCGAGACTCACAGTCTTAAGGCGCACTTGGTGTGGATGACGGAAAAAGTCTGTCATCCCGGCACCAGTTACCTGTTCAAATTTGCCAGCAAGGTGGTCAGCGGCGCGGTGGGTAAAATTCATCATCGCATTGACGTCAATACCCAGGAATCTTTAGCGGCGGATAATTTGCAGTTAAATGATATTGCGGTGGTTGATGTGCAGTTAAATCAACCAGTGGTAGTAGATGCCTATAAAACCAATCGTGCTACCGGCGCGTTTATTGTGATTGATCGGTTAACGAATATTACGGTAGGTGCGGGCATGGTCAGTGAACGCTTGGAAGATAATAGTAGCGATGCCAATAATTACAGCGAGTTTGAACGCGAGTTAAATGCGTTAGTGCGTAAACATTTCCCCCATTGGGGCGCGCTGGATCTCAACAAGTTGTAAATCGAATCGGGCTGCGGTTCTCTGTCTTGACCGCTAATCCATTTGCTAAAAACGCCAGTCTTAGTGCTGGCGTTTTTTTTGGTTGGATGCTGCGCTTAGTTCATATTAGGACGGTGTTTTAAGACGCTGTGAATGACGTGATCATTCTCAAAGTACACAATAAAATGTTCGTACTCCCAGCTTGATATGGGCGGTGTCCCGCGCGCTGCCTTTCGGCCAATGGGCTCACCAAACTCCTGAATAACCCGCGCTTTGGTCGTACCTGTGGCAGGGCGTTTGACCTGCTCCAGCTCCGCACCTTGCTGGCCCACAGGAATCTGGATGACATCGGCATGCAATGGCGTGGCAACCAGGCCGCCGAACAGGGCGATTATGATGAGTGGTTTGCGGATCATGGTTTTCCCTCAGTTTTTGGCATGTTGCTGACGGCGATCAGCCAGTTGAGCGCGCATAATTTGCTGGGCGATTATTTGCAACTGTGAATCCCGGGCACGATAAAATTTTGCCGCAATCTGATAGTCACCGGCCTTGCACAGTTCACAACGTATAACTTTGGCGAAAATGATAAGACCGGCATAGCTGGGTAAAAAAGTCAGCCGTAACGCAATATAAGCGTTAGCCGCGATCGGCTTGGCGGAACCAAAAGCAATGCCGCCTTCACTGAGACTGACTTGACGCGTGATTTGGGTAAGCGCAGGAGGTTTATGTTCGGCCAGAATCCGCTGGCTCAGCAGGTCTATTTTGCGGTTCAGGTTGTGCAGGTAATCGCCCAGCGCGCGGTTGCCATTTTTAAGCTGGAAGAGCAGCTGGGCATTATCACTATCGATTTTTTTTAACTCGCTGTAGAGTGCAATCGAGTCAGAGTCGGGATAAACTTTGTCGACATCTCCCCGGGTCGCGGTCGCCTCATCGACGGCGCGATACTCCAATGCGATGCTTTCATCAATTCGAAAATAACTACGGCGTTCAGGCATGATGTTTTCCCGTCAAAATGACAGTTATTACCATAGCATATCGCGCCTTCTTTGCTCACTCCCACCTCTATTCTTGTGCTGCCCGGAGCCTTAGGTTTAAATGCGGTCATGCTAAAAAACCTTCCACTTTATATCGGTCTGCGCTATACCCGCGCCAAGCGCCGTAACCAGTTCATCTCGTTTGTCAGCGCTTTTTCGTTAATCGGAATGGCCTTGGGCGTGACCGCCTTGATCCTGGTGTTGTCGGTGATGAATGGCTTCGACCGGGAAATGAAGCAGCGTATTTTGAGCGTGATTCCCCACGGCTTTATTGATCAACAACCGGAGCTGCGCGACTGGCAGTCACTGGCTCGGGAAGTGGAGCAGCACCCGCGCGTGCTGGCGAGTGCTCCCTATATTGATGGCTTCGCGATGATTTCTTATGCGCGTGGGGTAGAGAGTATTCAGCTACAGGGTATTGCGCCGGCGGCAGAGGCGCGGGTATCGGTGCTTGAGCAACACATGCTGGTGGGCTCAAGTTATCAGTTGCTGCCCGGTGAGTTCGGCATCGTCATGGGCAGCTTATTGGCCCGCCAATTGGGCTTAGCGCCCGGCGACAAAGTGACGCTGACCCTGCCCGAAATCACGATTACCTTGGCGGGCATTTATCCGCGCACTAAACGCTTTACCTTGGTGGGTGTATTTGAAGTGGGTGCGCACATGGATCAATCCATGGCGATGATTCACATCGAGGATGCCCAGCGCCTGTTTCGCAAGCAGGGCGTGCAAGGCCTGCATCTTCAAGTGGATGATATTTATGCGGCGGGTGCGGTCATGGCCCAGTTACAAACTCGCTTAGGTGACGATTTTTCGGTGAAGGATTGGAGTCAGACTCAAGGCAGTCTTTTCCAGGCCGTCAAAATGGAAAAAATTGTGATAGCCGCGCTCCTGAGCATCATTATTGCCGTGGCGGCCTTCAACATCGTGTCCAGCCTGGTACTGATGGTGGCGGATAAGCGTGCGGACATCGCCGTGCTGCGTACCCTTGGTCTGACCGCGCGGCAGATCATGGCCATTTTTATGGTGCAGGGCAGTGCGGTGGGATTTGCCGGTACGTTTGCGGGGGTACTGTTCGGTTGCGTCTTGGCCCTCACGATCAGCCCTTTGATGTCATTGATGGAAAGCGTCATGGGCTGGCAGGTGTTTAATCCCGATGTGTTTTTTATGAGTCAGCTGCCCTCTGTTTTACTGTGGCAAGACGTCGTTTTTATTGGTGGAATCGCGCTCGCGCTGAGTGTGATAGCGACCTTGTATCCGGCCTATCGCGCCGCTCAAATCGAACCGGCAGAGGCCTTGCGTTATGAGTAGTTCTTCCGCTGTTACCAATACGCCCGTCTTGACGTGTCGCGCCGTGAGTAAGGTCTACCGCCAGGGACCGCTGGAAGTACCCGTGCTCAAGCATATTAACCTGCAGATTAATCGCGGTGAGCGCGTTGCTATTGTCGGTGCGTCTGGTTCGGGTAAATCTACCTTGCTGAATATTCTTGGCGGGCTGGATTTGCCCACTAGTGGCGAGGTCATAGTAGCCGGTCAGACATTGGGCACCATGAGCGCTGATGAGCGTGGCCGCCTGCGCAATCGCCAGCTGGGTTTCGTCTATCAGTTTCACCATTTGCTGCCCGAATTTACTGCGCTGGAAAACGTCACTATGCCACTGCTGATTGGCAAGGTTCCCGCGCCGGAAGCAAAGTTGCGTGCGGCCGATCTGCTGGCTCGCGTGGGGCTCAGCCAGCGGGTTGCTCACAAACCTTCTGAGCTGTCAGGGGGGGAGCGTCAGCGGGTGGCAATTGCCCGCGCCTTGGTGGCAAATCCTGCGTGTGTATTGATGGATGAGCCTACCGGAAATCTCGATAGTCACTCGGCCGATGGCGTCCAGGCTTTGATGCTGGAGTTAAACGCTACCCTGGGCACCAGCTTTGTGGTGGTTACTCACGACCAGCGCCTGGCGAGTCGGATGGATCGTGTGCTGACCTTGACCGATGGGGTTCTGGCGTGATCAACAAGCTGACCCTGCTGATCGGTGCCCGCTACGGTATTTCCCGCCGGCACAGCCGTCTGGTTTCATTTATTTCGTCCCTGTCGACGATTGGCCTGATTATCGGCGTTGCCTTATTGGTCCTGGTGCTGTCGATCATGAATGGTTTTGATCGTGAATTGCGCGAGCGTATTCTTGGCATCATGCCGCAAGCAACGCTGTTTCATCGTGAGGGAATTGTCGACCCGACGCCCCTGATTGAGCGCATTAAAGAACACCCGCAGGTGCTTGGCGCCGCACCTTTTGTGCAACTGCAAGGACTCGTGTCCCATCAGAAACGCGTGGCGCCAGTGAATATTTTTGGCATTGATCCGCAGCAGGAATTGGCCCACTCGGCGCTGACCGACTATTTGCCGGCTGCCGTATTTGATGAACTGGCACAGGGCAGCCAGGGGTTGATCATCGGCAAAGGCATCGCAGTCAAGTTGCAGGTTAACGAGGGGGATCGGCTGACGCTGATTATTCCGGCACGTAATGACGGCTATAGCGATACCGGCAACGCACCGGGAATTTCCATGGTGAAAATTATTGGTGTGCTCGACAGCGGCACAGAAATCGATCAGCACTTGGCATTAATGAGTTTGCAGCAGGCATCGGAGTTGTCGTTATTTCCTGGACGGGTCACCGGTATTCGCCTCCAGCTCCACGATCTTTTTGCCGCTCCCTGGTTAGTGAATGCCATCGTCAATGAGCTGCCGGATGGCTTCTACGGATCGAGCTGGGTTCGTACCCAAGGCAATTTGTATGAAGCGATTCAGATGTCCAAACGGCTGGTGGAGTTACTGCTGTTCCTGATCATCGCCATCGCGGCGTTTAATCTGGTATCAACACTCATTATGGTGGTCGTCGATAAACAGGGAGACATTGCAATTTTGCGCACGTTGGGCGCATCGACCGCCGAAATCATGGGAATTTTTATGGTGCAGGGTGGCCTGATTGGCATTATCGGCACCACCTTGGGTGTGCTTTTGGGCGTGGTTTTATCGCTGTGCGTTACTGATTTTGTGCAGTGGCTGGAGCGCGTCCTGTCGATACAGTTTTTGCAATCGGATGTTTATCCCATCAGCTATCTACCCGCACACCTGGAATGGGGAGATGTGGCGCAGATTGCGCTGACAGCGCTGGTGATCAGCTTTTGCGCTAGCTTGTATCCGGCTTGGCGCGCCAGTCGCATTCAACCCGCCGACGCTCTGCGCTACGAATAACTATTAGTGCGTTTATTCTCTACCGCGTTTTATCGTCAGCAGGTCGCTGTTCTTCATTGTGCTTCTGAGTTTCACCGAGCTCTTGG
>CAYTQQ010000013.1:0-13983 GCA_964440135.1 uncultured Cellvibrionaceae bacterium | reverse complement strand
CAACCATTCCAGCGTGAATTCAAAGGGAGCCATTGCCGGTTCCATTTGCATCATCCAGCGGCCCACTTGGTAACAGGCAAAAAAGATTGCAGGCATAGTAACGGGGTTGGTAATCCACACCAGCGCCACCGCAATGGGAAGATTACAGCGGACAAATAGGGCAGCGGCAGCGGCTAACGGCATTTGTCCAGGCGCAGGGATAAAGGCAATAAAAATGCCGACGAAAAATGCGGCGGAAACTGAATGGCGGTTTAAATGAAATAAATTGGGATCATGCAGTAGATTGCCCAGAAATTGCAGCCCGGGCTTGTCCTTGATGGTGGCAGATGAGGGAATAAATCGTTTAAGTAGCTTACGTGCCATTCCTGAATCAACGTACAACGAATGAAGAGCGCATTATGCCCATAAAGCATTTCCAAGACTACGCTTTCTGTGACCTCAGGTGCGCATTAGAATTTCATCGCGATATGTGTCTCACTCTCCATGTTCACTTAAACTTGCTTGCTGCTGCCTTGCTCGGCTGGAAACTAAGCCAAGGTTGGCAAAGGACTGCCTTATCTAAATACGATGCAGGATCTGCTCGAAGGTTTGGGAAGTTGGTGCGAGTGACTTATTTATCGTAAAGTCATCGTGATTGCTTCTGCATTTATTTGTTTGCGCGTCCAGGGAAGGACAGATGCCTGCATTATTATTAACGTTTGCCAGCGGTATTCTTATTACCGGCTTTTTTAGCCGCCTGCCTCCACTATCCAGCCTTTTATTGCTGATTCCCTTGCTGTTGTTGCTGATAGCCGTTCGCCAGCGGCTGTTGCTATTGATTTTTACCTTTGCCCTGGGCGCATCCTGGGGTGTGGTTTATGGGCATTACGCGGTCGGCAACATTCTTCCTGATTCCTTAGCGGGTCAGGATATTTGGATTACCGGGCGTATTGTTGAGCTGCCGTTGACGGAAGAGCGGCGTCAGCGCTTTCTGGTCGACATAGAAGATGCATTTATAGAAGGCGTCGGGCTGGACTCGTTTCCTTCGCGCGTGCAAATCAGTTGGTATGAAACACCAACCCAGCTAAAAGCCGGCGAGCACTGGCGCTTGCTGGTGCGTTTGAAGCAACCGCGCTCGTTTGTGAATCCCGGCGGCTTTGATTATGAGGGCTGGTTGTTGCGCCGCGGGATAGGCGCTGTCGGTTATGTGCGCGCCCACTCGGCTAACCAATTACTGCAGAACCCGGCGGCGTTTGACAGGCATCATTGGCGCTATCGCCTGCAACAGTGGTTGCTGGATACTACCCAAAGTCCACGTCGAGGTGTGCTTCTGGCGCTGTTAATCGGCGATCGCTCCCTTATCGAGCCTGAGCAGTGGCAAGACTTGCAGCAGACGGGCACGAATCATCTGGTGGCAATTTCCGGGCTGCATGTCGGGTTTGTAGCCTTGCTCGGACTGTGGCTTGGCAAAGGGCTCGGGCGATTGCTGAGCAGTTTTTTGCACGGCTTTCCGGTAGCTTTTTCGGCCTGTTTTTGTGCCAGCGGCTTGGCATTGTTTTACAGCACTATGGCGGGCTTTAGTTTGCCCACCCAGCGCGCGCTCATCATGGTGCTGGTGGCACAGGTGGCTTATCTTTTACAGCGCAGTTTTCGGCCACGCGATGGATTATTACTGGCCTTTGTGTTGGTTGTTGTGCGTGATCCCTTAGCCGCATTTGATCCCGGTTTTTGGCTCTCCTTTGCCGCCGTTGCGGTGTTGTTATTGGCCTT
The DNA here is from genome assembly GCA_964440135.1 of uncultured Cellvibrionaceae bacterium. GTDB lineage: Bacteria > Pseudomonadota > Gammaproteobacteria > Pseudomonadales > Cellvibrionaceae > Cellvibrio. Next base: position 12,234 of record CAYTQQ010000013.1, on the reverse strand, counting down.
TGTCGGGCGGGCTACGCCGCGGGCTTTGCAGATTCCCGGAACCAGCCTGGTGTATTCCCAATGGGTGGTTTTTATCGGGTTGGTGTTGCCTTTGGCGCTGTTGATTAACAGTGTGGCGCTCTTGGCACCCCTCGCCAATTTGATCGCTATTCCTCTGGTGACCTTTCTTGTTGTACCGCCCTTGCTGCTGGCAGCTGCTCTCCAGGATTTGTTGCCGGGGCTCAGTCATTGGTTAGTACAAGTCGCAGACTTAGGACTTGCGGGATTATTTTGGTGGTTAGAATTGTTGCTCGGGCTGGGGCGCTTACGGTTGAACCCGCCGGTTATTTTCAACGCCCATAGTCTTTGGTTAGCTGCACTTGGGTTGTTGCTGTTGTTGCTGCCCCTGTACTTCCCGGGGCGGCGGATGGGATACGGTGTGGTGTTAATTGCTTTGCTGCTCCCGGGGACACCGCGAGCTCCCTTAAAAGTAACGGTGATGGATGTAGGGCAGGGCTTGGCGGTGGTCGTGCAAACACCGCATCACACGCTGGTTTACGATACCGGCCCGACGTTCGGGGAAAACTTTGAAGCCGGTGGTGGCATTATCCTTCCCTATTTGCGCCAACAGCGTGTCCGAAGCCTCGATGCGGTGGTGGTCAGTCATAACGATAACGACCACGCTGGCGGCGTGCGCGGGCTGTTGGCAGGAATGTCTGTACGGCGGCTCTGGTGGGGCCAGACACCTGTTTATCTTATCCCGGAACTGATTGATAGCTGGTCCTGTCATACGGAGCCCGACACCGCTTGGCAATGGGATGAAGTGCGCTTCCGGCTGGTGGCCACGCCGGGTCGTTTTCACACCACTCCCAACGACAGCTCTTGCGTTTTGTTGGTGGAATATAAAGAGCACGCGATATTGTTGCCCGGAGATATTACCCGCAATGTCGAACAGTATTTGGCGGGACTGGACGATTTGCCCGCCCGCCTCACCTTGCTGCTCGCGGCGCACCACGGCAGTAAAACCTCTTCAAGTGCCAGCTTCGTGAACCATTTTCAGCCGGAAATTGTGGTCTACAGTACGGGCTACAGTAATCGTTATGGCCATCCACATTCGCTCGTCAGCGCGCGTTTTAATGCGGTAGGCAGTCGTGAACTTAATACTGCTACCAGCGGCGCCCTGGAGTTTATTTGGACGGCCGAGGGAGAGCAAAAGATCATCGAGTTCCGGCAACAGCAACGGCGTTACTGGTATCAGTAAGCAATTTCTGGTGGGATCTATTTAGCGTCGCTGAGATAAAATTCGAACCGCTGCATGGTTTTCTTTAAGGCGTGTGATAATGTACTGCCCGCAACACACCACTGACTAAAGTAAGGCGTTCATGCTGCTGAAACAGTCTGCATGATGAGGTCCCCGGTGCGGTTTTGTTACTGATAATAAGAGGAATGTTTTGTGTTTGATATTATCGCCGCAGGCGGCTGGCTCATGGTGCCGATTATTTTGTGTTCAATTGCCGTTATTGCGATCACGATTGAACGCTACTGGACCTTGAATCCTGCCAAAATTGCACCGCGTCATTTGTTAGCCCAAGTCTGGAGCTGGATAAAAAACAATCAGGTCGATGCGGCAAAACTGCGCGAACTAAAACAGAGTTCTCAGCTTGGCCAGATTCTCGCCGCCGGTTTGAGTAATTCGAAACACGGTCGCGAAGTGATGAAAGACAGTATCCAGGAAGCAGCCAGCCAGGTGATCCATGAACTTGAGCGTTATGTGGGTGCACTCGGTACCATTGCCGCTATTGCGCCCTTGCTGGGATTACTCGGCACCGTGTTCGGCATGATCAAGGTATTTACTGCCATTATGCTGGAAGGCACCGGGGATGCTGCGGTGCTCGCCGGCGGTATTTCCGAAGCACTTATCACCACCGCTGCCGGTTTATGTGTGGCCATTCCGGCCATGATTTCCTACCGCTTTTTTCTACGACGCATCGATACCGTGGTAGTGGCTATGGAAGAAGAAGCCATCAAACTGGTTGATGCTTTGCACAGCGACCGCCGCGTCGATATCAAGCTGGTTTAATCCGGCTGACTTTTATTGCGAGGAAAAAACTGTGCAGTTTCGTCGTCAACGCCGTGAAGAAGACAGTGTCAATTTAACGCCGCTTATTGATGTGGTGTTTCTGTTGCTGATTTTTTTTATGGTGTCTACCACCTTCACCGATGAGACCCATCTGAGCATTGATCTGCCCGAAGCCACCGGTGAGGTGTCCACGGATAGTAAAGAGCGTTTGGATATTGTTATCAGTGCGCAGGGCGATTACTCGGTCAATGGCCAGGCGCTGGTTAACAACCGCGTCGGGACCTTAAAGTCCGCGCTGGAAAAGCTTTCGGGGGGTGATGTCCAGACACCGCTGACCATCACCGCTGATGCCCAGACACCGCATCAGGCAGTGGTAACGGCCATGGATGCAGCAGGGCAGATGGGCTTTTCCCGGCTCAGTATCACCACGCGTGAACCCTCAGTGGCAGAGCATTAGCGGGCTGCCTGATTTACGGAAACCTCTGTGGCAAAAAATCGCGAAACGATTTGGCTTGAGGCCTGGTACGGCCAGCGCAAGTGGAGCCTTTGGTTGCTGCCACTGATGTGGCTCTTTCGTGGCTTGTCGGTGGCACGGCGTTACTGGTTGACCCGCTTTCGTCAACCATCAATAGCTTTGCCCGTTGTCATTGTCGGCAATATCAGTGTGGGCGGCACCGGCAAAACGCCGCTGCTGATTGTCCTGGTAAAACATTTACAGGCCCGGGGAATGACACCGGGTGTCATCAGTCGCGGTTACGGCAGTCGCGCCCCTCACTATCCTTATTTGCTCACCACCCAGTCGCCGGTAATCGCCGCCGGTGATGAGCCCTTTGCTATTTATCAAAAAACCGGTTGCGCGGTTTGCGTTGGACCGGATCGGGTGGCGAGCGCGCGCCTGCTTGAGCAGCAGGGCTGTAACATTATTATCAGTGATGACGGATTGCAGCATTATCGTCTGGGGCGTGATATTGAAATCGCGGTGGTAGACGGACAGCGCGGATTCGGCAATGGTTTTTGTCTGCCGGCGGGGCCGTTACGTGAGCCGGTTAGGCGTTTGCAAAGCGTGGACTTTGTCATCGTCAATGGTGCTGCGGCAACATCCATAGGGGTGGCTCATAGCGCTGGATTTACCATGAAGATAGTGGCCGACGTCTGGCAAACGGTTGCCGATGGCCAGCTGCTCCCGCTGAATTATTTTCCTGCCGGCACCCGGGTACATGCAGTTGCAGGTATTGGTAATCCTCAGCGTTTTTATCACACCCTGCGCGAACTGCAGCTGGACGTGGTGGAGCATGACTTTCCCGATCATCACGCTTATGATGCTCAGGACTTTAATTTTAACGAGTCTTTGCCGGTTGTCATGACCGCTAAGGATGCCGTGAAATGTTCCGCATTTGCCCAGCCTGATTGGTATGCTTTGCAAATAAATGCAAAACTACCCGAGGAGTTTTGGCAGCAGTTTGATGCACGCTTGGCTGCTCTTGTCGATAAGAACATTCATTACGAATAGTTTCCTGCCAGGTTGAGCCAGAGAATTCCCTACCGTGTCCCCTTGTGTTGATAGGAAAAGCCCATGAGCTTTTATGCCGTTATTCCTGCTCGTTACGCTTCGACGCGCCTACCGGCCAAACCGTTACTGGAAATTGCGGGCAAGCCGATGATTCAGCATGTCTATGAGCGCGCCTGCGAAAGTGCCGCGCGAGACGTCGTCATCGCAACCGATGATGAACGCATTGCGACAGCCGCCAAACGTTTTAACGCCCGCGTCTGCCTGACGTCGCCCACGCATCAATCCGGCACGGATCGTTTACAGGAAGTTGCTACCCAATTGGCTCTAAATGAAACCGAGATTGTTGTGAACGTGCAGGGCGATGAGCCATTGATTCCCGCCGCTGTTATCAATCAAGTGGCAGCCAATCTTGCTGACGTACCGGAGGCCAGTGTGGCCACCCTGTGCGAGCCCATTCACACCTATGCCGATTTTCTTAACCCGAATATCGTCAAGGTCGTGAGTGATCACCGCGGTCGTGCACTGTATTTCAGTCGCGCACCGATTCCCTGGCCGCGTGATCATTTTGCCCAGGAGGGCGTAAACACCTTGCCGGAAACCTTGCCCTGTCGGCGTCATATCGGTATTTACGCGTATCGCGTGGGGCTGCTGAATGGTTTCGTGCAATGGCCGCCCGCGCCCTTGGAATTAATCGAATCGCTGGAACAACTGCGGGTGTTATGGCAGGGCGCCATGATTCACGTTGCCGACGCCTGTGCACCTGTGCCGGGCGGCGTGGACACCCTCAATGATTTACAGCGTGTTAAAGCCATATTGGAAATTCAATAATGACTGTTCATGTACTTTTTGTTTGTTTAGGAAACATTTGTCGCTCGCCTACTGCCGACGGTATCTTCGCACACCAAATTGGCCAGGCAGGGTTAAGAGAGCGTATTCGCGTGGATTCTGCCGGCACGGCAGACTGGCATACCGGCCGTGCACCGGACAGCCGCACGGTCGCCGCCGCTCGGCAGCGCGGTTACGATCTGTCGACGCTGCGCGCACGCCAGGTAACAGCGAGTGATTTCGAAAAATTCGATTACATCCTGGCGATGGACAACGCCAACCTCAACGATCTGCGGGCAATCAAGCCGTCCACTTATGCTGGCCACCTGGGTTTGTTTTTGGATTTTGCGTCCACGGGTAATCTGCGTGAAGTACCCGATCCTTACTATGGCGAAAGCGATGGTTTTGAGCTGGTGCTGGATTTGGTGGAAGACGCGGCCAACGGCTTACTGAACCATATTCGTGCGCGGCATTTGAACAACACTTTGGCGTAGAGCGACTTGTCGTGCCCCTGTTATATCTTCCTGAATTTGACCTTCAACCCCTGAATACCCTGGCGGTACCGGCCAAGGCGCATCGCTATGTCAGCGTTGGCAGTGAAGAGGAGCTGAGCGAGGCCTTGGCCTTTGCCAAACAACAAGGATGGCCTTTGCTGGTACTCGGCGGTGGCAGTAATGTGGTGCTGGGCGATTACTTTCCCGGTCTGGTCCTGCATATTCGTCTGCAGGGAAAAGCGGTAGTGGGCGAAGGCGAAGATGTTGTCCTGCTGCGCGTAGCGGCGGGGGAGAACTGGCATGAGTTAGTGCAATACACCCTGCAGTTCCACTATTGGGGGCTCGAAAATCTGTCACTTATTCCCGGCACTGTAGGCGCGGCACCGATCCAGAATATCGGCGCTTACGGCGTCGAGCTGTGCGACGTATTTGCCGAACTGCGTGCGGTCGACATCGCCTCGGGTCTCAGTGTTACCTTTGATAAGGACGCTTGCAGGTTTGGTTATCGCGACAGCATCTTCAAACGTGAATTCAAAGATCGCTATATCATCACCTCGGTGACCTTCAAGCTGCGCAAAACACCCCATCTGACCCTCGGTTATCCAGCCCTGCGCGAAGCCCTCGCCCAGGTGCCGCCAGAATCGCTGACTCCCGCGATGGTGAGTCAGGCAGTTTGTGCGATTCGCTCCAGCAAATTGCCTGATCCCCAGGTTCTCCCCAATGTTGGTAGCTTCTTTAAAAACCCCGTGGTGACTCGCACTCAACTTGAAAGCCTGCGCCAGCAGTGGCCGGAGATCGTTGCTTTTCCGGTGGATGATAAACAGGTAAAGCTGGCCGCTGCCTGGTTAATTGATAATGTGGGCTGGCGCGGTTACCGAGAGGGGGCTGTCGCTGTGCATCAGCATCAGGCGTTGGTTTTGCTCAACCTGGAACATGGTCGTGGAGCCGACGTCTGGCAGCTGGCGGAACGGATTCGTCAGTCGGTAGACGAGTTGTATGGCATAAAACTTGAAGTAGAGCCGAGAGTATATTTATAAATCAGTAACTTATCGGCTAAAGTTAAAGTTGATTTATATAAAAGAAGCGGAGTAAATCAAGCGTTTTTGCAGCGCGTGGTAGTTTGCTGCAATTGTAACTACAATTACTTACAATTCTTAATCGTGCAGTAGTCCAGGCACCAAGAAAAATGAATAACTAACGCCGGAAGACGGCTGGGGGTCAGGTTGACAAAGATACTTGTTGTCGATGATCACGACATGGTGCGTATGGGAATAATACGCATGTTGGCCGATGTGGACGGATATCAAGTTATCGGGGAGGCCAAAAGCGGAGAAGACGCAATCACTCAAGCCCGCGCCATTGAGCCAGACGTCATTCTTATGGATGTCAAAATGCCCGGCATCGGGGGCCTGGAGGCCACCCGAAGATTGCTTGCTGCAAATCCTGCGATCAAGGTGATAGCCGTCACTATCTGTGACGATGACGCTCATCCGACACGGTTAATGCAAGCCGGAGCGGTGGGTTATGTCACCAAGGATGCAGCTTTCACCGAAATCGTTAACGCGATTGACAAGGTGATGCAGGGCGAGTTGTATATGAGCAGTCATATTGCCCAGCAGCTGGCGTTGAGAAAGTTTAACGGTGGTAGCCATGAGCAGTCGCCATTTTCACGACTTTCGCAGCGCGAATTGCAGACGGCCATGCTCATCGCCAATGGACAAAAGGCCTCGGATATCGCGGCGGTCTTTAATGTCAGCTCCAAAACGATTAATAGCTATCGCTATCGCATTTTTGAAAAACTTCAGATCAATAGCGATGTCGAATTGACGTTACTCGCGGTCAAACACAAATTCCTGGATCCGGAAGCTGTAGTTTAAGTGCAATATCGGGTATCCCTGCGCTACCCGATGGCCTCATCCTGATTAGGTTCCCACATATCCCATGACGATTAATTCTGCTGTCGAAGCCTTTGACTCGGCACGTTTTCTTGCCAGCACCACGCGCCAGCCGGGTATTTATCAAATGTTTGGCGCTGACGGCCAAATTTTGTACGTCGGCAAGGCCAAAGATCTCAAGGCCCGCCTCTCCAGTTATTTTCGTAAATCCGGCCTGACTCCCAAGACGGCTGCGCTGGTCGCAAAAATCGCGCACATCGAAGTGACTATCACATCGAGCGAGACGGAAGCATTAATCCTTGAGCAAAACCTGATCAAATCCAATCGGCCGCCGTACAATATCCTGCTGCGCGATGACAAATCCTATCCTTATATTTTCATTTCCAGCGGCGAAGATTACCCGCGCATCAGCTTTCATCGCGGCGCGAAAAAAAGACGGGGCGAGTACTTCGGGCCTTTTCCCAATGTCGGCGCGGTAAAAGACAGCCTTAATTTTCTGCAGAAAACCTTCCGCATCCGCCAGTGTGAAGACAGTGTTTTTAATAATCGGTCACGCCCGTGTTTGCAGTATCAAATAAAGCGTTGCACTGCGCCGTGTGTCGATCTCATCAGTCCTGAAGATTATGCCAATGATCTGCGCCACACCCGCATGTTTCTTACCGGTAACAGCGACAGCCTGATGCAGGAGCTGGCCAACCAGATGGAGGCGGCGGCAAGCGCACAGGCTTATGAAAAAGCGGCCCTCTATCGCGATCAGATCATGGCGCTGCGGAGCATTCAGGCTCAGCAAGTGGTGGAAGAGGGCAATAGCAATATTGACGTGGTGGCGGCCGTCCTGCAGGCCAATGCTATCTGCGTCCACGTCCTGTTTATTCGTCAGGGGCGCATTCTTGGTAGCCGCAGCTTTTTTCCGCAGTCTTCTCTTGTCGAAACCGAAGCCGATGTGCTTGCGCAGTTTATCGCGCAATTTTATCTGGCTAACAGTGGACGAGAGATTCCCCCGGCCATTATTACCAGTCATCCCCTGGAAGAGTCTGAATTGCTCGCCAGCGCTTTGCAGCAATCCCTTGGGCGGCAGGTTTTTCTGACCAGCAAAGTGCGCGGTCATCGAACGCAATGGTTGCAAATGGCCGCGGCCGCCGCGCAGCAAAACTTGATTGCACATCTAAACAGCCGCAAGAACTCGCGGGATCGGCTCCTTGCACTGCAGGACACCCTGGATCTGGATGAGCTACCGCAGCGACTGGAGTGTTTTGATATCAGCCACAGCAGTGGCGAACTCACCGTTGCTTCTTGCGTCGTGTTTGATGTCAATGGCCCGCTTAAATCCGATTACCGCCGCTTTAATATTGAAGGCATTACCGCCGGAGACGATTACGCAGCAATGGAACAGGCTTTACAGCGCCGCTATACGCGTTTGCAAAAAGGTGAAGGCAAGCTGCCTGATGTGTTGTTAATTGATGGCGGCAAAGGTCAGTTGGCGAAGGCCGTTGCGGTATTGGCGGAGTTGGGAGTAACCGGAGTCAAAGTCGTGGGCGTTGCCAAAGGCACAACGCGCAAAGCCGGATTCGAAACGCTCTTTGATGCAGATACCGGAGCCGAAATTGTGCTGGCCAGCGATTCACCCGCGCTGCATTTGATCCAGCATATTCGTGATGAATCCCATCGCTTTGCGATTACTGGCCACAAGCAGCGGCGGGATAAAAAACGTAAAACCTCGACCCTGGAAGGCATCCCCGGCATTGGCGCAACCCGGCGGCGCGAGCTCTTGCGGCACTTTGGCGGCTTGCAGGAAATCCAGCGCGCCAGCGTCGCCGATCTGGCGCGCGTAAGCGGTATCAGCCAACACTTGGCTGAAGAGATTTATGCTTTTTTCCATAACGCCTGACAGCTGTAGTATCATCATTTCCCGAAATGACGAAGCCCGTCATTCACCACCCATTGATAACTTCAACCGTAACGATGTTTCCAGTCGTTCACCACTAGGGATCGGCTTTTTTTCATGACCCTTGCTAATCAATTAACGTTGCTACGTATTGTTTTAATTCCGCTGTTTGTAGTGGTGTTTTATCTCCCTTTTACTTGGGCTCACTTTGCCTCCGCCTTGATATTCAGTGTCGCGGCCATTACCGACTGGCTGGATGGCTACGTAGCTCGCAAGTACAACCAGAGCACTCCTTTTGGAGCCTTTCTCGATCCCGTTGCCGATAAACTCATGGTGGCTATCGCGCTACTCCTGTTGGTGGGCCTGCACCACGATTCGGCGTGGTTTGCGGCAGCGGCAGCGGTCATTGTCGGGCGGGAAATTGTCATTTCCGCGTTGCGCGAATGGATGGCAGAACTGGGCCAGCGCGCCAGTGTGGCTGTGTCCTACATCGGGAAAATCAAAACCACCCTGCAGATGATTGCCATTATTGTGCTGCTGATGGATTTCCAGTGGCTTCTGATTCCAGGCTATATCGCTCTGGCAGGTGCGGCCTTGCTCACTCTTTGGTCAATGTTGCTTTATTTGCGTGCAGCCTGGCCATTTTTATCGACTGATAAATGAGGCGAGGGCAGGTTGGTCGAACAGAAGCGCGGGTTATTAGATAAAAAAGTATCTTAACCCCAAGAAAACACTAGGATTTCCCCAACGTATCGGCTAGAATTCCGGCCTCTTTTATGGCGCGATAGCAAAGCGGTTATGCTCTGGATTGCAAATCCAGCTAGTCCGGTTCGACTCCGGATCGCGCCTCCAATTTCTTTTACCGATAGAAAGAAAAGTACTCAGCCCGAGTGGTGAAATCGGTAGACACAACAGATTTAAAATCTGTCGATCGTAAGGTCGTGCCGGTTCAAGTCCGGCCTCGGGCACCATCTCCAAATCCTAGCAAATCCCAGAATGCCTCAACATTGGTTCACATACCGGGTTGAGGCATTTTTGTTTCCAGGCGTCCACCGAAATCCTATGAAGCTATGACCCCCTTGGGGGCATGAACAACGCCTGTCCTTAATGATCCCGGCGGGATCAAAAGATAAAAACATTAACTAAAGGAATCGTCTCACCGAAGACCTTTAATGATGGCTACGGAGCTATCTGGCCAAGATAGTTAGCGAGAAATTCCAGGATGCGGACCCAGATTAAGCCCTTCTGGCTGTCTGTCGAAAGACTGGTCTTTTGGGGGCTTATATTTGCGCCAACTCACAAATTGGTTACTATCATCCTTCATTTAATGTCATCGGATGATCCGTGAAAATCCCCGAATCCTGAATAATTGGATAGAAAAATACAATCTTAAATAACAATTGGCGTGGCCCTGGTAATGGGGCTCTCATGGAAAGAATATTATCTATGCAATCTATTAACTTTGAGTTTCTGCGCCCCGAGAATGAGGTGCTTGCAAATCTGGGTGGTCTTGCCGAAGCGGTATTGCACATAGATCCTGGCAGTGCGCTTACACGCCTACGCAGTTTTGCCGAAGAACTCACCAAAGCAATTTATAAAGAAGAGTCATTGCCACGCATGCCGCAAGCGAGCTTCTTTGAGCTAGTCAAAAGCTCGGTGTTTGAAGCTTGTGTTAACAAATCATTGATTCACCAAATTGACTTTCTGCGCAAGCAGGGCAACGACACCGCTCACGGTGCAGAAGGTGAGTTGCGCAATGCCCAAATGGCGCTAGGTGTAGCCCACCAATTAGCCATGTACATGGGCTTGAAATACTACGGCAAAAAAAAGGAACAGATCCCTGCTTTTGTCGATGTTAAAGACCCAACGGCGGCGCTAAATCAGCTAAAAAAATCTGTTTCCAGCTATGAAAAAGAACTGCAGCAACAACAGGAAGAGCTTGAAAGATTAATAGAGCAGCTGGAGCGTGAGCGCACCAGAAATATCGACAAACTGGAGCCACCGGCCAAACCCGATCAACAAAAACGCAAACAGCAAAGCCAGCAAGTGGCCGACAGCCTCCAGTGGAACGAGGCCAAAACCCGATCCTTACTCATTGATGCCATGCTGTTACAAGCCGGTTGGGACGTTCAAAACCCAGATTCAGTTGGCCAAGAGTTCGAAGTAAGTTTTCCTAATAATCCATCTGGCAAAGGTTATGTGGATTACGTGCTCTGGGGAGATAATGGCCAGCCACTGGCGGTGGTAGAGGCAAAAAAATCAGGCAACACCAGTTTACAAGCGGGGCGCGAGCAAGCCCGTTTGTACGCCGATGCGCTAGAGAAAATGGGTTATGTGCGCCCAGTGATTTTTTACACCAACGGTTACGAAACCTTTATTTGGGACGACCAGCAATACAATACCTATCGCCCCGTATACGGTTTTTACAGTAAAGAAAGTCTGGAATATCTTATTTACCAGCGTCAATATCGCGCGATTAATGTAGAGCAATTCAACCCGGATTTATCCATTGCAGATCGTCCCTATCAAATTGAGGCGATTAAAACCGTTGCCGCACACTTCCAACACCAGCGGCGCAAGGCGCTGATTATTCAGGCAACCGGTACCGGCAAAACCCGTGTCGCCATCGCCCTGGCAGAATTACTGCTGCGTACCGGCTGGGCTAAGCGCGTTTTGTTTTTATGTGACCGAAAAGAATTGCGTACCCAGGCCGACGAAGCCTTTAAATACAATTTGCCGTCAGAGCCTCGATGCGTAATTGGCGAAACCAACAAAATTGACCAAACCGCACGTATTTACATCGCCACTTACCCCGGCATGATGAATCGTTTTGCGCAACTGGACGTAGGCTTTTTTGATCTGATCATCGCCGATGAGTCGCACCGCAGTATCTACAATAGATATCGGGATATCTTTGAATATTTCGATGCATTGCAGGTAGGCCTAACCGCAACGCCGGTGAAATTTATCAGTCGTAACACCTTTGATATTTTTGATTGCGAAACCACTGACCCAACATTTGAATTTGGTTTGGATGCCGCAATTAATAATGAACCACCTTACTTGGTGCCGTTTCGTGTAAAAGACCTCACCACCGACTTTCTTCGCGACGGAATTCACTACAACGATCTAAGTGAATCACAACAGCGCCAACTAGAAGAAGACCTGGGGCTAGAAGAAGCGCAAAACACCACCATCGCTGGTAAAGATATTGGTCGAAAAATTTTCAGTGAGGACACAGACCGTATCATTTTAGAAAACCTGATGAACAACGGCATCAAAGATGAAACCGGATCGCTCGTGGGTAAAACGATTATCTTTGCACAGCGACAGGATCACGCAGAACATTTGGCGGCGCTTTTTTGCGAAAAGCTTTATCCGCAATACGGCAGCAAAGTTTGCAAAGTGATACACAATGGTATTCCGCATGTGGAAAGCCTGATAAAAGAATTTAAACAGGCGGACAATGACTTTCGTATTGCCATTTCGGTCGATATGCTCGACACCGGTATCGATGTGCCCGAAGTGGTTAATCTGGTATTTGCCAAGCCGGTTAAATCCTGGGT
>CAYTQQ010000012.1:45368-47639 GCA_964440135.1 uncultured Cellvibrionaceae bacterium | reverse complement strand
CAGGCTTTCCAAACTTACGTCCATACTTTCTGACCTTTGCCTTGATTATTGCCGTGATCGCCAAAGACGTGGTGAATCCGGGGTGCCGTTTTTTATATGATTTATTGTGCTGCATGCTGAGCGCAGCAACTTTTAACACAGTTTTTAAGGTATAGCTATAAGCAGTTGAATGTACGGGCAAACCTTTCTTTTTGTTGCTCTTGTGAAGCCATCGATTCTATGGTGAATATCCTTGCTTTAATCTATCCGAGGACTTAACTTTAGTTCGCGTAAGGCTAATCAGCAAATTAAAGCGGCACCTCAAGAACATAATTTATGACTATATCTGTTGGCGTTGTGATGGATCCCATCACAAATATCCAGTTCTATAAAGACACTTCTCTAGCCCTGCTTCTGGCTGCCCAAAAACGCGGCTGGCAGCTTCATTATATGGAACAGGGTGATCTGTACCTGTTACAGGGCCAAGCGCGTGCCAGTAGTCGTGCGCTAAGCGTCATGGACAATCCCGACTCCTGGTTTGAACTGGGGCCGCGCGCGGATATCGCGCTGAGCGAGCTGGATGTCATTTTGATGCGCAAGGACCCGCCTTTTGATAATGAGTATATATATAGCACCTATATTCTGGAGGCGGCGGAAAAACAGGGCACATTAGTGCTTAATCGTCCGCAGAGCCTGCGCGACTGCAACGAAAAGATTTTTGCCACCCAGTTTCCCCAGTGTTGTCCGCCCGTGTTGGTAAGCCGGACGGCAACCCAGCTGCGCGATTTCCACCGGGAGCACGGCGATGTGATTTTCAAGCCGCTGGATGGCATGGGTGGCAGCAGCATTTTCCGCTGTCGCGCCGATGACCCGAACGTTGGCGTGATTCTGGAAACCTTAACTCGCCATGGCCAACAATCAATCATGGCCCAGCGTTATATCCCTGAAATTACCCTCGGGGATAAACGCATCTTGGTTATTGATGGCGAGCCTGTGCCTTATTGCCTGGCACGGGTGCCCGCCCAGGGCGAAACCCGGGGCAATCTTGCTGCGGGTGGTACAGGCATCGCTCAACCCTTGTCGGAGCAGGACTATTGGATTGTGTCTCAGGTGGCGCCGACGCTGCGTGACAAAGGGCTGGTTTTTGTCGGGCTTGATGTGATCGGAAACTATCTGACGGAAATCAATGTCACCAGCCCGACCTGCGCCCGTGAAATCGACCGGGCATTCGAGACCGATATCGGTGGACGGTTTATGGATGCCATTGCCCGTCGGCTGGAAGTGGCTCGCGGAGCCTGACATGAATTCAGCGGTATTGGCTGCGGAAGTAGAAGCCCCGCCAGTTGATACTGGTGATCGTTTAAGCTTCACCCTGTTTCTCGCGCTGGTGCTGCATGCCCTGCTTATTCTGGGCGTGACTTTTAAGCTGCCTGATCCGGCAATCACCTCGCAAACCATTGAAATTACCCTCGCTAACTACCGAGCCGATAAGGCCCCCGAGCACGCGGATTTTCTCGCCCAGCAAAACCAGGAAGCCAGTGGCACGGAGGAAACCGCGAAACAGCTGACCACCGAGCAGGTAGCTGAGTTTGCCGACAGTCAGATCCGCGATATCAATCCCATGCCCGAGCAGCGGGCCGTAGCCCCCCAAGAACGCCAGGATCAGGCGGTGATCGAAACCCGGATGACCAGCAGTTTTACCACGGGTATCACCGATAATTCGGAGCTCCCGGAGGAACAGCTTGAGCGTGATGGATTATTAGAAGAGCGGCCGATCATCACCGCCGAGATCGCAAGTTTGCAGGCCAAGCTGGATCGTCAGCGGCAGGAGTATGCCAAGCGACCGCGCATCCGCACCCTTACATCCGTGTCGACCCGTGAGTCTTACGATGCAAAGTATTTGCATGACTGGAGCACCAAAATCGAACAGATCGGTAACCAGAACTATCCGCAGGAAGCACTTAATCGTCGTATTACCGGCAGCCTGCGGTTATCGGTGGTGTTAAATCCGGACGGGACTATTTTCGAGATTGAGATTCTGCAGTCGTCTGGGCAACGCATTCTTGATTCGGCCGCACGGCAGATCGTGCATCTGGCCGCACCCTTTAATACCTTTCCTCCGGAGATTCGGCGGCAGTCGGATCGACTCAAAATAATAAGAACCTGGAACTTCAATATTGAGGGGCTTTCTACCAGTGCCCAATAGCCCAATAGCCCAATAGCCCAATAGCCCAATAGCCCAATAGCCCAATAGCTAGTCGTATTCCTCCAAACGAGCCCTAAGTGCAAACG
>CAYTQQ010000012.1:23169-45268 GCA_964440135.1 uncultured Cellvibrionaceae bacterium | reverse complement strand
GCCCAATAGCCCAATAGCTAGTCGTATTCCTCCAAACGAGCCCTAAGTGCAAACGAGTCGGTGCCAAAAAAGTTTGCCCGGGTTGCTTGTTTTCGTCCGGGGTGGCCCCATACTGAGGTTATGACCAGAATATCTTCTAACTCAGCGGATTTAACTCTCGGATTGCGCGACCAGTTTCTGATCGCCATGCCGGGTTTGCACGATTCATCCTTCGCGCAAACGGTCACTTTTGTTTGTGAACACAGCGACCAGGGCGCGATGGGCATTGTCATCAATAACCTGCTTCCACTCACCTTGGGCGATATTTTCGCGCAGATGGGGCTGGAGCACGATGGTACGCTGGCGCGACAGCCGGTTTACGCCGGTGGTCCGGTGCAGATGGAGCGCGGCTTCGTGATCCACCCGCGCGGCCAGGAATGGCAGTCTACCTTGCACGTTTCTCCGTACATCAGCCTGACAGCTTCACGGGATATCATCGAAGCCATGGCGGCCGGTGAAGGGCCGGAGCAGTTTTTAATTGCCCTCGGTTATGCCGGCTGGAGTCAAGGGCAGCTGGAGGCCGAGATAGCGGCCAATGCCTGGCTGACGTTGCCCGCCGAGAGCAACATCCTCTTTAACACCCCGCCAGAACAGCGCTGGACAGCCGCCGCTCAGCCTTTGGGAATAGATTTAAATCTTATTTCCAGTGTTGCCGGCCACGCCTGATCACCGGATCGGGATGGATTCAATGATAAAAACTCTGCTCAGCTTCGACTATGGCACCAAAAATATTGGGGTCGCCAGCGGGCAAACTATCACCGGTACCGCTACTGAACTGACTCCCCTTAAAGCCAAAGATGGGGTGCCTGATTGGTCGGCGATTGAGAAATTACTCGCCGAGTGGCGGCCCGACCTGGTGTTGGTGGGCTTGCCGCTCAACATGGATGACAGCGAAAGCGACCTGAGCGCCCGCGCGCGCAAATTTGCTAATCGAGTACACGGTCGTTTTGGGGTTAAAGTGGAATTAGTGGATGAGCGGTTATCCACCTTTGCCGCGAAAGGCGAAATGATGGAGCGCGGTGGCTCGCGCGATTACAAACATAATCCGGTGGATTCCATCGCTGCGCGGTTAATTTTGGAGGCTTGGCTCGATACTGCCCCACAGGGGGGGCGCTAGTCTTTGGGCACACAAGTACTTGTGTGCGTAACGCTTTCCTGCTCCGGCCCTCCTTCAGTTATTTCTTCTCTCTGCGCTGTTTTTTCTTTCATGCGGTCGTTTGATGTCCTTATCTGGCGGCCGTCCGTGGCGGTACCGAAGCGCTAAAGCATCCGGCCCCGGTTGCTGTGTTCGTCATCCTGAATGCTTAAGCCATCAGCCGCGTTAGACAGATAGGCCGCATCGGTTTCTGAGCCGAGCTTGATCATCAGGCGGAGATCGTTGGGTGAGTCTGCGTGTAAAAGCGCGTCTTCGTAAGTAATTTCCCCGGCATCGTAAAGGCTATAAAGCGCCTGGTCGAAGGTTTGCATGCCCAATTCCGTGGATTTTTTCATCAATTCTTTCAGTTCACTTACTTCACCCTTGCGAATCAGGTCTTGAGCCAGGGGCGTATTGATCATGATCTCCAGACAGGCGCGGCGACCGCTGCCATCCGGGGTAGGAATCAGTTGCTGGGCAACGATGGCTTTAAGATTGAGCGATAGGTCCATCCACAACTGGCGGTGACGATCTGCGGGGAAAAAGTGAATAATCCGGTCGAGGGCTTGGTTGGCGTTGTTGGCGTGCAAAGTACACAGGCAAAGGTGCCCCGTTTCCGCAAAGGCGATGGCATGGTCCATGGTTTCGCGTGAGCGTACTTCGCCAATCAAGATCACGTCTGGCGCTTGCCGTAAGGTGTTTTTCAGCGCAATTTCAAAGGAGTCGGTATCAATACCCACTTCGCGCTGAGTGATAATGCAGCCCTCGTGCTGGTGAATAAATTCGATCGGGTCTTCGATGGAGATAATGTGGCCTTTGCTGTTGCGATTGCGATGGCCAATCATTGCCGCGAGTGATGTCGATTTACCCGTGCCCGTTGCCCCGACAAACATAATCAGGCCGCGTTTGGTCATCGCCAGTTCTTTGATGATTTCGGGCAAGCCCAGATCATCGACCTTGGGAATTTTGGTCTCAATCCGGCGCAATACCATGCCCGCCAGATTGCGCTGATAAAACGCGCTGGCCCGGAACCGCCCGATGCCGCGGGCGCTGACGGCAAAGTTCAGTTCCCGGGTGTCCAGGAACTCGGCACGCTGCTTTTCGTTCATGACGCTCAGTACCAGCTCGCGGGCTTTTTCCGGGGCGAGCGGGGTGGCGGTGACGGGAACAATTTTGCCGTGCAATTTGATCGAAGGCGGCACCCCGGCGGTAATGAATAAATCCGACGCGCCTTTTTCTACCATCAGCGTAAGTAAACGATCAAAATCCATAAGGGTGCACCTGTATTAAGACTGTCGCGTGCCCAGCGGCAAAAAAGTGATTAGAAGTTTTCCGGCATTTTGGCTTTGACACGCGCCGCTTCCCGGGAAATGATCCGGCGCGCCACGAGATCGGCCAGGCATTGGTCAATGGTCTGCATGCCCAACGACGCGCCGGTCTGGATAGCCGAATACATTTGCGCGACCTTGTCTTCACGGATCAGGTTACGAATGGCCGGGGTGCCGCGCATGATTTCGTGGGCGGCCACTCGACCACCGCCATTTTTCTTCAGCAATGTTTGCGAGACGACCGCTTGGAGCGATTCCGACAGCATGGAACGCACCATGGATTTTTCATTGGCGGGAAATACGTCCACAATCCGGTCAATGGTTTTCGCGGCAGAAGTGGTGTGCAGAGTGCCAAATACCAAGTGACCGGTTTCGGCCGCCGTCAATGCCAGGCGGATAGTTTCCAGGTCGCGCATCTCACCAACCAGAATGATGTCCGGGTCTTCCCGCAGGGCAGAGCGCAGGGCTTCGGCAAAGCCGTGGGTGTCGCGGTGTACTTCACGCTGGTTAATCAGGCACTTCTTGCTTTCGTGCACAAATTCGATGGGGTCTTCGATGGTCAATACGTGTTCGTACTTATTGTCATTGATGTAGTCAATCATTGCCGCCAGCGTCGTCGATTTACCCGAGCCAGTGGGGCCGGTGACCAGCACTAATCCGCGCGCGACTGAGCAGATATCGCGAAATACGTTACCCATGCCCAGCTCTTCCATCGTCAGTACTTTGGAGGGAATCGTCCGGAATACGGCACCGGCACCACGGTTCTGGTTAAAGGCGTTCACCCGGAAGCGGGCAACACCTGGCACTTCGAACGAGAAGTCAGTTTCAAGGAACTCTTCGTAATCCTTGCGCTGCTTGTCGTTCATGATTTCGTAAATAAGGCTGTGTACCTGCTTGTGTTCCATAGGCGGCAGGTTGATGCGTCGTACATCGCCGTCGACCCGAATCATGGGCGGCAGGCCAGCTGAGAGGTGCAAATCTGAAGCGCCTTGTTTGGCACTAAAAGCGAGGAGTTCGGTAATATCCATACTGCTTGCTACCTTAGTCGAACACTATCGTTATAGTTAATGTCGCGGTCGATGCCGAGAAGAGGGATCATGGTTCATTTACCCGGATATCCGCTATGCACAAGATAGACGACAATCTCTCCAAAGTCACCGCACGGATCCCGCAGAAGCACCAGCCGTTGTGGCGTCGCTGCCGGCCGTTACCGAATATCCTGTTGTGGCACTGCGGCACCAAGTGTAAGCGACGGGGCAGCGTCGATTGGCGAGCCTGCGCACACGAAGCCTTGCTAAATATTAGCACTGGCGCACCTACGCGACGTCGAAGGGCATTTTGTGGGGCCAGCTACCATGCAATAAAACCCGGACTATCGCCCAGAATTTTGACTGGGTTCACAATATCGACCGGCTTAGCATCGCATGGCCAGTAGAGCCCAGCGGGCTCCTTGGGGGCTGCGCTTTTAAAATCCCGACAGGATTAGCGCTGCACTCATCGGGTTAGAATTGAAACACTCAACTCGCACCTGAATAAAAGTCCACGCGCTGAATAGTTGAATTGCAATTGCCAGCACTTGATAATAGGTTTTATCTATTCATCCCCGTTAAAATTTAATAGGCTAGGGGTTGATTAACCATTTGTGAATTCACTACAGCGGTGTTATCACCGGCTCCTTCTGGTTGCGAGAAAAAGCTATGACCCTTACCGAACTGCGTTACATCGTCACCCTTGCCCAGGAGCAACACTTTGGGCGGGCGGCGGAGCGGTGCTATGTCAGTCAACCGACACTCAGTATTGCCGTTAAAAAACTGGAAGAAGAGCTGGGCGTGGCCCTGTTTGAGCGCACTAAATCGCGCGTGCAAGCAACCCCGATCGGGGAGCAGATCGTGAGCCAGGCACAATTGGTTTTGGAGCAGACGGCCGCTATCAAAGATATTGCCGAAGCGGGCAAGGATCAATTGAGCAGCCCCCTGGCGGTCGGTGCCATCTTCACTATCGGGCCTTACCTGTTGCCCCAGTTTATTCCCCATTTGCAGCGTCTGGCGAACAAAATGCCGCTCTATATTGAAGAGGGATTTACGGCAACACTGCGAAAAAAGTTACGTAATGGCGAGCTGGATGTCATTATCGTTGCTTTGCCGTTTACCGAGCCCGACGTGGTTACCCAGACACTTTTTGAAGAGCCTTTTGTGGTACTTATGCCGCACAACCATCCGCTTGCGGCGAAAGAGGCTATCGAGCCCGACGATCTTGATCGCGAAAGTGTCATGCTGTTGGGCGAAGGCCACTGTTTCCGCGATCAGGTACTGTCGACTTGTCCTAATTTACAGCCCTCGCTGGAAGCCTCGTCGGAGCGTGTGCGCACTGCCGCGGAGGGCAGCTCCCTAGAAACCTTGCGACATATGGTGGCTTCGGGCATGGGCATCACTGTGCTGCCACAATCGGCAGCGGAAACGTCGCTTTACGCACAGAATGTGCTGGTAACGCGGCCTTTTTCTGATCCCTCGCCCAGCCGTACGGTCGCCTTGGCGTGGCGCGCCAGCTTCCCGCGTCACAAAGCGATAGAGGCGTTGCGCAAGGCGATTCTTTCCTGTACTTCCGCATACCTTAATTTTTCTACCGGCAGGGATCACAGTGGTCCCGGATTGCTGGTTGAAAATCGGGACTGGTGATTAAAAAATGATGGCGACACCCATAAAACCAATAAGAAAAATCGTAATTGTCGGTGGCGGTTCGGCGGGCTGGATCGCCGCCGCAATGCTGGCCAGCCATCTGCGGCCGCAGGTCTGTGGCATTGAGCTGGTGGAATCCGAAAGCCTCGGCACGATCGGTATTGGTGAGTCGACCATTCCTCCGTTCGTGGGCCTGCTCCAAAGCTTGGGGGTGGACGAGCGGGACTTTATTCGAGCGACGGGCGCCAGCTTTAAACTGGGTATCCAATTTAACGACTGGCGTGAAAAGCACAGCCGTTACTTCCATCCGTTTGGCGTGATTGGCAAACGCATCGGTACTCACGATTTTTACCAGTGCTGGCTGAAAGCGCAAATGCACGGCGGAGCGGCGGCCCTGCAAGATTATGCGCCCTCCAGTGTGATGGCCGAGAACGGCCGGTTTTACTTTCCCGGTCAGGCACAGAATACGCCTATTGGGGGGGCGAATTACGCCTTGCACGTCGACGCCAAAGCCCTTGCCGCATACTTTCGTCGCTATTGTGAAGCGCGTGGCGTCACCCGCACGGAAGGTGTGGTGGTGGGAACGCAGCAAGCCGACAACGGCCACATTCAACACTTGGTCCTCGATGACGGGCGCGTTGTCGAGGGTGATTTCTTTATCGACTGCACGGGCTTTAACGGGCTGCTGATTGGCAAGGCGCTGGGTGTGGGACTGGTGGATTGGTCCCACTACTTGCCGTGCGATCGCGCGGTTGCGGTTAAAACCCAACGAGAAGGCCCCACCACACCCTATACCCGTTCGACGGCACGTGAAGCCGGCTGGAACTGGCGCATTCCACTGCGTGAACACACCGGTCATGGCTATGTCTATTCCAGTCAGTTTTGCAGTGACGAAAAAGCCCGGCGCAACCTGTTTAAGTATTGTGATGGCACCTTGGTTAATGACCCGCGCGTAATTCCCTTCTCGACGGGGCACCGCAAGGAAATCTGGAAGCACAATTGTATTGCCTTGGGCTTGGCGGCGGGTTTTGTCGAGCCGCTGGAGTCGACCGCGCTGCACCTGATTGCACGCGGCATTGATTTCTTCCTGCGCTTCTTTCCCGACCGGGAATGCGATCCGAGTCTGGTGCGCGAGTACAACCGGCGCATGATTGGTGATTATGAAGAGGTGCGGGACTTCATTATGCTCCACTACTGCACCACCAAGCGCGATGACACACCCTTTTGGCGCTGGTGTCAGCAAATGCCTTTACCCGATTCCCTGCAAGAGCGTATAGAGCTATTTAACAGCCACGGTTTGATGCGCGATGGGGTCGATGAGCTGTTCCGCAGCTCCAGTTGGCAATCGGTGTTTGAAGGCATGGGCGTGCGTCCGCAAAAATACTGTCCACGGGTGGATAACCTCGACTTTAACCAGGTAAGCCAGCTGCTCGATAACGCCCGGCAGGCGATTGCACGAATGGTTAAAACCCTGCCGACCCACGATGAAATTCTGCACAGCCTGGTCGCCCGCTGAGGCCCGGGATGAGTACGACCAGCCCTGAGCCCCGCCGGAGCAGCGCAGCAGACTCCGGCGGTCAAGCGCTACCCACCCTCGATCTTGTTCCGGTTACCGCTTTAAAAGGCGTGGGTGCGGTGCTGGCGGCGAAATTAGCCAAAATAGGCATTGCCAGCGTCCAGGATTTGTTATTCCACTTACCCCTGCGCTACCTGGATCGCACCCGCATCAGTCCCATAGGCACCTTACAGCCCGGCGCCAACGCGGTGGTCGAAGCCGAAGTTCATAAATGTGATGTGGTGCTGGGGCGCCGGCGCAGTTTGGTGGTGCGAGTGCAGGATGCCACCGGCAGTATCACTCTGCGGTTCTACCACTTCTCCAATGCGCAAAAACAACAGTTCGTCGCCGGCACTCGCTTGCGAATATTTGGCGAGGCCCGTCGGGGAGCTGCGGGGCTGGAGTTCTACCACCCGGAATACGAGCGCCTCGAAGATGCCCAGCAGGCCCCTTTACAGCAACATCTCACCCCGGTTTATCCTGCCACTGAAGGCCTGACTCAGGCGCGCTTGCGCAAACTTGCGGATCAGGCCCTGCCCTTGCTGCGCACCCACGCGTTGCGTGAACTCTTGCCGGACGATTTGCGGCAGAAAATACAACAGGTGCCCTTGGCCCAGGCGATTGGGTTTTTACATCAGCCCCCCGTGGGGACGGATGTACACATGCTGGTCGAGGGACGCCATCCTCACCAACAGCGCCTGGCCTTTGAAGAGCTCTTGGCCCACCACCTGAGCTTACTGTTGTTGCGGCGCGAGTTGCAGGCTAACAGTGCTCCTGCGCTGCCCGTGGATACCGCTTTACAGCAGGCGTTTCTGGCGCACTTACCCTTTGCCTTAACCTCCGCTCAGGCGCGCGTCAATGCGGAAATCAGCCATGACCTGCAGCGCAGTTTCCCCATGTTGCGGTTGGTGCAGGGAGATGTGGGTTCAGGTAAAACCGTGGTGGCGGCGCTGGCCGCGTTGGCGGCCGTGGCTAACGGTAAGCAGGCGGCCGTGATGGCGCCTACCGAAATTCTCGCAGAACAGCACCGCACCTTATTTGAGCGATGGCTGGCACCCTTAAACATCCGGGTGGGCTGGCTTACCGGGCGCATGAAGGCCGCCGAGCGGCGATTGCAGTTGCCGGCTATTGCTACGGGCGAAGCACAGGTGATCGTGGGCACCCATGCACTGTTTCAAGACGAGGTTCAGTTCGCTGACTTAGGGTTGGTGGTCATTGATGAGCAGCACCGCTTTGGGGTTCATCAGCGGTTGACCTTGCGCCAGAAAGGTGTGGCCGGCAGCTCTTCGCCCCATCAGTTGATCATGACCGCTACCCCCATTCCGCGCACCCTGGCGATGAGCGCTTACGCTGATCTGGATTATTCCGTTATCGATGAGCTGCCTCCTGGGCGTTCCCCTATTACCACGGTCACTATTGCTAACCAGCGGCGGGCGGAGGTGATTGAGCGGGTGCGGGCCGCCTGCTGTCAGGGGCGCCAGGCTTATTGGGTGTGTACGTTAATCGAGGAGTCCGAATCGCTGACGGCGGAGGCAGCGGAAGCCACGGCGCAGTTGTTGGTTGAGCTCCTGCCTGAATTGCGTGTCGGCCTTTTGCATGGGCGGCTCAAAACCACGGAAAAAGCGGCCGTGATGAGCGCTTTCAAGGCGGGCGAGTTGGATTTACTCGTTGCCACCACAGTCATCGAGGTGGGGGTGGATGTACCCAATGCCAGCCTGATGATTATCGAAAATCCCGAACGCCTGGGTTTGGCCCAGCTGCACCAGTTGCGGGGCCGTATTGGTCGCGGAGCGGCGGCCAGTCATTGCGTGCTCTTGTATAGCGAACCTTTATCACAGCAGGGGCGGGCGCGGCTGCAAGTGATGCGCGACAGTCAGGACGGGTTTGTTATTGCGGAACAGGATTTGTTGCTGCGCGGCGCCGGTGAGGTACTTGGCACCCGGCAGACCGGCGATATGCAATTTAAAATTGCCGATCTGCAGCGCGATAAGGACTTATTGCCCGCGGTAAAAGCCTGCGCAGAAACACTGATTGCTGCGTATCCGGAAGTGTGTCACGAAATTGTTCATCGCTGGCTTGGACGGCGGCATCATTACCTCCAGGTGTAAGATCCTTGGCTATGCTTGGATATGCCCCGCTGGGATGTGGTTTTTATCGTTCCTGGACCCAAAATTAACTTGAACAAGCACGCGTCTTCTTAGAGACTGCGACTCAAATTCAGCGAATTATATTCGCCATCGATTGTGTGAAAGCCGACTGATTAAAAGGAGTAGGCCGTGCCAGTACCTACCAGTGTTCAATCGTTACTGAATGAACAGAATATTCATTATGATATCGCTGCCACGCCCGTAGATGCCAACAACAACCTGATTTGGCACGATCAGCATCTGCGTAATGTGGGCGCCGCTAAATCAGTGCTCCTGCAGGATGAGATGGGACGGGTGCAAGTGGTTATCGCCGCCGATAGTCTGCTTGATCTTAAAGCGGTGAATCGTCAGCTGGGGCGCGAACTACGCGCAACCAGCCAGGAGGAGCTGGCAAAGTTCTGTCAGACCCACAGCCTGCAAACTGTACCCGCACTACCCAAGATCGCCGGGTTGTTGACCTTGGTCGATAAAAGCCTCCTGGATCGCAATGTCCTGTTATTGGATTCAGGAAGCGAAGAACAGCTTCTGCATTTGAGCCGGGCCGAATTTCAGCAAATTCTGGAAGACGCCATTATCTGTGATATCTCTCTGCCCCTCGCGCCGCTTGAAACCGAGGATGAGCACGCCAGTGACATCGATCAGATTTTGAGCGCAGTGCGTAACTTTACCCAGCTGCGGATCAAGCAACGACTGGAAGAGACCCTGGAGCTGCCGCCGCTGTCGGATACCGCGCAGCGGATTATCCAGCTGCGGGTTAACCCTAACGCTGATATCAGCGATCTGGCTCAAATTGTCGAAACTGACCCCAGTCTCGCCGCTCAGGTCGTGAGTTGGGCCGCCTCTCCTTACTATTCAGCACCCGGTAAAATCAAATCGATTCACGATGCGATTGTCCGGGTGTTGGGTTTTGATATGGTGCTTAACCTGGCGCTGGGCCTGGCGCTGGGCAAGACCATGAGTATCCCTAAAAATGGTCCGCACGGCGCTCTGCCTTATTGGCAGCAGGCAGTCTATATGGCGGCGACCATCGAAGGACTGGTAACGGCTATCCCCCGTGATCAGCGCCCGAGCTTTGGGATGGCGTACCTGTGTGGTCTGCTGCATAACTTCGGTTATTTGATTCTGGCGGAAGTATTTCCGCCCCATTTCCAAAGTTACTGTGAGCTGGCGGAAGCCAACCCGCACGTCACTCATCAGGCGATCGAGCGGCATTTGCTGGGTGTCACCCGCGAACAGCTGGCCAGCACATTAATGTCGCTCTGGTCCATGCCGGAAGAAGTGGTGGTTGCGCTGCGTCAGCAAAATAATCCCACCTATTCGGGCGAATTCAGCGTCTACGCAAAATTAATTTTTGTCGCTCAGCGGCTCTTGTATCAACACGGCATCGGCCAGGGGCCCAAGCTGGAAATTCCCGAGGAAGTTTTCGCCGAGCTGCATCTGGATCCGGCCAAAGCCAAAGCGACGGTAGCCAATATCTTTGAGTCAGAAGGCGAGTTAAAACATATTGCTTTACAGCTTGCCCCGCACTAACAGACGTAAGTAGTACCTTCCCCCTCGGAGATTGAGGGGCGTTAGTGCGGGTGATACAGGTTAGGACAGGCGCCCATGGCGCCGATAGCAAGGTCAGGCGATAAACCGCCTGACTTACTCTTGCGGTAAGATCACGTATCACACTGCTGGAGCTGATAATGGACAAGGCTGCTCGATCATTCCCTGCCGGGGCCCCGGTTTTTTCCTGCCTCATTCCCGTGCGTTGGGGTGACATGGATGCCTTCGGGCATGTAAACAACACCCTCTACCTGCGCTACATCGAAGAAGCTCGCTTTCAGTGGATGGCCAGTAAAGGCGTGCCGATTGGCGGTGAGTCTTACCCGGTGGTAGTGACGATTGGCTGTACGTTTTTGCGACCGGTGTTCTACCCGGATACCCTGCGTATTGATTGTTATATTGCTGAACCGGGCCGCAGCAGCTTTATGGCCTACTACAGAATTTATACGGCGGCACAACCGGATGAGCCGACCGCCGAAAGCTACTCAAAGATTGTCTGGGTCGCTACCGAAACCAGTAAGTCCGTACCCATGCCTGCTGAGGTGCGGGCATGGTTTTCTTAGCGGTGGATGGTGGTTAAGAGTGGTAGCGTTGCTCGTCCAACAAGCCTTCCTGTTTTGCGACGATGGTTGATACCATGGCATCTCCCGTTATATTCACGGCAGTGCGAATCATATCGAGCAGTCGATCCACACCAATAATCAAAGCAATCCCTTCTACCGGCAGACCTACTTGTTGTAACACCATGGTCAAGGTGATCAGGCCCACTCCGGGCACACCTGCGGTGCCGATAGAGGCCAGCGTGGCGGTCAGAATCACCATCAGATAACCCATGAGACCGATATCAATCTGGTAAGCCTGGGCGATAAATACCGTGGCTACCCCCTGCATAATGGCAGTGCCATCCATATTGATGGTGGCACCCAAGGGCACGCTAAACGAAGCCACTTTATTATCCACCCCCAACCCTTCTTGCACCGTGCGCAATGTGACCGGGAGGGTGGCGTTGCTTGACGCGGTACTGAAACCAAAAATCATTACGGGCCACATTTTGCGATAGAAGCGTCGGGGATTGAGTCTGCTAAAAAGCTTTAACAGGAGCCCGTAAACTCCGAACCCGTGAAGTAACAGTGCACACAAGACAGTAAAAAAATAAATGACGAGAGGCGCTATGGCGTCAAAGCCCATAGACGCAAAGAGCTTCACTAATAAACAAAAGACGCCGTATGGCGCTATTTCCATCAACATCATAACCATCTTCAGAATGACTTCATTGAGGTCTTCAAAAAATTTCAGGATCGATTGGGCGCCCGCGTGCGGCGTGCGGGCGATAGCCAGCCCGAACAGCAGCGCAAACACGATAACTTGCAGCATGTTGGCTTCAACCATAGCCTGGAAGGGGTTGCTGGGAATGATGTTTATCAGGGTATCTTTCATGCTCGGTGCGGCTTTCAGCTCGAGATCGGCCGCTTGCACCGCCCCGATATTGGCCCCCGGTTGAAACAGCACCGCCAGCACCAGCGCCAGGCAGAGCGCCATCGCGGTGGTGATTAAGTAGAGACCGATGGTTTTCATGGCCATCGGGCCCATTCTGCTGTGGCCACTTAACGCCGCGCTCCCGCAAACCAGAGAGACAAACACTAGCGGGACGACCAGCAAGGTCAAAGAGGCGACAAATATTTGTCCGCCCGCATCGAAGATGCCGTCAATCAACACTTGCTGCACCCAGACCGCTGCGCCGGTTTGGGGTGCTTCAGCGCCCAGCCCAAAGATCAGTTTGAGGGCGATGCCAGTAGTGATACCGAGCACCATGGCGGTCAGAATTTTGCGGGTCAGGGACATGGTTACCTCATCCGTTATTGTTTGAATTATTAAAACCAGTTGTACGAATAGTGCGAGCGTGTAACCGCCTTGGTGGTGCGTCGCGCTTACCGAAGGGCATCTTTAAAGGCTTTGCCCGGTTTGAAAACGACACGTTGATGCGCCGCGATAGTCAGCTCAGCACCGGTCGATGGATTGCGGCCCGTGCGCGCGGCGCGCGGCGCAAGCGTAAATGAGCCAAACCCGGTCAAGGCCACGGACTCGTTGCGGCTCAGGGCGTTGGTAATGAGTTCGACAAAGGCTGACACCACCGCATCCGCTTTATCATTGCGCAGTCCGGTGCGCTCAGCCACGGCAATGACCAAATCAGTTTTATGCACAGCACGCTCCCCTGAAGATAAAAACCATGAGTGTAACTGTTAGGACCTGGCCCGACAGCATGAAATCGTTTCAAGCTGTTAGAATGCCGCACTTGAGCGGATTCTTGTACCAGGCGGAGAACAGGCTTGTCGTTTACCTTTCAAAAGTACCCGCAGCAGTGCGCGGCACGTCGGTTGCATTGGCGTGATGTGAATCGGTTATCCGCATTTCAACGCCCGCCGCGCCCGTTATATGGATGGTTGCGCGATCCCGGATCGCTGACCGCTAAATTGATTAGCCTGAGTGACGGAAACTTTCGCGTAGACGTGTTGCATCAGGCGTATGCCTATCCCACTTTAGCGGAACGCTTGGCGTTGGGAATGCGCCAGCGGCACTTGGCCCTGATCAGGGAAGTGGTGCTTTACGGTAACAATGAGCCCTGGGTTTTTGCGCGCAGTGTCTTGCCGACGACAACATTAACGGGGCGCTTACGCCGCTTGCGCAAACAGGGCAGTCAGCCTCTGGGCGCATTCTTGTTCAGCCTGCCCAACTTGCAGCGCGGTGCGCTTACGGCCGCACCCATCGCTCCACACCACGGCTATCTTCCACCCGCGTTGCACCAAGAAGCGCTGGTCTGGGGACGGCGATCCCGGTTTAGCGTCGATGGCAAAGCTCTGTTGGTGAGCGAGGTCTTTCTCGATAGTTTGACGCGGCGGCTGTGTCCACCCATGAATTAACGCATGAGCATTTTCCATGAATAAAAAAGGCGATTCCAAATCCGGTAATTCCCCTCGGCGCAAAACCGCAAAAGCAGCACCGAATAAGCCGGATACGACCACCGTGCCCGCAGCGGCGGAGCGGTCAGCGGCTAATAAGCCCGCAATGCCTGCGCCAAAATCCCCCGCCTCGGGGGCCAAATCTGCCGCGTCTGCGGTTAAACCTAAATCTCCCGCATCTGCGAGTAAATCCAAGACCGCTGCCGTCAAGTCCAAGACCGCTACCGCAAACCCCAAAACCTCAGCCACCAAAGCAGCGGCGGCAAAAAGTCGGGTGACAAAAAAGCCGGCCACTAAAACCGGCGCTGCGGCTGCCAAAGCGGCGCCAGCGCGCCCACGCCAGCCTGCATCTAAGGGTGCACCGCGCAAATCCAATGTCATTGTGGAGCAATGGCGGAGCCGCCTGCCAGCGTATATCAGCTTGACGCGCCTGAATCGTCCGATCGGCATTTTGCTGTTGCTTTGGCCCACGCTGTGGGCGCTCTGGTTGGCCGCAGGCGGCTGGCCGCGCTGGGACCTGTTGATTATCTTTACCCTGGGCGTGGTGGCCATGCGCTCGGCAGGGTGCGTTATTAATGACTTTGCCGATCGAAAAATTGATGGCAGCGTTAAGCGTACCCGCGATCGCCCCTTGGCTACGGGCGTCGTGTCCAGTCGCGAAGCCTGGGGTCTGTTTATCGGCTTGTGTTTGTTCTCCTTGGTACTCGTACTGCTCACCAACAAGCTAACCATCATGCTCTCTGTGGGCGGTGTGCTGCTGGCGTTCTGTTACCCCTTTATGAAGCGGCACACGCATTTGCCGCAAGTGGTACTGGGTGCGGCTTTTGCCTGGAGTGTTCCCATGGCCTTCGCCGCGCAGGCCAATAGCCTGTCGCAGGAACTTTGGCTGGTGTATCTGGCGGTGGTCTTGTGGACGGTGGTGTACGACACCTTTTATGCCATGGTGGATCGGGATGACGACCTGCGCATCGGCGTGAAATCCACGGCCATTTTATTTGGCGAGCAAGATCGGTTTATCACCGGCTTTTTGCAGGCGCTCACCTTGTACACGTTGGTACTGGTTGGCCAGCGGTTTGAGCTGGGCACCATCTATTACGCCAGCCTGGTGGCGGCGGCGGGCCTCTTTATCTACCAGCAATACCTGATTCGCTACCGCGAGCGAAATGCGTGTTTCAAGGCGTTTTTAAATAATCACTGGGTTGGATTGGCTATCTTTATCGGCATAGTCCTGGATAGGGCAGTCGCTTAACCGCAGCTCCCACGCCTTGGCCCGGCAGCGACTGTCATAATTGTGTAACAAACCTTTTATTTAATGGTGCCAGGAGTACTTTCACGTTAATGCGGATAGGCAGGCTATGGCGGAGCGCAAAATCTTGATCGTCGATGACGAATCCGCAATTCGCGATATGCTGCGAGTTGCGCTGGAAATGGCTGATTATCAGTGCCTTGAGGCGAGCAATGCACAGGACGCCCATGCCCTGATCATCGATGAGAAGCCGGATCTGGTGTTGCTCGATTGGATGATGCCGGGCACCAGCGGCATCGAGTTGGCGCGGCGCCTGAAGCGCGATGAGGTCACCGCCGACATCCCGATTATTATCCTGACCGCCAAGGGCGAAGAGGATAATAAAATTCAAGGGCTGGAAGTGGGTGCCGATGATTACATCACCAAACCTTTCTCGCCGCGCGAATTGGTAGCCCGGTTAAAAGCCGTATTGCGGCGCACGGATCCGCGCACTAATGCTCAACCCATCACCGTCCGCGGGCTGTGTCTCGACCCGGTCAGCCATCGCGTCACCATTAATGATGAGCCTGTGGAAGTCGGTCCGACGGAATACCGCCTGCTGGAATTTTTTCTGACGCATCAGGAGCGTGCCTATACTCGCAGTCAGTTGCTCGATCACGTGTGGGGCGGCAATGTGTACGTGGAAGAGCGTACCGTTGACGTTCATATTCGTCGGCTGCGTAAAGCGCTTGCCATCGATAATCACGAAAGTCTTGTGCAGACGGTGCGCGGTACCGGGTATCGATTTTCTGCCAGGGTCGATAGTTAACTCATTAAGCTGCGCCTGAAGAGCGAAACCCCTGCCGCTGGACAGAGGGTTTTTATGGCTGTTGCGGGTCCCCAAATCTGCCGCAAAAATGTGCCTATTTTTTGCCAATGAGGCTGTTATTTTGTCACAAGGGTTAAAAACTGAATTAAAGCGCCTGGGCCTTATCGCAGGTCTGTGTGTGCTGCTCGGCTGGCTTGTCCCTTGGTCGCTGGCGTTTGTATTGCTGGTAGGGACGGGTCTTTATCTGGGCGTAATGTTGTGGCAGATGCGGCGGCTGAACCTGTGGCTGGTGCGTACCGATGACGCCGAACAGCCGCCGGAGGCGAGCGGTATCTGGGGTGAAGTTTTCGATAATATCTATCACCTGCAGCGGCGCAAGGCCGAGGAAAAAGCCAATTTGCAGGCAGTCATCAACCGCGTGCAGGAAACGACCTCGGCCCTGAAGGATGGCATCATTTTATTGGATTGGCGGGGGCACCTGGATTTTTGGAATCCGGCGGCGCAGCGCCTGTTGGGATTTAACGCCAAAGATCAGGGTTTGTCGGTAATTCACTTTGTGCGTCACCCGCGCTTTGTCAGTTATTTTGAAGATGGGGATTACAGCGAGCCACTGGCATTGCCCTCACCGCGTTTTGCCTCCAAACAATTGCAATTTCAAATCACCCGCTTCGGTAAAAATGAACGCCTGATTGTGGTGCGCGATGTCACGCAATTACATAACCTGGAACAGATGCGGCAGGATTTTGTGGCCAACGTATCGCACGAGCTGCGCACGCCGCTGACGGTCATTAACGGCTATCTGGAAACCATGGCCGATAACAATACCGCTGCTATGTGGACGAAACCGCTGCAACAAATGCAGCAGCAAGCGCAGCGTATGTCATTGCTAATCCACGACCTTATAATGCTCTCGCGGTTGGAGACCACCGAGTCCGGTTACAACCAACAAGACATTCCGCTGGCCCCGCTATTAATCGCCGTGCGCAACGAGGCGGCGGCACTGGGTAATGAAAAGTCTCAGAATATTATTTTGGAGAGTGAACCGGATCTGCGGTTGCGCGGCACCGAAAAAGAAATCCACAGCGCTTTCTCCAATTTGGTTATCAACGCCGTCAAATACACCCCCGAGCACGGAAAAATTGTGATGCGCCTGTGGGGCGATCAGCAGCATATTTATTTCTCTGTCAGCGACAATGGTCCGGGTATCGAACAAAAACACTTGTCCCGCTTAACCGAACGTTTTTACCGCGTCGATCCCAGTCGCAATAGCAGCACCGGTGGTACGGGTTTGGGCCTGGCTATCGTCAAACATGTCCTCTTGCGGCATGACGCCGAATTAAAAATCACCAGTGAACAGGGTAAGGGCAGCGTGTTTACCTGCGTCTTCCCGCTCCCGTCATAGTCTGGCCGACATTTAAAGCGCTGGCTGCTACACTTGCTCCTTTATTAGAATAACCGGGCAGCCCCATGGCCTCGCCTGACTGCACAGGCAGCATCAGCGTTTAACCTCCACAGGACGTATTCGGCCGCTATGCGAATCACGCGCTACATTCGGGAAAACCCCATTGCTGCTCGCCTGCTCGGGCTCATTATCCTATGCAGCTCGGTTATTACCCTCATCGCTATTTTGTTACAGCTGTACGGCAACTTTCACGAAGATGTCGCGACCCTCGAGCGACGCCTGGATCAGGTGCGTATCAGCACGCTTGCCAGCATTACCAAAAGTATCTGGGGCTTCGACCAGGAACAATTGAGTCTGCAGGTTGAAGGTGTGCTGGATGTTCAGGATGTCGTCCAGGTTCAAATCAATTGGCACGACTGGAACAATGTTGAACAGGTCTTGGTGGTCACCAATCCGCACTTTTCTGAGGCCGCTATCGACAAACAGCGTGACCAGTTCCTGGTGCGTTCTTATCCATTGATGTATGAGGAGGCCGGTACTGCGTCGCAACAACTGGGGACCTTAACCATCACCGCCAGTCTTACCGGTATTTACGATAAGCTCTGGGAACGCGCGTTATTTATTGCCGGTGTACAAACGGCTAAAACCCTGCTGATCGCGATTTTTATTCTGTGGTTGGTACATGCGCTACTGACGCGTCATATGGTGACCATTGCGCAGTATGCGCGCCAACTTCATCTGGATAACCTGACCACGCCGCTGCGCTTAAAACGCATCAAGATTGATCATCAGCGCGATGAGCTGGACAAGGTCGTTGATGCAATCAACCACATGCGCGAGACACTGCTGGAAGATATTGAGCAGCGCCATACCATTGAGTTGGCCCTCTTGTCAGAGAAGCAGGAAAAATTAGAAACCCGTCGACAGAAAGATGCGGCAGAAGATGCCAATCGGGCTAAGAGCCAATTCCTCGCGACCATGAGTCACGAAATTCGCACACCCATGAACGGCGTGATCGGTATGCTCGAAATGTTGCGCGACACACCGCTCAACACCACCCAAAAGCATTACATTGATGTCATCCATCGTTCCGGCGAAACGCTGCTGGAAATCATCAACGACATTCTCGACTACTCCAAAATCGAAGCCGGCAAAATGCAATTGGATAATGCGATTTTTGATCTGGAAGATTTGGTGGATGATTGTATCCAGCTATTCAGCGCCACCGCCCGCAAGCGCGGTATTGAGCTGGCGGGGAGCGTTGCCCCAGGCACACCGCTGTTGTTAAAAGGTGATCCAACACGCTTGCGGCAGGTCATCATTAACTTGCTGGGCAACGCGTTTAAATTTACGACGGACGGATTTATTACCCTGTATGTCGAGCGCGTGGCAGTTACCCCAACCGAAAAACCGATGCTGCATTTTGCCGTAGAGGACAGCGGTATCGGGATTGACGCGGGTGCGCACTCTTATTTGTTTGACTCATTTAACCAGGCCGACACTTCCACGGCACGCCAATACGGCGGCACCGGATTAGGTTTGGCGATCTGCAAAAGTCTGGCGCAGTTAATGGGTGGGGATATCGGCGTTACCAGCATTAAAGGTTTGGGCTCTACCTTTTGGTTTACGGCGCAATTTACGGTGGCAGACCTCGAGCTAGACAGCGCACCGAAACAGGAAGTCGCCAGCGTTTTAGCCCAGCGCAAATTATTGCTGGTGGATAACAGCCACCTGCCGCGCCCAATGCTCGCCAGCCATTGCCATAGTTGGGGCGTAGAAATGGTTGAAGCGCGTACCGGCGCTGAAGCCATTGCACAGCTGACGCAGGCTATTAGATCGAACTGCGCTTTTGATTTTGTCGGTGTGGGACAAAGTTTGCCGGATATGAGTCCGCTGGACTTGGCGCATCAGCTGCGCGCCTTAGCCGAATTTAAACACCTGCCGTTATTTTTTATCGGGGTAGACGAGCGGCGTGTCGATCCGCAGACGCAGGAAGAATTAGCCATTCATTCTATTTTGCGTAAACCGGTGTCGATGCGCGCGTTGAAACTTGAACTCGCGGCCCTGCTGGGGCAAGACATCAGAAGTCAGGCGCTGCCGGCGCCGGATAACCAAGACAAACATGTGTTCTCCCATCTGCATGTATTGGTGGCAGAAGACAACGCCGTTAACCGTCTGGTCATCAAAGGATTGTTGGGCAAGTTTTCTATCAGGCCGGTACTGGTTGAAAATGGTTTGGCGGCATTTAATGCGGTGCGGCAGGCGAGCGAGCCTTACGATCTGATACTGATGGATTGTGAAATGCCGGAAATGGACGGCTTCGAAGCGACGCGCAGTATCCGCGAGTTTGAGCGCAATCGTAATCACCCGCCCACGCCCATCATCGCGCTCACCGCCCATGCGCTGCAGGAGCACCGCGAAGCGGTGTTTGCCAGCGGCATGAATTACTATCTAGCGAAACCTATTACCCTCGATAGCCTCTATAACACATTCAAAAAAGCAGGATTGATGAAAGAACAATAACGCCTGGCAGCGTGACTATTGCCGGAATTTATCATTGTTATTGTTTATTGCCACTTGCCTGGGGTTAGGGCAATCCTTATGATGTTTCCAATACAGAGCCCTTTGGGGTTGACCATTAATGGCGTAAGCCTGGGAGATTTTAGCGATGAGTAGTGATGCGATTGTTCATGTAACTGATGCCAGTTTTGCCGAGGATGTACTGAATGCAAAGATCCCGGTACTCGTGGATTTTTGGGCAGCCTGGTGTGGTCCGTGCAAGATGATCGCACCGATTCTGGACGACTTGGCGGGCCAATATGCGGGCAAAATCAAGATCGCCAAAATGGATGTGGATGCCAATAAGGACACTCCCGGAAAGTTCAACATCCGCGGTATTCCAACCCTGATTATTTTCAAAGATGGCAATGTCGAGTCAACCAAAGTGGGAGCGCTGTCTCGCGCACAACTGATTGATTTTATAGATTCTGTCGTTTAATTTGTCTCACCTGCGGGTTGCCAGTCACCGGGCAACCCGAATTTTTCTTTACAGCCGCTAAAATTTGTAGCTATACTCAGCCAACCGAATAACCTGGACTCTCTCAGTGATTGATGCAGAGCCCCAATAATGGTTGATCGGACAATCAAAACTTCTCACTGTTACCTGCCACAGCAATAGATCGAGGCCTCAGCGCCAACCACAAGCCCCTTCATATTCTGCAGCAGAGATAATCAGCGAGTGACTTAATATCGCCAGCGACCCCAATAACAGCTAGATCGCCCGATAATAAATCCAAACACAGCCACCTACGGCAAACTCCCGCATTAATTCAACCCACATCAAAGTCCTAATGTATGAATCTTACTGATCTAAAAGCTAAACCTATTGAAGAACTTATTAATATCGCCACCGAAATGGGCCTTGAAAGTATGGCTCGGTCGCGCAAGCAGGATATTATTTTTAACATCCTCAAACGCCACGCAAAAAGTGGCGAAGATATTTACGGCGATGGTGTGCTGGAGATATTAGTCGATGGGTTTGGATTTTTGCGGTCTGCGGACAGCTCGTATTTGGCTGGCCCGGATGATATCTACGTATCGCCGAGCCAGATTCGCCGTTTTAACCTGCGTACCGGCGACACTATTTCCGGCAAAATTCGCCCACCTAAAGAAGGTGAACGTTATTTTGCCTTGCTCAAGGTTAACGAGATTAACTTTGACAAACCTGAAAGCTCTCGCAATAAAATTCTGTTCGAAAACCTCACTCCCTTATTTCCTGACGAACGCTTAGTTCTTGAAGCCGGCAACGGTTCTACTGAAGATCTGACCGGTCGCATCATTGATCTTATTGCACCTATCGGTAAAGGCCAGCGTGGTTTGATTGTCGCTCCACCCAAAGCCGGTAAAACCATCATGATGCAAAATATTGCGCAGGCTATTACGCGCAATAATCCTGAGTGCCACCTCATCGTCTTGCTGATCGACGAGCGTCCCGAAGAAGTCACGGAAATGCAGCGCTCTGTGCGCGGTGAAGTAGTGGCCTCGACCTTTGATGAGCCGCCCGCACGTCACGTGCAGGTTGCCGATATGGTGATTGAACGGGCTAAACGGCTGGTTGAACACAAAAAAGACGTTATTATTTTGCTCGACTCGGTGACGCGTCTGGCCCGCGCCTACAACACAGTGGTGCCGTCTTCGGGCAAGGTGTTGACCGGTGGTGTGGATGCGCATGCATTAGAGCGTCCCAAGCGTTTCTTTGGTGCCGCACGTAACATCGAAGAAGGCGGCAGCCTGAGTATCATTGCGACTGCCCTGGTAGATACTGGCTCCAAAATGGACGAAGTTATTTACGAGGAATTTAAAGGTACCGGTAACCTCGAGCTGCACCTTGATCGCAAAATTGCTGAAAAGCGTATTTATCCCGCCATCAACGTGCGTCGTTCCGGCACCCGTCGCGAAGAATTATTAATGAAAGAAGATGAGTTGCAGCGCGCCTGGATTTTGCGTCGTTTGCTCAACGATATGGAAGATGTTGCCGCGACTGAATTTTTGGTAGATAAATTAAAAGATTTTAAAACCAATGATGAATTCTTCTTGTCTATGAAGCGCAAATAAAACGTATCTGCGCGCAGA
This sequence comes from uncultured Cellvibrionaceae bacterium, assembly GCA_964440135.1. Taxonomy (GTDB): domain Bacteria; phylum Pseudomonadota; class Gammaproteobacteria; order Pseudomonadales; family Cellvibrionaceae; genus Cellvibrio. The sequence continues at coordinate 23,796 of CAYTQQ010000012.1, read as the reverse complement.
ACAATTCCACTATTGCGTAAACACTGGCTGCTGAAAATGGCGTGATCAACGCACGGCATTTTTAGCAGCACCGCACCCTTCGCTGGTATTTATTGACTAATCACGATCATCAAGATCTGCGTGGCGCGCTATGAAATATAAAGATCTACGGGACTTTATTGCTCTGCTTGAACAGCGGGGTGAACTCAAACGCATCACTGTCGAAGTCGACCCTTACCTTGAAATCACCGAAATCTGTGATCGCACATTGCGCGCAGGTGGGCCTGCTCTGTTATTTGAAAATCCTAAAGGCTATGACGTTCCCGTGCTGGCCAATTTGTTTGGGACGCCCGAGCGGGTGGCGCTGGGGATGGGTGAGGAGTCGGTCGCGGCACTGCGCGAAGTGGGTAAACTTCTGGCGTTCCTGAAAGAGCCGGAGCCGCCCAAAGGATTAAAAGACGCGTGGGAAAAGTTGCCCATCTTCAAACAGGTTTTGAATATGGCACCCAAGGTGCTGAGTAAGGCGCCCTGTCAGGAAGTGGTGTTCGAAGGCGATGCAGTAGATCTTGACCGGTTACCGATTCAAACCTGTTGGCCGGGCGATGCAGGGCCGTTGGTGACCTGGCCTTTGGTGATTACGCGCGGGCC
>CAYTQQ010000012.1:4690-23069 GCA_964440135.1 uncultured Cellvibrionaceae bacterium | reverse complement strand
GGCCGGGCGATGCAGGGCCGTTGGTGACCTGGCCTTTGGTGATTACGCGCGGGCCGCTTAAAGAGCGACAAAATCTTGGGATTTACCGGTTGCAGAAGATCGGTAAGAACCGCTTGATTATGCGCTGGCTGTCGCACCGTGGCGGCGCTCTGGATTTTCGCGAGTGGCAACAGCAGCACCCCGGCGAGAAATTTCCCGTAGCGGTCGCCTTAGGTGCGGACCCCGCGACAATTCTCGGCGCAGTGACGCCGGTACCGGACACGCTGTCGGAGTATGCGTTTGCCGGTCTGCTGCGCGGTGGCAAGACCGAAGTCGTGCGCTGTATGGGGAGTGATCTGCAAGTGCCGGCGTCCGCTGAATTTATCCTCGAAGGATATATTGCGCCTGACGACACCGCGCCTGAAGGTCCCTTTGGCGACCATACGGGCTATTACAACGAAGTCGATACCTTTCCTGTCTTTACGATCGAGAGAATTACCCACCGTAAAAATCCCATTTACCACAGCACCTATACCGGACGTCCCCCCGATGAACCGGCGGTATTGGGTGTCGCATTGAACGAAGTGTTTGTGCCCATCCTGCAAAAACAATTTCCAGAAATTGTCGATTTTTATTTGCCGCCGGAAGGTTGTTCCTATCGCATGGCGGTGGTCACCATGAAGAAACAATACCCGGGTCACGCCAAGCGGGTGATGATGGGAGTGTGGTCTTTCCTGCGCCAGTTTATGTATACCAAGTTTGTGATCGTGACTGATGATGATGTCAATGCACGCGATTGGAAGGATGTCATTTGGGCGATCACCACCCGCATGGATCCGGCGCGCGATACGGTACTGATCGAAAATACCCCCATCGACTATTTGGATTTTGCGTCACCGGTGTCCGGGCTGGGCTCAAAAATGGGCTTGGATGCTACTAACAAATGGCCCGGTGAAACCGAGCGCGAATGGGGTGAACCTATCGTTATGGACGCGGCGGTGAAAGAAAGAATTGACTGTATCTGGGACAGCCTTAACATTGGCTCCCGCGCCGACAGTTAAGCTCTGCGGCGGACGTTGTTTAGCTCGGATTTTCCAAACACTATAGAGGCCTGACATGAAAATCATCAAGGAATTTAAGGAATTTGCGGTCAAGGGTAATGTGATCGATATGGCGGTGGGGATTATCATCGGTGCCGCTTTCGGCAAAATCGTCAGTTCAGTGGTAGCTGATGTCGCCATGCCGCCCATTGGCTTATTGATCGGCGGCGTTAACTTTGCCGATCTGGCGTGGGTACTTAAAGAGGCGACCGCCGATTCAGCTGCCGTGGTCATCGCCTACGGTAAGTTTCTCCAGACGACGATCGATTTTTTAATTATCGCGTTGGTGATCTTTTTTGTGATTAAAGCCATCAATACCTTAAAGCGTAAAGAAGATGTCGCGCCGGAAGAGCCGGCCCCGGAACCAGAGCTCACCAAAGAGGAGCTGCTGCTCACAGAAATTCGCGACTTGTTGAAGCAACATCGCTCATAACATATTCATAAAAACAAAAAGGAAACGCCACACCCTGAGAATTGCGTCAATCACTCACCGTGATTGACGCAATTTTGTTATCTCGCTGTCATAAAGTGCACAGTTTCCGGAAGCGATGACTGGCCGCGATGGGCGTGGTGGTGTTTAATGTTTACCCGGCCGCTCAGGCAGTCCGGTGTTGATAATCATAACGCTTTCACACGAGCACCCGGTTCAGGGTAATCCAGCCGGTAAATACATTCATAAGGGCTATCCAAGGTAACGTATCAGTTATGCCCAATAAACTTTTCTCCGCCCCTGTGGGATTGGATCAACGCCGTGCCCGCCTGGAGCAAGTGTTTGATCAAGGCGTACATTTTCTCGCCCGGATTTCACTGCAGAGCTGGAAATTTCTGGTCATTTTATTATTGGTCCTGTGGTTGAGTCAGAGTCTCGCCCGCCTGTTTTGGATGCTCATTCCGGCCCCCGTTATTCCACCCGCTGCGGTGGCATTGACCACACCTTCAGCTACCGGTGGAATGGATGCCCATACCGTCGATATTGATCAGCTTAAACATCTTTCCATCTTTGGGCAGGCCCAGCCCGGCGCAATTGTCGAAGCACCCGATAATAGATCTGCTATTGAAGCCGAGGCCTCGGTCGACACGCAACTCAATCTGATTCTTGTGGGGGTAGTGGCGAGCAACGAAGATGCTGCCGCGCGCGCTATCATCGCCGCCAATGGGCGCCAGGATGTTTATGCTCCGGGGGCTGAGCTGCCGGTCGGGCGCGATGTCACGCTGGCGCGGGTGCTCGATCGGCGGGTCATTCTCAATAACAACGGTCAATTTGAATCACTGTGGCTTGATCAAGAGGGCGCCGGTCGGCGCGCTAATGGCAGCAACGGCAGCACGAGTTATGTGCCCCCCGAGCGCAGCTGGTCGGGTGATCTTGAGCCTGCGGTAGTCGAGACCGAAATGGTGTCCGGTCTTAATGAAAATAACACGGGCACGGTTGAAGCTGGACCCTCAGAAAGCGGTTTGCCGGCGGACGTAAGCCGCAGTATTTCTGATGTAGTGGCGATGAGTATTCACCGCGAAGGTGGTCAGGTGGTCGGTTACCGTATCCGACCCGGCCGCAATGCCGAACAATTCACTGCCCTTGGCTTGCAAGCTAATGATATCGTCACGGCTGTAAACGGAGTGCCCCTGAACAATCCGGGCAAGATCATGGAAATTTACCGAAATATGAGCAACGCCACGTCCGCCAATCTCGAAATCAAACGCGGTGGCAGTACGTTGTCGATTGATATAGCGCTAGAGTAGAGAGGTTCTGAGTGAACGTGCGTTATCCAAAGATAAAAATATGTTTATTCGTGCTTGGCTTAAGCCTGCACGGTGCTTCGTTCGCACAGCAAACCTGGACGCCTAACTTTGAAGACAGCGACATCCAGCAAGTTATTAAATTTATGGCAGAAGCCACCGGCAAAACGATCATCATCGATCCCAAGGTGCGCGGCCCGGTCAAGCTGATTAATAACCGCGCGCTTAACAGCGAAGAGCTGTACGCCATGTTTTTATCGGTGCTCGATGTCCACGGGTATACCGCCATTGAGAGCGGCAATGTGGTGCGGATTGTACCCAACCGCGACGCCCGTTCACTGCCGGTGCCCAATCAATCCCGGGTGACAGAAGGCGATGACACTTATGTCACTCAGGTGGTCCAGTTAAAAAACATCAGCGCCGCCAAAGTGCTGCCGACGCTGCGTCCGCTGGTGCCCCAGCACGGCCATATCTCGGCTTACGATGCCAGCAACGCCCTCATTATCACCGACACCCGCGCCAATATTATTCGCCTCAATGAAATCATTGCCCAAATTGATCAATCAGCGGTCGTGGGTACCGATTTGATCGAGCTGCGCTACGCCCAGGCCGCCGACGTGGTCAATGTGCTGACGCAGTTAGAAAAGCCCGATCCTAATCGGGGCGCGACCAGTCCCTTGGTGGTGGTCGCGGATAAGCGCATCAACGGCGTCATCATCAGCGGCGACGATTTGCAGCGTCAGCGCGCGAAGATGCTCATCGACAGCATGGATCGTCCGCAGGCCAAGAACAGTAATTTCCGCGTCGCCTACCTGCGCTATGCCAAAGCGGAAGAGGTTGCCAAGGTATTAACGGGAATGGTGCAAAACCTCAACCAGACCCGCAGCGGCGAAGGTGCGGCAACCGCGACCCAGAGCAATGCCAATGTTCAGTTTGACGAAAGTACCAATGCCGTTTTGATAACCGCCGACAGCGATACCATGGAATCGCTGATGGCCGTCGTGGAAAGTCTCGATATTCGCCGGGCGCAGGTACTGGTCGAAGCCATCATTGTTGAAATTTCCGGTGATGCGGGGCGCGAGCTGGGTGTGCAGTGGATGTACCGCGATAACGATTACGGTTTTGGCAGCTCCACCCGTGGCGATCGCACCCTGGGCGCATTGGGTGCCGGGGCTTTTGATATGACCGAGTCGGGCCTGGTCAGTCTGGCCACGGGACTGGGTTCAATTCCGGGTCAGGTGTTTGGCCTGGGACGCATCGATGGCAGCACGGATTTTCTGGGCATCTTGAAATTGCTGCAGTCCAACAGCGCCACCAATATTCTCTCTACACCCAATATTCTGACCACCGACAACAACACGGCGCTGATTAAAGTCGGTCAGGAAGTGCCGATCCAGACTGGCTCCTACACCGCGATAGGCACTGGCGGCAGTACCCCGACCAACCCCTTTTCCACCTTTGATCGAAAAGACGTGGGTATTACCTTGGAAGTCACGCCCCACGTTAATGAAGGGGACAAGGTGGTGCTCGACATTAAACAAGAAGTGTCCAGCCTCGCCAATCTCGACGATATTGAAGGCGTAGTTACCAATAAGCGCGAAATTGAAACCCAGATCCTGTTGGCGGACGGCCAGACGGTGGTGCTGGGCGGTTTGATGCGCGATGAAGTGCAGACCGGGGAAACCCGTGTGCCGCTGTTGGGAAGCCTGCCAATTCTCGGTCATGCCTTCCGCAGCCAGAACTCGCGTACCCTTAAAACCAACTTGCTGATATTTATCCGCACTACCGTGATCCGCGATGATGATGTTTTGACCGGTGCCACGGCAGAAAAATACCGCTTTATCCGCGATCAGCAGCTCGAGCATCGCAAAGCCCGCGGCATTTTACTGAACAGCCGTTCGGTGCCGGTTATTCCCGAATGGGAAAGCATGCAGCCAGCGCCGTCAGTTCAGGGTGTAGAGGAGTAATCAATGAGCGCGGACCTACCAGCCATTGATGACAATCCGCTCGCGCCACCGGTGGTTGATGAAGAGGCCCAGCCCGCCAGTGCAGCTACCGCTACCCAGGCGCGGCTGCCATTCTCCTTTGCTTCTACCCACGGCGTTATGCTGGGTGATGAAAGCCGGGTTGTGGTACACCGCCCCGGACTGAGCCTTGATGTCTTACTGGAATTGCAGCGCTATCTCGGCTCCGATTATGAGCTGGAAGAAATATCCGCTGAGGATTTTCAACGGCGTCTGACCCGTGAATACCAAAGTGGCGAAGGCGCCGCCCAGCGCGCCGCCGAAGATCTGGGCGCAGAGTACGACCTGTCGTCCCTGGCTGAAGACCTGGCCGATCGCACCGACTTACTGGCCGGTGAAGACGACGCGCCTATTATCCGTCTGATCAACGCCATCCTGTCCCAGGCGGTGCGCGAGGGCGCCTCCGATATTCACCTGGAGCCGTTTGAAGACCGGGTGTCGGTCCGCTTCCGCATTGATGGGGTGTTGAACGAAGTGCTTTCGCCCAAAGCAGAGCTGGCGCCGGTGCTGGTGTCCCGCTTGAAAGTCATGGCGCGGCTGGATATTGCCGAAAAGCGCCTGCCGCAAGACGGCCGCATTACCGTACGCTTAGCGGGTCATGCGGTGGATATTCGGGTTTCTACCATTCCTTCAGCCTTTGGCGAGCGCATCGTTTTGCGTTTGCTCGATCAGGCCGCCGGACAGCTCAAGCTGGAGCAGTTGTCCATGCCCGTCCTGGTTCAGGAGAGATTAGCGCGTGCGCTGCTCAAGCCGCACGGCATTATTCTGGTGACCGGCCCCACAGGCTCGGGTAAGACCACCACGCTTTATGCGGGCCTGAGCAGTATCAACAGCCGCAGCCGCAACATCATGACCATTGAAGACCCGGTGGAATACCTGTTGCCGGGTATTGGCCAGACCCAGGTAAACACCAAAGTCGATATGACCTTTGCCCGTGGGCTGCGCGCTATTTTGCGGCAAGACCCGGACGTGGTCATGGTGGGTGAAATCCGCGATGGTGAAACAGCCGAAATTGCTATCCAGGCCAGTTTGACCGGTCACCTGGTGTTATCCACCTTGCACACCAACACCGCCATTGGCGCCATCATGCGCTTGAAAGATATGGGTGTAGAACCGTTCCTGCTGGCTTCCAGTCTCGAAGTGACGATGGCGCAACGGCTGGTGCGCGTATTATGCGAGCACTGTAAAGAAGCCTACACCCCCGGCGCCGCCGAGCGCGCCATGCTGCGGCTGCCCGAAGCAGCGGTTATTTATCGTCCGCGTGGCTGCAAGCAATGTAACCAGCAGGGCTATCGTGGCCGGCGCGGTATTTATGAGCTGATTGAAATCAATGAGCGTTTGCGCCAGCTGATTCATGAACAGGCCGGCGAACAAGAGCTGCTTGCCGAAGCGCGCAAACACAGCCCCTCGATCAGTGATGATGGCCGGGATTGCGTACTCGCCGGGATCACCAGCATTGAGGAAGTGCTGCGTGTGACCACGCAGCTGTAGCGAGATAAGCGATGGGCGCCTACAGCTACCGTGCACTGAATGAAGCGGGTAAAACCGTCAAAGGTATTCTCGAAGGAGATTCCGAGCGGCAGGTCCGCAGTCAATTGCGCGCAAAAAAACTCAAGCCGCTGGAAGTGGTGAGCGTCACCAGCAAACCTGATCAGCGCGGCGGTACCCAGATGGGCAGTTTGCGCAGTCACTGGCGCAGCCGCATCAATACCCGCGATCTGAGTTTGATTACCCGCCAGTTAGCCTCCCTGGTTAAATCCGGTTTGCCGCTCGATGAAGCGCTGCATGCGACGGCGCGTCAACACAATAAACCCCATATCAAACAGACCCTGCTGCAAGTGCGCACCAAAGTGCTGGAAGGCTTCAGCCTGGCGCAGGCGCTGGGTGAGAGCCCCCGGGCATTTAACGACATGTACCGCGCGCTGGTGCGGGCCGGGGAAAGCAGTGGCTATCTTGGCCCCGTGCTCGAGCGCCTGGCGGATTACACCCAGAACAGCCAGCAGGTACAACAGCGGGTGAAGACCGCGATGATTTATCCCATCGTGCTGTTGGTCATCAGCGTGAGCGTTATTGTTCTGCTAATGGCTTTTGTCGTGCCGGATCTCATCAAAATATTTGACCAGAACAAGCGCGAGCTGCCGCTGCTGACGCGCGGCTTGATTGTCAGCAGTGACTTTGTGGTCAATTACGGTATCTACTGCCTGATCGCGCTGGTGGCACTCGGCATTGGCATTAACCGATTATTAAAAAAAGAAGCCTATCGGCTGATCTGGCATCGCTGGCAATTGCGCTTGCCGGTGATTGGCAATCTGGTACGCCAGATCAACGCCGCGCGCTTTGCCGCCACCCTGAGCCTTTTATCCTCCAGTGGCGTACCGTTATTGCAGGCCCTGAGTATTGCGGGGCAGGTGATGAGTAACCGCGTCCTGCAGGAATCCTGCGAGCAGGTGACCAATGCGGTGCGCGAAGGCAGCAGCCTCTACCGCGCCATGGAACAGGTCGGCACCTTTCCGCCGCTGCTCGTGCAGCTGGTCGCCAGCGGTGAAGCCAATGGCACCTTGTCCCAACAACTGGATAATGCAGCCAAAGATCAGGAACGCGAACTCGAAAGCGTGATCGGAATTGCGATGGGCTTGTTAGAACCCCTGACCATTGTATTTATGGGCGTGACCGTGTGTCTGATCGTACTGGCGATTCTGATGCCGATTCTCGACCTGAATAAACTCGTGTAAAGGCCCGCTTCGGGCCAGTGATGATGGAGATAATGTATGAGTCACAGCCGTAACCTCTATTCGCGTTCTTGCAGCGGTCGCCGCCAGCGCGGTTTCAGCCTGATTGAAATCATGGTGGTGATCGTGATCATTGGCTTGCTGGTAGGCATAGTTGCGCCCAACGTTATTGGTCGTGCCGACGAAGCCCGCCAGCAAAAAGTGCAGGCTGATTTCAAGGCGATTCAAACGGCCCTGAAGATGTACCGCATCGACAATTTCATGTACCCCACCACCGAGCAGGGGCTGGATGCGCTGGTCAGCAAACCCGCTCTGGCACCGGTGCCGCGCAACTGGAAAAACGGCGGTTATCTGGAAAGCCTGCAAACCGACCCTTGGGGTAATCCGTATCTGTATATGAGCCCGGGCGAGTCGCGCGACTACGATATCTATAGCCTGGGCGCGGACGGCATTGTGGGCGGTGAAGGCAACAATGCCGACATCAGCATCTGGGATCAGGCGGTTCAGAACGATTAACGGCTGATCCTGTGATCCATTCTGCCCTGGGCCACCCCGCGCCAAGTCTTCGCACCGCCGGCTTCACCTTGCTCGAATTGCTGGTGATGATTTTGATCGTCGGTTTGAGCCTGGGATTAATTGCGCTGGCTATCGGTGGTGCGGATGACACCCGGGCCCGGGATGCTGCCGAAGGTTTTGTCCAGCGGGCGAACTATGTCGCCGAGCAGGCGGTTTTAAACAATGAGCGAATGGGCTTATTCGTGGAAGTAAAAAGCGCGCCCAACACCACGGTGTCCAGCTGGTGCTATCACTGGCAGCGCCTGCGCGCCTACCAGTGGGAGCCGCTGCCGGCAATGGATGAACAGTATTGTCTGCCGCCCTCGTTACAGGTGGATATGCTGGTAGAAAACGAGCCCTACGATTACGACCCCGATCTGGAGGTGCAGCCGCCGGTGGTGATCTTGTTTCCCAGCGGTGATGCCATCCCGTTTGAGCTGGCTATTTATGAGCGCGATCAAACCGCGCTGCTGGATCGGGATAACGTGCAACGGATTCAGATCGACATGATGAGCCGTATCACCTGGCTGAATCGGCAGGCGGAACTGGCCGGGGCGCAGAGGTAAGGAGCCGATGAAGAGCCATTCCAGCAGCTGGCCGCCACTGACAGGCTGCCACCCAAGCCATCGGGCCAGAGGCTTCACCCTGATAGAGGTCATGGTCGCGCTGATGATCGTGGCCGTGGCGCTACCGGCCATGTTGATTCTGGTGATGGCACAACTGGATGGCGCTGCGAGCATGCGCGAAAAAACTTTTGCCTATTGGATAGCCGACAACGAGCTCACCCGTATTCGCTTGCGCCAACAGTATTTTCCGAATGAGTCCTTGAGCGAGCAGGAATCCGGCGTAATAGAGATGAACGGCGTGCGCTGGCGCTGGGAGTTACGCACCGAGGCGACCGAGATGGAAAATTTTTATCGTCTCGATATGAGTGTGAACCGCGTAGAAGGCGGCAGCAACACCCAGCCGCTGGCGTTAATTTCGGGATTTATCAGTGGCTAGGGCAGCGCTCAACAACGCTCCGGCACCCGCGCCCCAACACGGCTTTACACTGGTTGAAGTGTTGCTCGCGCTCTCTATCGCCGCGGTGATCGCAGTGATTGCCTATCAGGCACTTTCGGCGGCGTCGGGCGGCGCCGAGCGCACGCGCACCGCGCTGGCAGAAATCAATCAGCTGGATCGCGCCTGGCAGATCATCGCGGCGGATCTACATCAGGTACTGCCACCGTCGCAAGGGTCGGCGGGCGTACGTTTCGAGTTTATGGGCAGCAGTTTGCGCACGTCCGGTGCCACTGCCGAGCAGCTGGTGCTGATGTTCTCCCGGGGCGGTTGGGCAAACCCCTTGGAGCGCTTGCGCAGCGATATGCAGCAGGTCGCTTATCGGGTCAATGAGGGTCAGCTCTGGCGTGATTTTCTGCCGGAGCGCAACCTGGCCCCCGAAGAAATAGATGTTGAATTCGAGGCATTCAATCAGTTGCTGCTGGAGAATGTAGAAGATATACAGCTGCGGTTTTTATCCCGCGAGATGGTTCAGAGTCGCGGGCGTGGGGTGCTTGATGGTGATCGCTTCAGTGATGCCTGGGCACCGGAATGGCCGCCCTTGGGCGGGCCACCGGAACTGCCCTTGGCGGTCGAAATTACGATTCACGTCACCGGCCTGGGTACCAGTGTCCGCCTGTTTGAAATCAGCCAGCCGAGTCGATGATATGAGAGTCGATGCGAGCAGAGTGCGCCGCCCTCACCGGCATCAAACCGGTACGGTACTGATCATGGCGCTGCTGATTGTCGCGGTGGTGGCAGGGCTGAGTATTCGCTTTGCCAGCGACTACCAGCTGAGCCTCAGCCGCGCGGAAAACCGCTGGCATGGTCAGCAGGCACGGGCTTACCTGCACGGAGTAGAAGCGCTGGCCATTACCTGGATGAAAGAGGACGACCCGACGGTGGATTACATCGGCGAAGGGTGGGACACCGAGATTCCCTACGAAATTGAAGGCGGCTGGCTTGCCGGGTCGCTGAGCGATGCCAGCAGTCGGCTCAACCTCAACAGTCTGGGGCGCGCGTTTCCGCCCGAGGTGACGGCTACCAGCCCGCAGCGCTACAGCGAAGAGCAAAAGCGCTTTATCCGCTTGCTGCAGAGTTTTCCCGATCTCCCGGTCACGCTGGACGAAGCCATTGTGGTGCTTGAGGCCATAGTAGATTGGATGGACGCGGATGATAGCGAATCGGGTTTTGGCGGTGCGGAGAGTTTTCACTATCAGTCGCTCGAAACACCCTATCGCGCCGCCAACGGCCCGTTTATGAGTGTCGACGAACTGCGCCTGGTGCGTTACATGACGCCCCAGCTGATGACGCTGCTGCGCAATTATGTCACCGTACTGCCGGCCGAAGCAGGGTTGAATATCAATACCATGCCGCCGCTCCTGTGGCGTACCCTTAACGCCAGTAGCGAGCTGGCCCCGCTGGCGCCCATGGATGCCGAGCAACTGACCGAGCTGGCCCCGGCCGACGGTTACTACAAGGATCTGACCGAGCTGGCCACCAACTGGGGCGCGGTGGGCAATGGTGTGCTGGACGTCAGCGGGCTGGCAGTCAATACCCAGTATTTCTGGCTGCGTACCCAGGTTTCACTGGTAGACCAGCAGCGAATTATGTTCAGCCTTGTGCACCGCAATGGCCCTGAGCTCAACATCGTGCGCCGTGCCGATGGTTATTAGTGCGGGTATCGCGCTTCAGGGCAGATAGATTGAATAACATGTTTATTGGACTTTTGGCTGACTGGAACCTGAGCCCGCCGGGGCTCAAACCAGATTATTAAGGGTGTTATGGCAGATCAACTTGTGCTTACGATTAATCGCGCCGCCGATGAATACCATTGGTGCTGGCTGGATGCGCAGCTGAATGCGCGCTTAGAAACCGCCGGTAGCGGCACGGTGGAAGCCTTGGCGGCAGCGGTGCAGGGCAATCATCACCAGGTCTGGCTGATTGTGCCCGGCACCAAGGTGGTTACCCGGGAGGTTGAGTACACCGCCAAAGAGAAAAAACACCTGCGCACACTCTTGCCGTTTCAGCTCGAAGAAACAGTGATCGGCGATGTCGACCGCTTCCACTTCGCCTTGGGTAGTCTGGACGAAGGCGTGGTACGCGTGGCTTATGTCGAAAAAGCCTGGTTCGAACAGGTGTTTGCCCAGCTGGCGGAAATCAATCTCGATGTGACGCGCTGCTGGTCAGCGCCTGCCGCCTTGCCCCTGCTTCCGCCGACCCACACCAGCAGTGAGGTCGACGCCCCGATCGAGCAGGATTTTTGGACGCTGCAACTGTACGAACAGGTCGTGATGGTGCGCTACGCGCCGGAGCTGGCCTTCAGTGTCGAGCGGGCCCACCTTGCCACAGCGCTGGAATTACTGCTGACCGCCGAGCAGCGGGTAGATCATTTACCCGGATTGCTGTTGCGCGCTACGTCGGCACAGGATCTGGAGCGCTTGGCTGACAGCCTGCCATCCGCCTTACAGAGTCGCGTCGTCGAGCGCCAGCAAGTAAATTTTTGGCAGCTGGATTACAGCGGTGGCAGCATTAATTTGTGTCAGGGTGAGTTTTCCCAGCGGTTACCGATTGAACGCTGGTGGCGCAGCTGGCGTGGTGTGGCGACCTTGGCCGCCGCCTGTTTCGCCGTGCATATCGGCATAGTGTTGTATCAGATTCAGGATTTTCGCACCGAAAACACCGAAATTCGCCGCCAGATTGAAGCCGCTTACCGTCAAGCGGTACCCCAAGGCGTGCTGATTGATGCCGAGCGTCAGCTCGCGGGCTTGGTGCGCGAGGCGCAACCGCTGAGTCAGGGTGGCAGTGTGACCAACCTGCTCGCCAACGTATTGCCGCCGCTCGCTGAACGCTCTGCTATCACGCTGCGCAATATCCAGTATCTGGGGGATAACGGCGAGCTCAACATGCAGCTGCAGGCCAGTGAATACGACGCTATCGAAAATTTGCGCACAACCATTGAGGCCAGTGGCTTGCGCGCCGAACTACTGGGCTCCAGCGCCCAGGGCAATACCCACTCTGCACGGTTAAAAATAAGTCAGCTTCGATAATCAGCAAGGGCTCCCATGAAACAGTTGTTTGCTTTTCTCAGCCGTTATAACCGTCGCGAGCAGACCGCACTCCTGCTGTGCGCGCTTGCGGTAGCGGCTTATCTGGTATGGGCGGCCGTACTTAATCCGCTGGCGAATAAACGGGCGGCCCAGCTGCAGGCCAATACCGCCGCGACGCAATCGCTCGGCCGCGTCCAGATTCTCGCGGCGCGCTTGCAACAGACACGCAGCCCGGACGGGGCCGGTACCCCGGCGGGTGAAAATCTCAGCCAGATTGTGTATTCCACCTTGCAGGCCAACGGTATCAACATCAGCCAGTTTCAACCGGGTACGGCGGGCGAGGCCCGGGTGCGCATTGACCGAGCCAGTTACGAAGCGCTGATGCAATGGCTGTACGACATTGAGTTCAAGCACCAGATCATCGTCCGGGAAATGTCTCTTGCGGGAACCAACGATCCGGGTCTGGTGACCGTCAACTTGCGCCTGTTAAAGCGCTGATGCCGGCACTATTTTCGCCGGGGAATGGGTTTCGAGCCCGCCAGAATTATTGAGAGAGCACAAAGAGAGCTATGGGAAAAGCGACAGGAATACTGGGGCGTTTAGGCGCGAGTAAAGGCTGGTGGATAGCCTTGGCGTTAGTGTTATGGCTGATCTTCATGGTGAGCCAGATTCCCGCGGTGTGGGGTGCCTACGCGATGACTCGCAGCGGACAACTGGCCTTGAGCGGCGTGAGCGGAACCCTGTGGAGCGGTCGCGCCAGCCTGGCGAGTTTCAAGGCGGACGGCATTGATTATTCCCTGGGGCAGCTGTATTGGACGCTTAAGCCCTGGTCGCTGCTTACGCTGACGCCCTGTGCCGACATTGTCACCGAACTGGATCGGCAGCATATCGAGGGCGAGGTGTGCGCGGGAATCAGCGGTAATCTGGTGTTGCGGGATGCCACCATCAGTGCGCCTGCCGCGTTGTTGCAGCCGGCCTTGCCCTTGTCCATCGACGGCCAGTTGTCAGTGTCCATTAATCGTATGCAGGTGCAGGGTGACTATTTACAGGATCTGGAAGGCAATCTGAGCTGGACCGCCGCGCAGATTCACAACGGCAATAACTGGATGCCTTTGGGCAGCTATGCCGCGCAACTGACCGACGATGAACGCGGCGGCATCATGGCCGAGGTGTTTCATCTGGATGGGCCGACGGAAATTGACCTGCAGGTACAGCTCTTCGCGGGCGGTGGGGGTAAGGTTCGTGGCACTTTCAGTATGAATCCTGCCTTTACGGCGGAGATTCAGGCGGATGCCTGGATTTCGATGTTCGCCCAGAATGCCGGCACCGATACGGCGGGTAACGCCCGTTATCAGGTGGATCTGCAGTTTTAAACATCTCCAGTTCCAGGCATCTGCAATTTTGGGCGTAGCGCGGTCGTCGAGGCACTTTTGACGCAAGCTTGCGCGTCCAGTCACGACCTGTCCCGGAAGGTGAGCATTCCATGGTGAGTACAAAAAAGTTTATCAGGCCGCTGATCGTTAGCGCGCTCCTGTTGCTGAGCCCGTCATTGGTCGCCAGCTGGCATAGCGATGCCCAGGATATTATGGGCACCCGGGTAACTGTCACCCTGTGGCATGAGAATGTGGCCCAGGGGCAGGCGGCGGTGGCGGCGGTGATGGCAGAAATGCGGCGTATCGATGCGCAATTCAGCCCCTATATCGAAACCAGCCAGCTCTCCCGCGCCAACCGCCTCGCGCCGGCCGCAACGGCAGAAAAGCCCTTGGCTATTTCCCTCGAACTGGCGCAGATTATTGATAAATCTCTCTATTACAGCCGCTTGAGCGAGGGTGCGTTTGATATCACCTTCGCCTCTCTGGGGCGCTATTACGACTATCGCAAAGGGCAAAAACCCACCCCGAAACAGCATAAGGCACTCTTGCCCGTGATCGATTACCGGTCGGTCAAGCTCGATCTGCGCGCACCCTCGTTGTATTTTGAGCATTCCCAGACCTATCTGGATTTAGGCGGTATTGCCAAAGGTTATGCAGTGGATCAGGGCATTGACATTGTGCGCCGCTTCGGTGTTGCGCACGCGAGTATCAGCGCCGGGGGCGACAGCCGCGTACTGGGCAACAAACAGGGTCGGCCGTGGATGGTCGGTATTAAAAACCCCCGTGCCGAAGACAGCATCGCCATCGCTCTGCCCCTGGAAGATGTGGCGATTTCCACCTCCGGCGATTACGAGCGCTACTTTATGGATAGCGACGGCAACCGCGTCCATCACATCCTCAACCCACGTACCGGCCAGCCAACCAGCGGTATTGCCAGCGTCACTATCATCGGGCCGCAGGGTTTTGATACCGATCCACTGTCCACCACCGTGTTTGTGCTGGGGGTGGAACAGGGCCTCACCTTAATGAATCAGCTGCCCGGCTTTGATGCCGTGATTATCACCAGCGCGGGCAAGGTGCATTACAGCCAGGGCTTGGCGGCGCCCGAGTTGGGCGGTCACTAGCCGCAGCCTGTCTGACCGAAACCTTTCGGTTGCCCTGCCGCGCGCGTTCGGCTTTGCGCCATCGGCTAACAGCCCGTTACTTTTTATTTGGCGGCTCGCTCGGTGTCAGTCGACATCTTCTTTTTTCATTTATGCCCGTCATTTTTGTTCAACAGCGCTTCGACAGCCATTGCGTATTCAAACGTGGCCGGTCAGCTGACACGAAAAATACTGAATCAGCGCCGAGCAACTGTGCTCGCCATCACGTCCTTATTGAGGCCGGGCTTCTAGAATAGAAAGGCGGGTACACGCCTGCACCAGTTGCCGGATCGGAGAAGAATAATGATTAAATTCCTGGGAATACGGTCGGCATGGCTGATGGCGATATTGCTGCTGATCACGGGCGCACCGATGGCCACGGCAGAAGCGACCAAGGCGCCGGTTACGGAGCAATTGGAATCACTCAAAGAGGCGGTCCTCACCCTCAACCGCGATCTGCTTATCCTCGAAGAAGAATTACTCTATCCCGCCAGCAGCCAGATTGCGGTCTATGTTTCGATGGACGTCGGCCACTACTTTGCGCTGGATGCGATCAAGCTTGAAATCAACAACCAGCTGGTCGCCAGCGAGCTGTACAGCGACAAACAGGTTAACGCCTTGTTTCGCGGCGGTGTGCAGCGGTTTTATCTCGGCAATCTCAAATCCGGCGAGCATGAGATAACCGCCTTTTTTACCGGGCGCGGCCCCCACGCGGATTACAAGCGTGGGGCCAAACTGACGGTTAACAAAACCCAGGTGCCGCTGGTGCTGGAGTTGCGTATCCGTGATTCGACGGCCCAGCTCCAGCCCACTTTCGATATAAAAGAGTGGCAGCTCTAAACCCATGAGCCAGCGGCGCGCATTCGGTCGGTCGTTTTGCTCGGCAGTGGCGCTCGGCCTCAGCGCCCTGTCGCTCGTTTCCAGTGCATTCGCTGAGCCGGCAAAGAAAACCGCTGTGGCCGATCTTCGCTATGGCGTCAGCCTGTACCACTACTATCAACAGGATTATCTGGCTGCCCTGAGCGAATTGATGGTGGCGGACGCTCGCGGTCAAGGCATTCAAGGCCACGGTAATCATCCCGAGTTGATTACCGGCGGCATCAGTCTGGCGTTTGGGATGGAAGAACACGCCGAGCAATTATTTTCCCGTCTCTTACAGGATCCTAATCGCCCGCTCGCGGTGCGCGATGCGGCATGGTTTTACCTGGGTAAATTGCACTACACCCGGGCCAACTGGGCGCAAGCAGAGCAGAGTTTTGCGCGCGTCAGTCCGACTTTTTCGCCACGGCTGGCTGCGGAAATGGCCGCCCTGCGGATCAATCTGCAAATCCGCCAAGCGCAACTCACCCCCATTCCTTTGGCCCAGCTGGAGCGTAAACAGCTGCGCGACTGGAGCCCCTTTGCGCTGTATAACCTGGGTGCGGCCTACGCCCGGATTGGCAATTATGAACAGGCGCGGGAATATTATCGCGCCGCTGTCGCCACCCCCGCACCCAAAGTCCGTCAGGCGCGGCAGGAGCATCGCGCCCTGCTTGATAAAACCTTTACCGCGCTGGGATATACCTATCTGCTAGAAAAACGCTACGGCCCCGCGCTTGAGGCGTTTACCCAGGTGCGGCTTAACAGCAGTTTTTCCCAGCAGGCACTGCTTGGTTATGGTTGGGCCGCGCTGGAGCAGAAAAAATACCAGGAAGCGGTGCGCCCCTGGCAGGTCTTGCAGCAGCGCAGCCTGCTCCACCCGGAAGTACAGGAGGCGCTGCTGGCCTTGCCCTATGCCTATGAACAACTGGGCGCAGCGGGTGATGCTCTGGCCGCTTATCAGGAAGCAGAAACCTTACTGACCGCGGAAATTGCACGGGTGCAGGATATGCGAGCCACCCTGACGGAAGGCGAACTGTTGCACCTGGTGGGGAGCGAGCCGCAGACGGAAGCCTTGTTGCAGGAAGCTCCGGCCGACCCCGGCACGCTGGTGGCAGTAGTCACCGACGATGGTGCCAACTGGCTCAAGCTCGACACCACCAGCATTATCAAAACCCGCTCGGGCTATCTGCGCGAGCTTTTTGCGCAAACGGCGTTTCAACGCGCCGTGCTGGATCTGCGCGATCTGCTGCGCCTGCAACGCCTGTTGCAGGAATGGCAGCCCCGGCTCGACATCTACACCGAGCTTCTGCAAGAAAAACGGGCGCAGCGCGAACAGACCGAGCAGCGCTTGGCACAGCAGGCGCTGCAGACCGAACGGGATCGCCTGCTTGCGGAACAGGCGCGGCTAAGCGCCGAACTCGACCACATTCGTACCAGCGAAGATTACCTGGCATTTGCCACGGCTGATCGCCGCGCACTGTTTGAGCGGGTAGAGCGCTCCCAGGCTACCTTGGCCCGCCAGCAACAGGCCGGTGAGGACATCATTGCAGCGCAGGCCCAACTGGATTTGTATCGTGGGATTTTGTTGTGGGAGGCGGCCCAGGCGTTTCCTGATCGCCTGTGGCAGGCAGAAAAAATCCGTCGCCTGAGCGCGGCGACCAGCGCGGAAATTGATGCGCGTTATCAGCGGATTAATACCTTGAGCCAGGCCCATAGCGATATTCAGCCGCAACTGGCGCATCTCGCGCGCCTGCAAGCCGATACCGCCGAGTATCTGGCGCGCACTGATGCATTAATAGCGGCGCACAGTGCGGCCCTGCGCAATCAGGTCGACCAGCAATTACAGCAGCAACAACAGCGGCTTACCGCTTATCTCGCCCAGGCGCATCTCGCGGTAGCACGGCTTTATGACAGCGCACTCAGGGCCGACACTCCATGAGCCGCCGGACGTTTATCCAGGAAAGTCGCACGGGCATTCGGCGCACGAGCTTGGTGCTTGGGCTGTGTCTGTTGGCTGGCTGCGGCTGGTTCAAACCCAGACAAGCGGCTGAACCGACCCTGGCCGAATTGCCCCATGCCAAGATTCCGCGCACTGACAGTGCCGTCGCGGTCATTGATGTCGACCGCATCGAACGGAGTTACCGCAAAGCGCTGGACGTCACCGAGAGCCCACCGCTGCGCCAGCAGATTCTGGTGCGGCTCGCCGATCTGGAAATGACCCGCAGTGAGCAGGCGCAATTTGCCGCAACTGAGGTGCACCGGTTCTACGACCGCCCCATCGCCCTTTACGAAGAAGTGTTAGCGCTGCACAGCGAGCCCGGACAGCCCAGTCGCGGCATTGCCGTGGATCAATTGCGTTACAAGCTCGCCAAAGCCTATGCCCTCGACGGTCGCAACGAGGAAGCCGCACAGATGCTGGATGCGTTGGCCGAGGCCCATCCCAACTCGCCCTATATCGCCGAAACCCAGTTCCGGCGGGCAGAAAAAGCGTTTGCCGAAGGCAATTACCGCAATGCTGAGAGTTTCTATCAAAGCGTGGTGACCGGCGATAATCCGGCGCTTCACCAGAATGCACTTTATATGCAGGGGTGGGCGCAGTTTAAGCGGGGCGATTACGAGCAGGCATTGCAGTCGTTTACCGGTGTGATGGACCAGCTGCTGGGGGCCGCCCAGCAGCCAGGGCAGGTGCCCGGCGTTCTGGCGTCCTTACCCCGGGCCAGTCAGAATCTGATTGATGACACCTTGCGCGTCATGGGTCTGGGCCTGTCCTATCTTGACGGGCCGCAAACGCTCG
>CAYTQQ010000012.1:1836-4590 GCA_964440135.1 uncultured Cellvibrionaceae bacterium | reverse complement strand
ACCTTGCGCGTCATGGGTCTGGGCCTGTCCTATCTTGACGGGCCGCAAACGCTCGCCGCACTGCAACAGGAGCAGGGCGCGCGCGCTTACCAGCATTTGCTCTACGAGCAGTTGGGTTCGCTTTATCTGGAGCAACAGCGCTTTAACGACAGCGCCCAAACCTACCAATATTTTGTTGAACACAATCCCGCCTCGGACTTTGCCCCGGATTTCAGCATCAAAACCATTGCGGTCTACCAGCAGGGCAATTACCCGAGCCTGATTCTGCCCGCTAAACAAGAATTTATTGAGCGGTACGGTGTGCACAGCCGCTATTGGGCCGCGCGCCAGGGCGCCCTCAGTACCGATTCTCTGGCTTACCTGCACGCCGCTTTGCAGGAGCTGGCGCAGTACGAGCACGCCGAAGCCCAGCGCCTGAAAATCAGTGAAGAACCTCAGTCAGCGGCGGCTGCCTACGGTCGGGCGGCGCGCTGGTACCGCGAGTTTGTGCACACTTTCCCCACGGACAGCCAAGCCTCCACCATGACCTTTATGCTCGCCGAAGCTCTGACAGAGGCCGGCGCGCAGGCGGAAGCGCTGACGGCCTACGAACAGGTAGCCTACGGCTATCGCGATCCGGAGCATGGGGCCGAGGCGGGTTATTCGGCTATTTTGCTCGCCCAGGAGCTGATGGCTGGCGCACCTGCAACCGGAGCAGAATCACGCCAGCAGTGGCAAGGCCGCAAAATCACTAATGCCCTGCGCTTTGCAGAAAGTTTCCCTGCTGACGAGCGGGCGGTGCACGTGCTGGCTCAGGCGGCCCCGGAGCTGCTGGAGCAGGGTTTATTTGACGATGCAGCCGAGGTTGCGGGCCGGGTTATTGCCTGGCAGCCGCCCGCACCGGCGGATTTGCGTTTTACCAGCTGGCTGGTGCTGGGGCACAGCCGCTACGAACTGCAGGATTACGGCGCGGCGGAGCAGGCCTACTGGCAAGTGTTAACGCTTCTGCCACAGCAGCAACCCAGTGCCGGCATACCGACAGATACCCAGGTGCGGGAGCGGATCGCGGCGAGCATTTACCAGCAGGCGCAAGGGGCATTGGCCGTAGAAAACAAAGCGGCGGCAGTGGAGCTGCTGCTGCGCGTGACCGAGGTTACGCCAGCGACCGACGTCGCCCTGAAGGCCCGTTACGATGCCGGCCATTACCTGTTTGAGCTGGAGCGCTGGGGCGAAGCCGAGGCCGTGTTATTGGACTTCCGCCGCCAATATCCGCAGGACCCGCTCACCGCCACCATTCCCGCAAAACTGGTGGCAATTTATCAGGCCCAGGGCAATTGGCAATCAGCCGCCGATGAGTTGGTGTTAATGGAGCGCCTGAGCGATGACCCGGAGATCAAGCGTCAGTCGCTTTTACTGGGTGCAGAGCTGTATGAAAAATCCGGCCAACCGACGGCGGCCATTGAGCAGTATCGCCGCTACGTCAACCGCTACCCACAGCCGCTGGCCGAGAATATCGAAGCCCAATATCGCCTCAGCGAACTCTATGGCGCCGCGGGCAACGCCGACCAGCGGCAAGTCTGGTTGCACCAGTTGATCGAAACCGATCAGCGCGCCGGGGCGGAACGCAGCCCTCGTTCCCGCTACCTGGCGGCGGGCGCTGCGGCTGAACTGGCGCGCCCCGCCTACGCTGATTTTGTGGCTATCCCGCTCCGCTTACCACTCAAAAACAGCCTGCAGCGCAAGCGCGCAGCCCTGGAAACAGCGCTTAAAGCCCAAGAGCGAGTACTCACTTACGAGGTGGCCGAGTTCACCACCCAGGCGAGTTTTATGATGGGTGAAATCTACGCCCAGCTCAGCCGGGATTTAATGAGCTCGCAAAGGCCCACCAATCTTGATGCGCTTGAGCTGGAGCAGTACGACATGCTGCTGGAAGAACAGGCTTATCCGTTTGAAGAAAAGGCCATCGAGATCCACGAGGCCAATGCCCGCCGCGCCCGCAACGGGGTTTATGACCAGTGGGTGCAGCGCAGTTTTACCGCACTGGCGCAGTTGCTGCCGGCCCGTTATCAAAAATCCGAGCGTCAATTGGAGGTGGCCAGTGAGATTCATTAGCCTGCTCCTGCTGACCTTGTTGGCTGCCGGTTGTGCGGTCAATTCGCGCAAGGTGGATACGCCGCCGACGATCTCCGCCGAAGCACCGGTGACCGTCTTGAGCAGCATCCTGCCGGAAGGGCCGGTTACGCCTGATCCCTATTTACAGAAAGTGCCCTCCATCAGTCGTGCGACCCAGCAACAATTTGCGGCGGCGCTGGCAGCGATGGAGCGTCAGGAGTGGACTCAGGCCGCGCAGATGCTCGAAGAGTTAGCGCGTGCGAATCCCCGGCTTTCCGGCATCCCCCTGAATGCAGGTCTGGTATACCGCGCGCAGGGCGATGTGGTCCGTGCAGAAGCCGCGTTTGAGCAGGCGCTGACGGCCAATGACCAGAATCTGGATGCCTACAACGAACTCGCCATTCTCAAACGTCAGCAGGGCGCGTTTGCCGAAGCCGAGCGGCTATATCAGCGCGCGTTAGCGGTTTGGCCTTATCACGCACCAAGCCACAGAAATCTGGCGATTCTCTACGACCTTTATCTCGGGCAGGAGCAGCAGGCACTGGCACATTATCTGGCGTACCAGCAGCTGCTGGGCGAGGAAGATCGACAACTCACCAGCTGGATTGCTGATTTGCAGCGGCGGGTTAATGCGGGAACAGGACAATGATGATGACCGGTCGA
>CAYTQQ010000012.1:0-1736 GCA_964440135.1 uncultured Cellvibrionaceae bacterium | reverse complement strand
CCTCGGGTTTTGTACATTCTGCCGTGGCAATCGCCCCCGCCCGGTGAACTTGATTTTGAGCTGCTGGAAGGGCGCGCCGCCGCTGTTTTCGAGCATCTGGAGCGCAGTGAATTGCGGCGCCAGATCGAGTCCGCGGGCGAGCTGGATTAAACAATAAGAAGCAGCCCCGTTTTTTGTGTGAAATGGCACACGGTTATAACAAGCCCCGACCTTTAGGTCCGCGCCAAGGGCTACAGTAAGGTCTTTGTTGCGATTAATTTTTCCTCTGGACAGGTAAAGCTATGAATACGTTGGTACGTTTCTTTCAGGATGGCGGCCCATTTATGATCCCGATCGCCATCGTCCTGACCGTTGGCTTGGTGATTGTGGTAGAGCGCTGGATGGTGCTTAACGCCGCTAAAGTGTCCAATCGGCTCGCTTTCGAGCGCATCCTGCCGCTGCTGCAAAAACGTGATTACAACGGCGTGATGAATGTGGCGCGTACGACAGAGGCGCCTGTTGCGCGGATTATCAGCGCCGGTCTGGCACGCATGGCGCAGTCGGCGCGTCGTGAAGACATCGAACTGGCGATGGAAGAGGGCGTGCTGGAAGCCATGCCGCGCCTCGAACGGCGCACCCCTTACCTGGCCACACTCGCCAATATCGCGACGCTGTTGGGCCTGTTGGGCACCATCATCGGTCTGATCGCCGCTTTCACTGCGGTGGCCAATGCCGACCCCGCCGAAAAAGCCGAACTTCTCTCCAAAAGTATTGCAGTGGCGATGAACACCACCGCCTTTGGGTTGATCGCCGCAATTCCACTGCTGTTGCTGCACGCCATGCTGCAGACCAAAGCCTCGGAAATTATCGACAGCCTGGAAATGGCGGGCGTGAAGTGCTTAAACCTCCTCGGCAACACGCCGGAAATGCCGCGCACCCGCGCCGCTGAACCGGCGGCAACCCCAACCAAGCCCAAACTCTGAAGCGCACGTGAAAACAGGTAGCGGTAGCTATGCGTAACATGCGTAACAGAAAGCGCGGCAAATCCGAAGAAGCGGATCTCGACATCACGTCATTTATGAACCTGATGATCATTCTGGTTCCGGTTCTGTTGGTGAGCATGGTGCTCGCGCGCACCACGGTGCTGGATATCAAACTGCCGGATCTGGCCGTCGCCAGCGCAGCGGATGAGGAAGAACAAGTTCAGCAACTGGAGCTGGTCATCCATCCTGATTACCTCGACCTGAATTATCCCGCCGGGCTGCGCCTGAAGCGCATCGAGAAAACCCTCGCAGGGGATTACGACTACGAACTGCTGAGCAAAGTGCTGCAAGAGATCAAACGGCAGCTGGAAGACCAGGGCATCCGCAAGGACGATATTTTTATCCTGTCCCAACCCGATACCGATTATCAGACGCTGGTGAGCGTGATGGACACCGCGCGCTCGTTTAAAGCCGTGGTCGCCGCCTCGGTTGTCGATGCTGCTTTATTTCCCGTCATCTCTTTGGGTGATGCCCCGGTGCAGGACGCCGCTGGAGGCCAGCCATGAAGCAATCCCTACGGGCCAAGCGCATGGCGCGCCGTCAGCGCCGGATGAAGCAGGCCGCCAAGCTGAATCTGGTTTCCCTGATGGATATTTTCACCATTCTGGTGTTTTTCCTGTTGGTGAATTCCTCGGAGGTCGAAGTCCTGCAAACGGATAAAAGCATCAAGTTGCCCGCCTCTATTTCCGACCAGGTGCCCGCAGATTCCTTAAT
>CAYTQQ010000011.1:46887-48966 GCA_964440135.1 uncultured Cellvibrionaceae bacterium | reverse complement strand
TCGACGTTAACGCGCTTTAAACCGCTGGAACATGTGCCGGGATTAACCAAAGGTGGCTGGTACGACGCGGGCGATGAAGATTTCCGTATTGAATCTCAGGGCGGTGAAGTTTTTATTCTGAGCGCTATTTACGATGAGTTTGGCGTTACTCACGATAACACCTTGATCGATCAGGAGCTGCGCCTGGTCGAGATTCGCGAACCGGATGGCAAGCCCGACGTGTTGCAACAGATTGAGCACGGCCTGCTCACCGTTGTTGGCGGCTATCAGGCGCTGGGACGTTTGTATCGCGGCATTATCGTACCCACGCTTTCGCAATACGTGATGGGCGGTGATTTTTCTGGTCAGACGGATAACTTGATTTACGACCCTTCCTTAAAATCGGGTGAACGTACCGCTACCCATTCGTCGCTGCCTGATGATCGCTGGGTATTTACGGAAGAAAATCCGGGGCGTGAGTATCAAGCCATTGCGCACATTGCCGCTGCTGTTGGCCCCATGCGCGGTTATAACGACCAGATGGCCCGGGACGCGTTAACTGCAGCAACTGAGCTTTGGACAGTTGAACGTCCGGTTGAGAATAATTATGTTCGTGGCAATAAATTGCGCGCCGCCGTAGAACTATTTCGGGCAACTAACGAGCCGCAGTATCGAGATTACATTCTCAGCGAACGGGATTTTATTCTTGCGAACTTTGAGCAAGTAGGCTGGTATGTTGCACGGGTTGTACACGACCTGGGTGATACGCAGCTAACTAACACCATGCGTGAAGCCGCAGCTGCTTTCTACCGCAAAATTGAACAAGGCATGGACGATACGCCTTACGGTTTATCATTCAAAATGCAGTTGTGGGGTCGCGGCTGGGATCTGCAGCAGCAGGGTGTAGCCCACTACTTTTTACATAAAGCTTTTCCACAGGAATTTGGTAAAGAGTACCTGCTGAATATCGTTCATTACGTGCTCGGTACCAACCCTGGCTCCAATAATCAATCCTATGCAACCGGCGTCGGTGCGAAATCAAAAAGTTCGGCGTATGGTTTAACGCGAATGGATAACGGTTATATACCTGGTGGCGTCATTGTCGGGACAGCGCTGATTGCGCCGGACTTTCCTGAGCTGAAGGAATTTCCATTTTTGTGGCAACAATCAGAATATGTATTGGGTGGGGGCGCAACCAACTTCGCCTTCTTAGCCTTGGCAGCAGATCGGTTACTTAATCAAGAATAACCTTGACCGCGTAAATTTCAGGTAAACATTAAAACAGGGCAGTCGGTAAACCGGCTGCCCTCATTGCCCAACGGCGAGACCATTGACCAACAATAAAGCCAAGTCATCTGCAGGGACGGGGCGACTAAAATAATAACCTTGCACATAATGACAGCCATGAGCGCGCAAAAATTCGAGCTGCTCTTTTGTTTCAACGCCTTCCGCCACGACATACAGATTCAGACTGTGCGCCATTGAAATAATGGTTTTTACAATAGCCACATCACCACTGTTATCCGGCAGTCCTCGCACAAAGCTCTGATCGATTTTTAAATTGGCGATCGGCAGATTTTTGAGATAAGCCAAACTGGAATAGCCCGTCCCGAAATCATCAATCGAAAAACGAACGCCAAGCTCTCCAATCTGATGCATGACGGCGACCATATCGTCGATATCTTCCATCAAGTGGCTTTCCGTTATCTCCAAGGTAATCAATTCCGGATTAATGCCCGCACGCTCGATAGCGCCAGCAACCATGGTGTAAAAATTGGGTTGCAAAAATTGTCGGGTGGATACATTTACTGCCAGTCTTAATTCATGGGCCGACTTGCCCCAACCTTGGGTGTGCTGCTCTGTGGCGGCAGCCAGAACCCAGGCGCCGAGTTCGATAATCAACAAGGTCTCTTCGGCAAGCGGAATAAACTTGGCCGGCGAAACCATCCCGCGCTCGGGGCTAAGCCAGCGCACCAGAGTTTCCACACCGATGATCGCACCATTACTGGTGTTAACAATCGGTTGATAGTGCAGCAGGAATTCCTGCCGCTCCAGGGCCCGGCGAAAATCACTTTCTAAATCCAACAGCTCACGCGCTTT
>CAYTQQ010000011.1:42357-46787 GCA_964440135.1 uncultured Cellvibrionaceae bacterium | reverse complement strand
CTCGCGGAATAACGGGAGAATAGCGATGGATTGAAATTCTTTTTGTCGCAGATCACTGATGCGCAAGTCAGTTCTCACATCGTTAAACACTAGCGGCTCACCTTTCCCGAAGGCTTCTTCTAACAAACCAGATTGCTGTAATCCTGCTACTGCATTGGCAATTTGGTTAAGCGCAAGTGTTTGGGTATCCGCGCTCGCCCAAGCGACGCGGGAGAGATCCACCAACCCGTTATCCAGCGGGCCTATCCATGCAAACCTGAAACCGCCTTTTTCAATTGCAATGCGGCATACGTCGTTAAACAGTGCTTCGTTAGTGCGGGTACGCACGATGGTATTGTTGATGCCACTCAAGAGGCTGTAGAGTCGGTTCAGTCGGCGAACCTGCAGGGTTCGCTCATTGACCAACGCCTCCAGGCTTTCATGCATCTGCGCGCGCTCAAGCGCCACGACAATCTGTTTACCAATAGTGGCGAACAGCTGCAATTGTCCTTCATCAAAACCGAATTCATCCGCTGCTACTAAATTCGCCACCGCTACTTTATCGCCCGCGGCCAAAAACAGCGGTACCGTGGCATGGGAAGAAATGCCCGGCAGGATCGGTTCCAGCGTTTTCAGTCGGGCACAGTCGTGCACATTAAATGCTGAGCGCGAATATCGGCCTAATACCTCTTGCAGACATTGACACTGTCTGACCGGCGAATGTTTATCGAGCTGTTCGATTCCCGGCAGGTTGCGCGCCACAATGACTTCCGGGTTTTCACCGGATGGGTCGACCAGTGTAATCCAGGCGGCTTGTACATCGGGCAGCTCCACCAGGCGATCAATGGCTTTTTCAAATACCTCTTTAGGTGTAACCGCGTTATTCAAGTCCTCGGCAATCCGGTAAAGACTATCCAGCACCTCGTTAGATCTTGCTAACTCTTGCTGCTGCTGAGTTAGCTCATGATTTAAATCCACAGCTTGTTCATACGTGGAGATTAATAAATCCAGAATCTGCCGCCGATCTGAATTGATAAAATGCCGCTGACCGCGCAGCTCGATCTCCACCCCCAGCTGAGAAATTTCGTGCTCGCGCAGGGCGCGATTCATTAATAGATAATCGATGCGAGCCAGCAAATAACGCTGATCAACCGGTTTGCGAATAAAATTATCCGCACCACATTCCAAACCGCGTACTACATCGATCGGGTCCGCTAAAGTCGTTACCAGTATCAGTGGAATATGGCGGGTATGCGGGTGACTTTTTAATGCTTTGGAAAGTTCGTAACCGCCCAGATTCGGCATGACGACATCGCTGATGATGAGATCTGGATGTTGCTTTTCAATGGCGCTAAGCGCCTGCATCCCATCGCCGGCGATCACCACCTGATAACCTTGTGCTTCCAATGTCGCAGCCAGTTGTTCGGCCTGAGTGATACTGTCCTCAACCACTAATATCTGTACTCCTCCCAAACCCGGTGCTGTCATCCTAACCCTCCTGCTTGTTCTGCGTTCGATAATGATCGTAAAACTGCGGCAATTTTTGCTGGCGACAGTATGTGTTGGGCGGCGCCTAATTTAATGGCTTCGCCCGGCATTCCATGTACCACAGAACTGCTTTCATCCTGGGCAAACGTCAGCGCACCTTGCTGGCGAAGCTGTAGCAATTCTGCCGCACCATCACGCCCCATACCGGTTAAGAGTACGCCGGCAGCATGTTGTCCGTAGGCGTCGGCCACCGACTGAAACAGCTGCGCAACAGATGGGCGAATGCCGTTATCCGGCGGCCCCGCCAGCAGCTGTATGCGCTGATTGTGGGCGACGCGTAAGTGAACACCGTCGGGCGCCATGTAGACGTGACCGGGCCGTAAATACTGATCTTGAACGGCGACCTGCACCGGCAGTGAGAGCGATGGCGTCAACCATTCAATCAAGCCGCTCATGAAGCCGGATGACATATGTTGGACAACAACAATGGGCACAAAAAAATTTTTAGGTAACGCACCGAGCAAGGTTGCCAACGCCAAAGGGCCACCCGTGGACGCGCCGATGGCAACTATTTTTATACGCTTTACAGGCACTGCGGGCTCACCAGTTAGCTCGGCCGATACATTATGTTTCGGCCAGCGCCGCACCACCTTGACTTCAGCCATGACTCTAATGGTTTGCCAAAGGTCACGACCATTAAGAACTATAGGCGCTGCCCCCGGATTTGGTCGCGGCATGACCGCAAGAGCACCCGCCTCAATTGCTGCGTGAGTTGAAATATCTTTCGCCGAACCGCCACTGTCCGAAATAATCACAATCGGAAGCGGACAGATCTCCATCATGCAGCGGGTTACCTGCAAGGCATCCAGGTG
The DNA here is from genome assembly GCA_964440135.1 of uncultured Cellvibrionaceae bacterium. GTDB lineage: Bacteria > Pseudomonadota > Gammaproteobacteria > Pseudomonadales > Cellvibrionaceae > Cellvibrio. The sequence continues at coordinate 44,448 of CAYTQQ010000011.1, read as the reverse complement.
CGGCGGCTGGTGGCTCACCAACGCAATGCCGGGTTGCCAGCGTCCGATAAGTGCCAAGGCTTCCTGGCAGCTACTTGCGCTGCCTACCACCTCTATATTCGGTTGTCCCCGCAGGAGCTGACACAATTGCTCCCGCTGCGCCGGCACACCATCGAGCACTAAAACCCTGATCACTTCCGTGCTCTCATTTTTAGCCTCTTAGATCAGCCGCTGGATCACTTCCAGCAAGTTGTATTGATCGAAACTGCTTTTGACAATATAGGCATTGGCGCCGACATCTATCCCGCGTTCACGGTCTTCACGTGAGTCCAAGGTGGTGACCAGTATTACCGGCAGCTCGGCTAAGTGCACATCAGCACGCAGCTTGGCGGTAAGATCAAATCCGCTCATACGCGGCATATCTACATCCGATACCAGCAGATCGAACGGCTGGGTTTTCAACGTGGTGTAAGCATCAATCCCATCCACGGCGGTGACCACTTGATAGCCCGCAGTCTCCAGAATATTTTTCATCAATGAACGCGAGGTAATGGAGTCTTCAGCCACCAGAATGTTTTGTTGTCGTGCGGGCACGGGCGTCACGGCGGACGCCTTGGGCTGACCGGGTCGCAGGGCAGCGTCCAGTAAATCTGCGACCTGGAGAATTGGCGCCACAGCGCCATTACCCAACACGCTGGCGCCAACAATATTGGGCACTCGCCGCAATTGAGGCCCCAATCCCTTGACCAGCACCTCTTGCTCACCCAGCACCTCATCCACCTGAAAAGCAACGCGGTGCTCACCTCGACCAAGTACTACCACGAGCAAGGTTTCCCGATTGTCGAGCGGCGCGCACGGCAGCGCCAAAAGATCGTGTAGCCGGACCAGCGCCGTCGCCTGCCCATGGATATTAACGGTATCACCCTGGTTAACGTGGTGAACCTCATGAGCGGCAATCCGCAGTGCACAGTCCACATGCACCGACGGAATGATAAAAGTCTGCTGCGCAAGCGTGATCAACATGCCGCGAAATGTGGCCAGAGTAATGGGCAAGACCAGAGTGAACCTGGTGCCGCGACCGGTCGATGAAGCAAGGGTAATACTGCCACCCAGCTGCTCGATTTTTTCTCTGACAATCGCCATGCCCACGCCGCGACCGGACACATCGGTTATCAGGCTGCTGGTCGACAGTCCGGAACGAAAGATTAATTCCAACAGCGCAGCCTCGCTCAGCTGCTCTGCCTCCTCCAGCGTTATCAGATTACGTTTTACGGCGGCGGCTTTTAAGCGATGCGGATCAATACCCGCGCCATCATCAGCAATCGTCAGGGTAATCTTGCCGCTATCATGCTGCGCCAACGCGATCGTGATATTGCCTTGCGGCGATTTGTTGAGTTGGCGTCTTTGCTCGGTCGGTTCGATACCGTGATCAATACAATTACGCACCAGATGGATCAGTGGGTCTTTAATTTCGTCGAGGAGACGTCGATCCACTTCAATATCGCCACCCTCGGCGTTTACCACAACGCTTTTATGTTGCTCGCGTGCCAACTCGCGCGCCTGCAACGCAAAGAATTCCAACAGCGGAGCACAGGGCAGCAGTTGCATTTCCTTTACGCTGCGCTGCAAATGTTCGGTCGTTGTCGCCAGGGTGCGGCAATTATTTTCGGTGGTGCGCAGCGTGTTAGTGAGTTGATCCTGTAACACGCGCAAGCGGACGGGTTCATCGGCAAGATAATCGAGCAGCTTGCGCAGAGCAGGATGATGATCCTGCGCCAACTCCCGTTGCAAAGGCCGCAATAACCGCTGCAACTCTGTGGACTGTTTGCGCCATAGACTGATGTCTTGGGCGAGCTGCTGCAATTCAGTGACGTGCTGCGTCAGTGCCAGGCGCGGTGTTAGCATTTCTTCTGCAAGGCGCATCACTGCATCAAGTTTGGTGGTGGCAATACGCACCGTCGACACCTTACCGACGCTGGGAATCGGCGCAGAAGCTGCGGTGATATCCGGCGAAGAAGCTAAAGGTTTTGTATAACGCGCTGAAGGCTTTTTATGACTTACTGAAGGCTCTGTGTTACTTGCTGAAGGCTCTGAATAGCTGGTTGAAGACTC
>CAYTQQ010000011.1:19263-42257 GCA_964440135.1 uncultured Cellvibrionaceae bacterium | reverse complement strand
CTCTGAATAGCTGGTTGAAGACTCCAACTCACTCGTTGAAGTCTCTGAATAAAAAGGCGCAGGTTTAATGGGCTCGGATGTGGCTGGTGGTGCCGAAGCCGCTTGCTGGCCTGCGGACAGCGGCGCTATCGAAACATCGTCGCGCGCACGCGCCAGGGCACGCTCCAGTTGTCGCACCAGGATTGATACCTGGGATTGCCGCACACGGGCCTCATCCTGCGCTAACTGCGTAAGCTCTGCTATCAGCCGGACGGCTTGATGCAACAGATCGACAAGCGTGGTGGTGAGAAAAATATGATGATCACGCAGAGCAACAAAAATACTTTCCAACGGCTGGCACAGCGATTCTATTGTTTTAAATTTTACCGCTCGGGCGGCCCCCTTGAGGCTGTGTGCCTGACGGAAAATAGTTTCGATAGCCGTGCCATATTGCGCATCGTCAGCCGGCAAATGTTCGAGCTGCAGTAATCCGCTCGACATCGCCTGCACATGCTCTGTGGCTTCGCTGCGAAAGGTAACGAGCAGTCGCGCCAGCAGCTCTTGGTTTTTGTCGGTCATGGCCGCTTCCGGTTTGCTTTATTCTGCCCGCCGGGCGCCCACCAGCGAAATCAGCTTGCGTCCCAAATCATGCAGGCCTTGCGCAGCGCTTTCCGCCTGCCGGGCACCAGCGGCATTTTGCGCACTCGCTTGCTTGATATCTGCCATCGCCAGCGCCACCTGATCCATACCAACCATCTGCTGGTGACTGGAGGCGGCAATCTGGGTAGCCGCATCTACAGCACCGGAAGCAGCGTCACTGAGCGAACGAAAAATTTCTCCGGCTTCCGTTGATTGCGTCACACCTCCTTCAACTGCCTTGCTGCCCTGCTCTGTTGCGAGTACCGCGCTCGTGGTCGCTTTTTGAATGTCGTTCAGGATGGTGCGCACCTGATTGGTAGATTGTCGTGACTGCTCGGCCAGACTTTTTACTTCCTGAGCCACTACCGCAAAACCTTTGCCTTGGTCACCGGCGCGCGTCGCTTCGATCGCGGCATTGACGGCCAGCAAATTCGACTGCTCCGCAAGATTACTCACGACCAGAATAATTTCTCCAATCGACTGGCTTTGTTCAGACAGGCGAACAATACTTTCCGCAATTAATTCCATTTGGGTTTGGATGTGTTGCATTCCGGCGATGGCCGAATCCACCGACTGCTGCCCCGAATACGCCACCTCAACCGCTTTGCGTGCACTGTCCAATACATGGCGCGCCTTGTCACTGGCCAGCTGGGCGGTTTGCTTAACTTCTTCCACTGTCGTGGTGGTTTCATTGACCGCGGTATTGGTTTCTGTCGCTCCGGTAGCCAACTGGGACGTTGTAGCCAGAATTTCGGCGGCTGAGGTCGACAGCAATCCTGCGCTCTCTTGTAATTGACGAGTGATATGGCGACCGAGTGTCAGCGCAATCGATAAGCCTGAAACAATCGCAACGAGGGCAATAATACTCATCAGCCAGGTGAGTGTGCGAGCGTCGGACACCAAGCCAGCGCGCACCTGCGCCACGGATTCGGCCTGCTGGCGGCGGTATTGATCAACCAACCCTACCAGGCGATCACTGATTGTTACGACGCCGGCGATAACCAGATCCTGCTCAACCTGATCGCTACCCAATAAGCGCAGTGCACGCTCCTGAGTGGCCGTAAAACGTTGATAGAGCTCTGCAATTTCAGCAAGGCGCGCGTGACTGTTGGCATCCGGCGTCAAGGTTCGCAAAGTCTCCAGCGCTGCTTCAAAAGTGGTACGACTGGTGCGCAGCTGCTCGATAAAATCGGTGCGTTGATCGGGATAAATAACAGCGCCTCGATAATGAGCGACCTGTTCACGGGTGGAGCGTGCCATTGCGTTGGCGCGATCAACTATCTGGGCGTTGACATCGACCAGCGAACCATACGTATTTTGGCTGTGTTGCAGCGCATAAATAGCAACAGCAATAACAATGAGCAGCAGTGCAAGTATGAATGCATAACCCAGGAGTATTTTTCTACCAATTGACATAGTTTCTCCTAATTGCTTTTTGGTATGCCGGGCCTGCGGCATTTATTATTGGACAATCATCTTCTCATCACTTAACAAAACGTCCGCGTCCAGAAGCGCCAGCCCGGAGGTCGTGATACCCCGGACGTAGCGCCCGTTGATAGCGGACGATACGGTTTGCGCGGCGCGCAGATGTGAAAGTGGTAGCGGTCGGACACCTATCAAGTGATCGGCAAGAATGGCGAATTTCATCGCGCCAGATTCAAGCACGATAAGTTTATTAAGATGGGTAATACCTTTTTCTGGCAATCCAAAAAATCGTTTGATATCTACCACCGAGACAATTTCACCCCGCAAATTAACAACACCTTTAACAAAGTCCGGGGTACACGGCAGCGCCGTCAAATTATCAAGAGGACAGGCTTCGCGAATATAACGCGTCTCTAACGCGTAACACTCCTGGGCCAGCTCAAACTCAAGAATTTCAATGGTGTCGGTATCGTCATCGCTAGCCGCGGAAGGAACTGCAGCCAAAGCTTGGGCGCGTTTTTTTAATATTGTCCTGGTATCAGCGGGCGCCGTCTGGCCTGCTCTATCAATACTCGCAAACGCATCAGCCACACGCTGCTTAACGTGCTGCCAATCAAACACCTTAGAATCACTCATTGATCGGTCCTTCTAGGAGGCACTGGCGCAGCGATGGTGAGCAATAAAGAGGCAGCGATGTTATCCAGCTCACTTGCTGTCAGCCCGTCCGACTCGGGCAGCTCGTCTTCTGCCGGACGATCTTTTAATAACTGACGGACGGCGGTTAAATGCCGATGCGCGGCCGTTGAACGCCCTTCAGCAAGACGAAGGCTAGCTAAGGCGAAATGTGCCAACACAAAGTATTGATCCAGATAAAGTGTGCGTTGTAATGCCTGGATTGCCGCCTGCTGCATCCCACGCTCCTGCTCCACCATCGCCAGCAAATACTGACAGGCGGGATTGAGTTTATCTGCTGCGATAGCCTTTGCACACCATTTAATTGCCTCATCAAGCTTTCCTTGGTTCGCACATACGCGTGCAGCACGCAGCGCCTCACCAGTATTCACCGGCGCTGCGGATGACGGAATTGCGCTAGCAGTGTTAGCAGCATGAATAGCTTGCGCTTTCTTCGCTTTGATAGATGCAGGTTGCGGGCGCACAACCTTAACCATTGTCGGCGGTAATTTTTTTGGTGCCGGATACACGGGTTTATTTGAAGCAGATGGCTGACGCTGATAGAAAATTGATCCCGGATAATTGACCGTAAGATAACGATTAAAAACCGCTGTTGAGGTTTCTGCGGGGCTCACACTGAGAAATCCACCCGCTCTTAAGGTGGCATAAAATTTATCAACAATAGAGCGCACGTGCTCGGGGGAAAAATACATCAATACATTGCGACAAAAGATAAAATCGATGTTATTAAAATCATTCGCTGACGAAGGATAGTTGTCATCAGCAAGATTGAGATAAGAAAATGTTACCCGCTGCCGAATAGCGGGCGACAACTCAAAAGCGCCATTACGATTTTTTTTAAAGTACTTTTCGCGCACCCATGTGGGCGTCCCGCGAAATGACCATTCATTATAAATTCCTTTGCGCGCAATCTGTAAAAAGTCTTCATTAATATCGGTGGCTGTAATAACAATGTTCCACTCTTTTTGGTCCGGCAACAAATGATCGAGGAGAATCGCAATCGAGTAAGCCTCTTCACCGGTACAGCAACCGGCACTCCAGATGCGCAGCTGCCGATGGTCGGCTGCCTTGCGGCGCAGTAAATCCGGCAGCAAATGATTCGTTAATGCAGCACACCCGGCTTGATCACGAAAGAAATAAGTTTCACCCACCGTAAAATGCCGAGCAAGCGCTTGCGTGGTGGATTTAGCGAAAGGTGTAGTGAGAATTTCGTCAATAAACGTGTGCGTATCCACTGCTTTAACATCATTGGCCGCAGCCTGCAGGCGGGCCTCAAAATCCTGCCAGCCAGTGCCGGAAAGCCTCAACCCAACCTGCTCGGTTAAGCGCTTGTGCAACCGCTGACGCAGTGATTCACTGATCATCCGCTGTATCTACTATGGATTGGTGGGCAGTAAGCGCCTGATCCAGAACTACTCCCTCATGCACGGAGAGAAATAATTCCAGGTCATGGATAAAAACAATTCCGCCGTCGTCGCGGGCGATGCCGACTATGTGCTGCACACCAGGCGTTAATGTGCCGGGGTCTGTAATTTGGGTATCGCTATAGGCACCGACGCCCTGCACGCTATCTGCAACGATGACCAATGATCGCTGTCGGGTACGCGCGATAATAAAACAATCGCTGAGCTCCAGCGGTCGCGATGGCAATACCAGACGATGGCGCAGATCGACCACAGGGATAATATTTCCGCCGACATCAATTACCCCGAGGACGCTGCTCGGTGCACCCGGTAAAGGCGTGATCTCAACAGCACTCACAACCCGGACGATTGCAGTGACAGACAACCCAATAAGTAACTCATCCAGCTTGAATACAAATACGTCTTTCATGCCGCTCTCTGGTTGTCGATAAAGATAAATTATTGGGCATCAATCCTACCCAATCTGTTCGCTCGCTCTTATAGGTAAGTCGCCCCGAACCGGGTATCTGGCGCACCTGCATCTGTCAGCCGACGGATTGCTCCGCAATAACCACACGATTACGCCCCGCCGCTTTCGCGGCATAGAGCGCTTGGTCTGCACGCGCGAATACCGCTTCTATTGTATCGCCGGGAAGAAACTCAGCCACGCCAATGGATAAGGTAATGTCTAATGGCTGTTCTTTATAATTGAATGCAGTATTGGCAATGGCTGCACGAATTTTTTCCAGCAACTCTTGAGCATAGTGCAAATCTGTTTCTGGCAAAATGGCGACAAATTCTTCGCCGCCATAGCGGCCAAAAAAATCGACGGTGCGCAGACGCTTTGCAATTGATCGACCGATGACTTTAAGGACCCTGTCGCCCGCCTGATGCCCCAGGGTATCGTTAATTTTTTTGAAATGATCGAGATCACAAATAGCCAGTGCCAATGGGTGCTGATAACGCAGCCAGCGATTAAATTCAGCCTGAATCCGCTCTTGATACGCCTCGCGATTGGGCAATTCAGTAAGCGGATCATGCAGGGATTTATAGCGCTGATGAGCCAATGCGGTGCGTGCCTTATTGGCTTCTGCTTCCATATCCTGGAGTTTGCTTGCCAGCTCCTGCAACTGCGTTGCCAGCTGTTGTTGGTTTGGTTCTTTGTTATAAAAATTATCCAACGCCTGACGAATGTTGCCGATTTGTGATTTAACGCGGCACTTGAGTTGATCCAGGTCGGTCGCTTTATCCGTTTGGGTTTCCAATTCAATCATTTGCTGCAGCATTGAACTTTCAAGCCGCTGTGCTGATTCAAGCTGTGCTGTGTGTTGATGTGCCGCACCGTTTATCGCTTCATAAATGTCTGCCAGCTCCTGATTGACAGTGTCCAGATAAGCCGCGAAGGCGCGGTTGGAAAAAACACACGCGTCAATAACCAGTGCTTGTGCCGATTCCAGCAAGGAAAACATTTGTGTATTAGAAAGTGGTTGCTGTAATCGCTGCTGTAGCATCTGCGCCTGGAGGCTCATCTCTTCCGGGAGGTCAATGTCCTCCAATCCGGCATGCAACAGGGCGCTGATCTTGTGCAAAAATACATCGTCGGCAAGCGCATCCATTTCTATCTGTAAGGCATCCGCAGAGGCGTCAGTCGGGTTGATACTTTCATCCGTATCAACCAGCGGTACAGCAGTATCCTCAGCGCTCGAATCGGCGATCAGCCTCTGGGTTTGTTGTTTTGAGTGGGCTCCGTGTTTAAATAATGTGTGCCAAAAGCCTGAAGGAGCGGGAGCCTGGGCAGCGAGCGCCTGTTGTTGAATATCGGCCAATTGTTGTAAAAGCGCCGGATAGAGACGCACTCTGGCCACCCGTTGCGGCAGCTGGGAAAGGTAATCGTCGATGTCTTTTTTAAGCGCGCGCGATGGGGAGAATTTTGTCAGCGGCTGCAAGGTCTTTCGGAGCGCCTGATGGATTTCCTGCTGCGCCAGGGTCCGGCGCTGCTCAAATTCACTCAAGGTTTTATCCAACTCAGTCAACACCGGCTGCACATCGGTGATGTCACCGCGCAAAGAGAGATGCAACCCCCTCAATACCTGATCCAGTGCTTCATCCTGGCCACCCGCCGCCAGCGTCATGCGCTCAACCGCACCACTCAGGAGCGCCCATTGTTCGGCCAGTTTCTGCTCCAGTGCATCCTGGGCGTCCAGCGCATCCAGGTATTTCTCGCGCCAGTGAGGCTGACTGCTGTCATCCGTTTTGTCAGTCGTCATGATTACACCCTACCCGCCACCATTTTTTTATGCGTGTTCGTTAGTATAGTCAGCTTAATCACACCTTGAGCCAGCCCAAAAACAACTTCGCCCGCTAACTGTCAACAATCTGCTGCAGTTAGCGGGCGAAGTTCGGGTCAAATGAAGTTCGGACCAATGAGGGCTGAGCGCTTATTACTGCTCGGTACGCTCCTTCTCGATCAGGAATTCTGCCACTTTCAGCATTTCGGCCTGACCACCGGTCAAGCGTGAGCTGATGCGGTATTTGCCGTTGACGACCATTTCCGGTGTGCCGGTAATGCCGTAACCACGGGCGCGGGCGTCTGCCTGATTAACCTGACTGGTAACGCCGAATGAGTTGAAGGTTTTTAAGATAGTGTCCTTGTCAGAACCGTATTGCGCGAGGAACTCGGCCCACTGGTTCGGGTTTTGAAATTGCTTACGCTGCACATGCAGGGCGTTGAAAATGCCCATGTGAGCATCATCCAGTTTCAGCGCCTTGAGGGTATAAAACGCTTGCGCCATGGCTTTCATCTGATTGTTCCAGATCGCGGGGGTCTGGACGACCACGACATCCGCGGGCTGCTGTTTTTCCCATGCCTGGAGGGCCGGCTCGAAGCTATAGCAGTGTCCGCAGTGGTAGGAAAATACCTCCGCTACTTCGATCTTATCCGCGCTACTGGTGCGCACCGGATGATCGAGTACGACATAGTGCTGACCTGCAACATAGCGCGGTTGTTCGCTGGCCTGATCGGCGCAGGCAACCAGAGAGAAAAGTAAGGCACTCAGGGCGAGCAAGTAACGCATAAACTGACTCCAGTAAAATAGTGTTTGGTATAGAACATAAATTCCCGTGCCAGTTCCGCATTGGGTTAGAGAATCCAGTGAGCCATACTACAAGTGTAGGGATTGAAAAAAGGCGACCTTATGTCGCCTTTTTAACACCAAGACAAAAATTGTCTCTTATCTGACCGCTTCCGTTTTTGGTCATGTCCCGATTTAAACATGCCTGAGAGCCGTTAACAGCCTCTTATTAATGGCCTAACTCGGCTCAGTGCAAGCCGGCAACGAAGTTAGCAACTGCCTTGATTTCTGCGTCGCTCATTTTCTCGGCGACCAGGCGCATGACCATCTGCTCGCCGTCGTTGATACGGTTGCCGTTACGGAACGCAAGCAGCTGCTTTTCAATGTAATCCGCGTACTGACCGCTTAAACGGGGATAGCCCGCAGGTTCGTTACCCAGAGCGTCCGGTGCGTGGCAGCCGGTACACGCCGGAACACCGTTGGCCAGATTACCCGAGCGGTAAACCCGCTCACCCAATGCCAATGCGTCGACGTCGATGCCGGCGTTAGTTCTTACGTTAAGGTCCTGAGCGCCGCTCAATTGGATTGCCTGGGATGCATAATAGGCGGCAATATCCTGCAGATCCTGATCGCTCATACCGGCCAGCATACCGGTCATTTCTAGTACTGGACGACCGGTTTCAGGTTTTTGGGCCGGATCGGTTTCCAGATCCCACGCTTGAATGTCACGCAATTGCTTGAGCAGATATTTGTCCCCCAGACCAGCGATCTTGGGGAAGGCAGGCGCAGGACTATTGCCATCAGTAGAGTGACAGGCCGCGCACACGGCAACTTTCTCGGCGCCTGCTTTGGCGTCGCCCGCCGCAAACGCGGTCTGAGTTGCAGCGATAATCCCAAAGGTGAACAGCACATTCTTAACTAGATTCTTCATTGGCTAACCTGTAGTCGATTATGTTCGATTATCTTGATGGCCGCTCAGACGGCAGTGATATTTTATGCAGCATCATTAGCGCGACCTCTAAGGGTCAGGCTACAATCCCCGCTCCCTGGTAGATATGCTCCTAAAAAGAAGGCCGCATTATATACCAACCGCCTCATAAGACACTATTGTGCAGGACTTTATGTCTAACCCCATTAATTTTCACAAGGCTGTATTTGCTCAAAGCGCCCCCAGTATTCGCGAATGTCCGCCCGAAGAGGGCCTGGAAGTTGCCTTTGCGGGCCGCTCAAATGCGGGAAAATCCAGCGCAATTAACGCCTTAACCAACAACCACAAGTTGGCGCGCACCAGTAAAACCCCAGGTCGCACACAACTGATTAACTTTTTTACGCTGAGCGAGAACCAGCGCCTGGTAGACCTCCCGGGCTATGGTTACGCCAAGGTATCGCGCGACCTTAAAGAACAGTGGCAGCGGTATTTATCCGAGTACCTGCAAAATCGCCGCTGCCTGGCTGGCCTGGTGCTGCTGATGGATATTCGCCATCCGTTACAGGAGTTCGATACCACCATGCTGGAGTGGGCCACGGCGGCAGGTATGCCGGTCCACATCCTGCTCACCAAAGCGGATAAGTTAAGCCGGGGCGCGGCAGGCAGCACATTGATCAAAGTCAGAAATACCCTCAAAAGCGCGGAAGTAAATCGCGTTTCCGTGCAATGTTTTTCCTCGTTGAACCATACGGGTATTGAGGAGCTGAAAGCCAAGCTTGGAGAATGGTTAAATCCGCAATCGCCCACAGAAAACGCAGAACAACCCGCGAGCAGTGAATTAGCTGACAAAGAGTAAGGAAAGGAAAAGTGGAGGCAATAAAAAAGCCGGTGGCACTCAGCCACCGGATAAAGGCTGACATCCTTGGGGTGATGCCAGTAAGCGGTCACACAACTGACTAGAAAATAGTGACTATCTCTGGGACTGGCCGCCCTTCTGAAAGTTCAAAAGAAGGAGCGAGACCGACCGCACTAAAAAGCGGATAAAAAAAACCCCGGTCAATGACCGGGGTGGCTTTGCGTAATTCTTTATGCTCAGCTGGCTATAAGCCAAATTAGGGAGGAGTTAGCTCATGAAGATAAAACACACACCTTATACGACCTACCCCTTTTGCATTAAGTTCAATCTCGATAAAAAATTATTTATGTTAGTGCGCTTCGTCCCAGTTATTACCTACCCCGGCCTCAACTAATAAGGGAATACGCAGCGCCGCTGCTGCCGACATCCGCGCGATTAAGCCACGGGTGACCGCTTCTAATTCCGCTTCCGCCACTTCCAGCACCAGTTCATCGTGAACCTGCATAATAATGCGCGCATCCAGCTGCTGCTTCGCCAGCCACTCGTCCACCTGGATCATGGCAATTTTGATAATGTCGGCTGCAGTACCTTGCATGGGTGCGTTAATTGCTGTGCGTTCGGCCGCCATCTGCAGGTTTTTATTGCGCGCATTAATCTCCGGCAAATAAAGCCGGCGCCCCATCAAGGTTTCAACGTAGCCCTGTTCGTGAGCCAGGGCCCGAATATCATTCATATAGCGCTGCACCCCGGGATAACGTTCGAAGTAGCGATCGATATATTGCTGCGCTTCATTGCGCCCCAGATGCAACTGTTTGGCCAAACCAAAGGCGGACATACCATAAATAAGGCCGAAGTTAATTGCTTTGGCGCTGCGGCGCATCTCTGGAGAAACCGCCTCTAAGGCAACCCCAAATACCTCTGCCGCCGTTGCCCGGTGGACGTCCAGTCCCTGCTCAAAGGCGCGCAATAAGCCCGCATCTTCGGAGAGATGGGCCATGATGCGCAGTTCAATCTGCGAATAGTCCGCCGCCACGATTTTATAACCCGCAGGTGCAATAAACGCTTGGCGGATACGCCGCCCCTCATCGGTTCTGATCGGAATATTCTGCAAGTTAGGTTCCGATGACGACAGGCGTCCGGTGGCTGCCACCGCTTGATGGTAAGAGGTATGAATACGCCCCGTAGCGGGGTTAATCATCTGCGGCAATTTATCGGTATAGGTGGATTTCAGCTTGGCCAGTCCCCGGTACTCCATCAATACCTTGGGCAAGGGGTAATCCAGAGCCAGCTCTTGCAAGACTTCTTCGGCCGTGGACGGCGCACCCGTAGGGGTTTTTTTGATGACCGGTAATTGTTGTTTTTCAAACAGGATCGCGCCCAGCTGCTTGGGCGACCCCAAATTAAATTCCTCTCCCGCCAGCTCAAATGCTTTGCGCTCCAGCTCAACCATGCGTTGACCCAGCTCAAGACTCTGCTGCCCTAAAAGCTTGGCATCAACCAACGCACCGTGTCGCTCGATGCGTGAAAGCACGGGCACCAGCGGCATCTCTATCTTTTCAAAGACCTGCTTAAGCGCGTCGCTCTGTGCAAGCTCCGGCCACAATTGCCGGTGCAGGCGCAGCGCCAGGTCAGCGTCTTCAGCGGCATAAGGTGCTGCTTCCTCCACCTTGATTTGATTAAACGTCAGCTGCTTTGCGCCTTTGCCGGCAATATCCTCGTATTGGATGGTTGTGTGATCCAGATATTTACGCGCCAGATCATCCAGATTGTGGCGGGTACCGGTGGAATTGAGCACATAAGATTCGAGCATGGTATCGAAAGCGATACCGCGCAGCTCCACGCCGTGATTGAGGAGCACACTGCGATCATATTTTAAGTTTTGTCCCACCTTGGCCTTAGCGGGATCTTCTAACAAAGGCTTGAGCTGCTCCAGCACCCAGCTCAGCGACAACTGCGTCGGCGCCCCCATGTAATCATGCCCACAGGGAACATAGGCCGCTTCACCCGGCTCGACGGCAAACGAAACACCGACAAGGCGCGCATTCATGGCGTTGAGACTGGTCGTTTCAGTATCAAAGGCAAACAATTCAGCAGCGGTTAGCTTTTGCAGCCACTCGGCAAAAACGGCCTCATCTGTGATGGTGATGCAATTCATCGCCGCCTGTGGGGACTGCCCAGCAACGGGTGCCGTCTCTACATCCGCGCTGACGTCAGACGCGGCAACTACCACCTGCTCCCCCGCCGTCAACTCTGTCACCCAGCTTTTAAATTCCAGCGCCGCAAACAGCTCACGTAAATGCGGTTCATCCGGCTGTGCTTTATGGATAGATTCCGGGGTAAATTCCAGCGGCACATCCGTTTTAATCGTGGCCAGCTGGTAGGACAAATACGCAATTTCCTGATGTTCCTGGAGCTTTTCGGGCATTTTTTTAGCGCCGCGAAAATCCAGCTCCCGCACTGCTTCAAGATTTTGGTAGATATCATCCAGCCCTCCCAACCCTTGAACCAGTGCAAGGGCGGTTTTTTCACCCACCCCCGGCACCCCCGGAATGTTATCGACCTTGTCGCCCATAAGCGCCAGGTAATCGATCATGCGCTCGGGGCCGAAGCCATATTTTTCTCTGACCCCCGCGCTATCCAGGTAACTGCCGGTCATGGTGTTAACCAGACTGACATGGGTATTAACCAGCTGCGCCATGTCTTTATCGCCGGTCGAAATAACCACGGGCTGTGCTACTTCCGAGGCCTGCCGCGCCAGGGTACCAATCACATCGTCAGCTTCCACACCTTCTACCACCAACAGCGGCAAACCCATGGCGGCAACAATATCGAGGATCGGCTGCACCTGGGGCCGCAGGTCATCCGGCATAGGGGGGCGATTGGCCTTGTATTGCTCGAATAATTCATCGCGAAAGGTTTTTCCCTTGGCGTCAAACACCACCGCTACCGGACTGTCCGGATAGTCCTTGAGAAGCCGCCGCAACATGCTGATTACGCCTTTGACGGCACCAGTGGGCAACCCCTTGCTGTTGGTCAGGGGCGGCAGGGCGTGGTAAGCGCGATAGAGATAGGAAGAGCCATCCACCAATATCAGTGGAGGTCGCTGCTGAGGAGTGTCTTGAGCCATGACGCAATCTGTTCTTGAAAAGTGAGCGCAACAGGATACACCAAATGCTTCGCGGCCTCCGAACACCTCCTCACATGACATTGACGGCACCTTTAATCCTCGCCGAATAAATGTGTTACCAACTGTGACACACCCATAAATATCAAGAATCTGAGTAATTACCGGAATTAATTAACAGAAATGCAACATTGTCGGTGCATTATGGGTTTGTGCAGGTGCAAACCTTCGCCACGATGTGTTACCATACGTAACATTAGCAACAAGCATTATTTAACATCAACAACCTGGCCAGTAACGGCCCCTATCAATATCCACATGGAGGATAAGTTATTTATGAAACAACTGAGTGGTTTACTCATTGCACTACTAGCCACTACTAACGTTATTGCTGACGAACAAAAAGACGCACTGACCAATCTGACTTTGGCGGCGGTAGAAACCAGTTCATTTAACTGGGTGAGAGAAGTTCCGGCGAAGCAAGCCGAAGTACGAGCTGAACATCTGTTAGAACAGAAAACACTGGATATGCAGAAAGAAATCAACGCCAAACTGGAAAAGGCGTTAGAAGAGAAGATTTCTCGCAGCCTGAACTTTTAATCGTCAGGGTGCCTTGGAGCCGCGTAGCGGCAACAGGAACAACCTTCCTCATACGCCAGCTTTGGGCATCGCTTATTACCAATTCTTAGCGAGCACCAAAGCTTTTTACTATGGGCGTCACAAATTTCACTTTTAATTCAGCGACACTGGCGGGATCGGCAGCCAGGCAGGTTTCTTGTCCTAGACTGCTAATTGTCACTCTCAGAGAGGTAGCCTGAGATTACCCACCTGCAAATATGAAGGAACCATTGTGGACAATCTAATCTTCTCTCAATCAGCAATTTTTCGCTTACACCAACTGGGAAGCCAGTATTACCATCACACCGGCGTTCGGCACAGACTCTCGACGCCGCACGGAATACTGGAGCTGCTACGCAATACCGCTACGTCCAGCGAAAAAACCATTCGGGCTTGTTACGACGCGTTTGTCATGGAACTTAACAAGCGTCAAATCGACACTCTGGCCGCGCGCGGTGTTATTTTGCGTCGCCCACATGCCGCTCAAGTCTCAAGCCTTCGCCAAACAGGCTAGAAAACCGACGGCCATCTCTTCCAACAACTCCTCATAACTCTCGACATGCTCGGCCCCAATCGGGTCGAGCATTCCCATCCGCAAGCCTAATGAATCACTTAATTCACGCGCACTGCGCTGATCGTAATAAGGCTCTGCAAAAACACAAACTGCCTCTCCACTCAATGCCTGCCGTAATTGGTAGATATGCTTGGCGCCCGGCCGCCGATGAGGTGAGTAGGCGACATACCCCAGCTGGCGCAGACCGTACCGACTCACAAAATGGGTATAGCCTTCGTGGTAAACCGCAAAGCCCTGCTCTTGCACCGGCTCCAGGCGCGCTCTGAGCGCTTCATCCAACCTGGCCATTTTTTCGGTAAATACTTCCGCTCGACGCTTAAAATCAGCGGCCGAATCCGGCTCCAGAAGTGCAAGCCGAGCTGCCAAAGCCTGCGCGATGACGACTGCGTTGCGCGGGTCCAGCCAGAGGTGTGGGTCGCGATCATGGAGGTGCGAATGGCTGTGGAGATGTGCTCCATGATGAGCGTCATCCTGCTCAGCTACTGGCCAGTAAAGACCTGGCAAATCCAGAGCAGTGAGAACCCGATCAGCAGAGAGATTAATTACCGAACGAGTCAGAAACGTTTCCAGATCAGGGCCGACCCACAACACCAGATCCGCAGCCCGCAAGCGCTGCACATCGGAAATTTTCAATGGGTAATCATGGGGCGAGCCCTGGATGGGCAACAGGGTTTCAAGATTCACTTGTTCGCCAGCAATCTCCTGCGCGATAAGCATTAATGGCTTGATACTCACCAAGAGAGTCAATTTTTTTTCGGCTGCCAGAGCGCAACTACTGAGCATCAGACAGCCCAGAAAAGCCATCAGGTAACGGAGGGTCGTGAATAATTTCATCGTGTGGTTGCGCATAGATAGGTGGAGGAAGAAATTGACTGAGGCAATGCCCAGCAAAGAGGTTATATAGTAACATAATGCTTTCCGCTCACCATAAGGGCAAATCGCCAATGACCAATCTACCGCTTGGCTGTGATCGGCATGATCATGCCGATTGCGTAAATGATGCGCTGACTGCAGCCCAGACGTTATGCAATGACCGTGGCGCACGCCTGACACCCTTGCGTCAGCAGGTATTGGAGCTCATTTGGCAAAGTCATAAGCCCTTGGGAGCCTATGCGTTAATCGATATGCTGGCCGAGGCATCGACGCGCCGCGTAGCTCCACCGACGGTTTATCGCGCCCTGGATTTTTTACTGGAGCAAGGCCTGGTTCATCGCATTAATGGCCTCAATGCTTTTGTGGGTTGCCCCGCACCCGATGAGCAGCACCACAGCCATTTTTTAATTTGTCGCCATTGCGGCGTAGCCGTAGAGCTGGATGCGTCAGCCTTAACCGAAGATATCCAGGCGGCGGCACAGACTGCCGGTTTTACCGTGGATTCTCATACCGTAGAAATCATGGGTACTTGTCCGCGCTGCAGGGACCAAGCCTCCGGCACGACCGCCCACACCCTGTGCAAAAGCGGAGCCGCCCATGGATAAGGTGCTCCTTACCGCACACGGAATCGGGGTAAAACGCAACGACCGTTATATTCTTCGCGCAGCCGATCTGACGCTGGAAGCCGGCAAGATCGTCACCCTGATCGGGCCCAATGGCGCCGGCAAAACTACCCTCGTACGCAGCGTGCTCGGATTGCTTCAAATCGATGAAGGCCGTATCGACAAGTTGCCCAACTTGCGGATTGGTTATATGCCGCAAAAGCTTCATTTGGAGCCCAGCCTGCCGTTATCCGTGCGGCGATTTTTGACACTGACTGGAAAATCTGGCTCGGCACTGGATGAAGTGGTGCAGGTGACCGGTATCGAGCACCTTTATAAGCAGCCAATGCAACAATTGTCGGGAGGCGAAACCCAGCGCGTATTACTGGCACGTGCGCTTTTGCGCGATCCCCAGCTGCTGGTGCTGGACGAACCTGTACAAGGTGTGGATGTTACCGGCCAGGCCGCCCTCTACAGTCTGATCAATGATATTCGTAAACAGCGGCAATGCGGGGTGTTATTGGTATCCCATGATTTGCATCTGGTAATGGCCACGACCGATACCGTGGTTTGCCTTAATCAACATGTATGCTGCTCCGGCCACCCCCAGGCCGTTACCAATGATCCTGCCTATTTGGCACTGTTTGGCGACCAGTTGAAGCCGCAAATTGCGCTTTATACCCATCATCATGATCATCAACACGATGCCTTGGGCAATATCGTGGAAGACCCAACCACCCACCATTCTCATTGCGATCACGATCATGCCTGATTTTTTACTCTTAGCACTGTTAGCTGGACTGGGCGTGGCCGTGATGGCGGGCCCGCTCGGGTCGTTCGCCGTGTGGCGACGCATGGCCTACTTTGGCGATACCCTCGCGCATTCTGCATTACTCGGCGTGACCTTTGGTTTACTGCTGGAAATCAACCTTAATCTCGCCGTGATTTTGGGCTGCCTGCTTTTGGCTTTGGCCCTGGTCGCGCTCCAGCAAAACCGGTTTTTGGCCACCGATACGCTGTTAGGGATATTGTCTCACTCCACCCTGGCAGTGGGGCTGGTGACCGTCAGCCTGTTTAGCAACAACCGGATTGATTTACTGGCGTATTTATTCGGCGACATTTTGTCGGTCACCCGCAGCGATGTGGTGACGGTCTGGATAATTGCCGTTGCTGTTATCGGCATACTCACGCGCCTGTGGCGACCCTTGTTGGCCATTACGGTGCATGAAGAATTGGCGCAGGTAGAAGGCGTGCGCGTGACGGCGGTGCGCACTTGCCTGATGCTACTGATGGCCCTGGTGATTGCCATTGCCATGAAAGTCGTTGGGGTGCTGCTGATTACTGCGCTGCTGATTATTCCCGCTGCAGCAAGTCGCCGACTGACGCATACGCCGGAGCAGATGGCGATTGGCGCCAGCATATTAGCCTGCCTCGCCGTTATGGGCGGTTTGACCGCGTCCTTCTGGTGGGATAGTCCACCCGGCCCATCCATCGTGCTTGCCGCCACGGGCTTTTTTATACTTTCCTTTTTTAAAAAACAGTCCGCTTAAACCAATGCGCCTTGTAGGCTTTAACGCACAGTAAGTCTGCAGGTTTCTGCATAAAGTACCTGCGTCTTCGGCAAATATTGTCACAGGGAGGTCTTATGACCACACTTATGCGCGGATCAAGCAACCCGGTTAACGCTTGGGACATTACCCATCGAGTCGAGACAGATATTGCTTTTTTGGTCAATCGACTGGAAACCCTGCGCCAACAACAAGATCCCAATCCGGTCATTATCGACACCTATGAAGGAATGCTCGCCAATCGCCAGCAATTATTGGTGTGGCTACGCGAGGGTAAGCGGCGCTAATTTTTTCGGCATGGATTGCTCACAATGCATCAACTGATCTTTTCTCAAGCAGCTGTGTTTCACCTGCAACAGCTTTCCAATCAGGTCTGTCAGCACACCGGTGTTCGCTACAAGCTGAGCGAACGCGCGGGCGTGCTTTCGCTGTTAAATGAAGGCGCTTTTTCTTCTGTAGAAGATATCCGCGCGTCCTACGAAGCGTTTGTAATGGAGCTGAATAAACGCCAGATAGATGCGCTGCTGGCACAGGGAGTAACGCTACGCGCACCGCGCCGGCTAGACCAAACAGCCGGACAAATTTAGACATTCGAGACTCTCTCGCTTCACACGGCCTCAACCGTCCGATAATACAAACGGTAACTCACATTGCCCGCCCGCTTGTCGCGGTGCAGCGTCCAATTAACAGGTGTGTGATAGGGCGTATCCAACCCCGACTCGATATAGATGCTAGCGGATGCCGTCAACCAGTTACCCGCTTCTAACGCGTCAATACAGGCCTGCCAAAGCTTCAAGTCAAACGGCGGATCAATGAACACAATATCAAAGGGAGCGGCAGGATTACCTTGCTGCAAGTAAGCCAGACAGTCGGCTTGATGCACCTTGCCGTGATGCGCCTGCAGCAAATCGAGATTGGCTCGCAGCTGGGTCGCCGCCAGCGCATCTTTTTCAATCATGCTGCTAAAGGCCGCGCCGCGCGATAATGCCTCCAACCCGAGCGCACCCGATCCCGCAAATAAATCCAGACACCGCGCCGCACGTATCTCGGGCGCCAACCAGTTAAACAGCGTTTCGCGAATGCGGTCTCCCGTAGGGCGCAAGCCCTCGACCGTTGCGATGGGCAATTTACGGCCGCGCCATTGGCCTCCGATAATCCTCAAATGATTCGAGGGGTTGGGAGGGGTTGTGGATTTTGCCCGCGCTTTCACTCACGGCTCCTCTCGGAAATTAACAAGAAGTGGTAGGATACCGCCTTTCATTTAAAGCTCCGACTTTATTTTGGACACGTTATTTCCGAGCTCTTTATTTTTAAACCAAGCAGAACCTCCTTATGTTATTTAACCTGTTTAAAAAGTCTCCCAAGGCCGAACCCGAAAAGCGCGATGACGAAGAGAGCATCCAGCAGCCGGCCGCCGAGGAAAAGGCAGAGCCACTTCCCCCGGCCTCCACCGAGCCGGAGCAACCACCACAGTCGGAACCAGCGCCGGAATCAAAACCTGTTGAGACTAGGCACGAAACCCCCAAGCCGGGATTTTTCTCTCGTATAAAGCAGGGCTTAAGCCGCACCAGCAGCAACTTTGCAGAGGGGTTGGGCAACCTGTTTTTGGGGCGCAAAGCGATCGATGAAGATTTGCTCGAAGACATCGAAACCCAATTACTCGTAGCCGACGTCGGCATCGAAGCCACCACTGCCATCATCGAAAACCTTACGCGGCAGGTCGCCCGCAAACAACTCACCGATGCCGAGGCGCTGTTCCAGGCTTTACGTACGCAGTTGACTGACATGTTGCAGCCGGTGGAACAGCCACTGGTCATTGATCACACCCGCAAGCCTTACGTGATTTTGGTCGTAGGCGTTAACGGTGTGGGTAAAACCACCACCATCGGCAAATTGGCCAAACATCTGCAGAACCAGGGCCAGAAGGTCATGCTGGCAGCGGGCGATACCTTCCGTGCAGCCGCCGTTGAACAATTACAGGTCTGGGGCGAGCGCAACCAGATTCCGGTCATCGCGCAACACAGTGGTGCCGACTCGGCCTCCGTTATCTATGATGGGCTGCAAGCCGCCAAAGCCCGAGGCGTGGATGTCCTGATTGCCGATACCGCCGGGCGCCTGCATAACAAGAATCACTTGATGGACGAACTGGCCAAAGTGAAGCGCGTAATGGCCAAGCTGGATGATTCGGCACCCCATGAAGTGTTACTGGTACTGGATGCGGGCACCGGTCAAAACGCCGTCAGCCAGACCCAGCAATTTCGCGAGTCCGCCGGGGTCACCGGCCTGGTATTAACCAAGCTTGACGGCACCGCCAAAGGGGGAGTCATTTTTGCGCTGAGTAAAAATTTTGGTTTGCCAGTGCGCTTTATTGGTGTCGGCGAAGCCATTGACGACCTGCAGCCCTTTGCTGCACAGCCGTTTATTGAGGCTTTGTTCTCCCGGTGATTCGCTTCGATAACGTCAGCAAAGGTTACGCCAACGGGTTCGAAGCACTCCGTCAGGTAACGTTTGAAATCGAGCCAGGCGAGATGGTGTTTTTAACCGGCCACTCAGGTGCGGGCAAAAGCACCCTGATGAAACTCATTATGTTGATGGAGCGCCCCAGCAAGGGGCAGATCTTTGTCGGCAACCGCGACCTGAGCCGCCTGCCAGCGGGTCAAATTCCTTATTACCGGCGCAACGTAGGGGTTGTTTTTCAAAACCACCAGCTCCTGTTTGATCGCAGCGTTTTCGATAATGTGGCGCTGCCACTGCAAATCGCCGGCAGCCCTCCCGATGAAATTGGCCGCCGGGTACGCGCCGCACTCGATAAAGTAGGCCTGTTAGACAAAGAGCGACAAACCCCGATTGCACTTTCGGGGGGCGAACAACAGCGCGTGGGCATCGCACGGGCAGTGGTTAATAAGCCAGCCTTACTGCTGGCGGACGAACCCACCGGGAACCTCGACCCCGAACTATCGGCGGAAATCATGACGTTATTTCGGCAATTTAACGAGGTCGGCGTCACCGTCATGATCGCCAGCCACGACCTCAACCTGCTAAAGCAAATGAACAAGCGTGTGCTTGGGCTTGCTGAAGGCCAGGTAGTACACGATGGGTTGCTATGGTGAAGCGGGCTAACGAAAAACCATCAGCCAATACCCGCACCAGTGGCGCCGTGCACCGCAAAACCAGTGCACGGGATCGACTGGGCGCCTGGTATGCCCACCACAGCGACAGCGCCATCGAAAGCTTGTTACGCCTGCTTGCTACGCCTTTGCAAAGCCTGCTCACCTGGCTGGTAGTGGCTATCGCTGTCGCCTTGCCCGCAGCACTTTTTATTGCGCTACTGAACATGCAGCACATCGGTGGTCAATGGCAAAACTCAAGTGAAATGTCAGTATTTTTGCAGCGTGACGCTGATGAAGAAGCCGTTGCTCAACTGCGTCGGAGTTGGGCTGAGCGCCCGGAGATAGCTCGGATCAGCTACATCTCGCCCACCGAAGCGCTGGCAGAGTTTCGTCAGCATTCAGGGCTCGGCCAGATAGTCGACAGCCTGGATCGCAACCCTTTGCCCGGCGTCTTGCTGGTACTGCCTGCTAACGCAACTCCCCCGGCTACCCTCGAAAAGCTGCAAACGGAATTGCAGCTCGAACCCCTCGTCGCCGAAGTGCGCATTGATATGCAATGGGTGAAGCGTCTGCAGCAATTAATTGCGCTGGCCGAGCGGGTAGTGATAGCTCTTGCAGGCCTCCTCGCTCTCGGGCTGGTGCTGGTGATTGGCAACACCATCCGCCTTGCCATTGAAAATCGGCGCGAGGAAATTCTGGTCGTAAAGCTGGTGGGTGGCACTAACGCTTATATCCGGCGCCCGTTTTTATATACCGGGCTCTGGTTCGGGTTGGGTGGCGGTATCGTTGCGGTATTGATTCTTTCGGCGGGTCTGCACTGGCTAAAGGTGCCAGTGGCTACCCTTACTGAACTGTACCAAAGTCACTTTCGGCTGCAGGGATTAGGATTTATCGGCAATCTCCAGCTGATTTTGCTTACGGGTTTGATGGGTGTAGTGGGGGCTTGGACCGCTGTCAGTCGACATCTGGCTCAAATTGAGCCTCACTAGCCAGCCGTTAAAAGCGTCTTTACACCCCGTTTACATTTTATATTTTTTGTTAAAAAATACTCTAAGCGACTGATTTAAAACAATTTTACTAGAATTTTGGAACTTGTTTAAGGCATAGCACTCTAACCCGAGAAAGTGCTACACTCGGGTGCATATTTAGACGGAGGTAATTCACACATGAGCTCAAGTCTGCAACCTATCGGCGTTCTAGCCCCAGGTGCAAACCTCAATGCCTATGTACAAGCGGTCAGTAGCTTTTCCATTCTCAGCGTAGAAGAAGAGCAAGAATTGGCACGCGATCTCTGTTACAACGGCAACCTGGATGCAGCACGTAAGCTGGTTATGGCGCATTTGCGCTTTGTGGTGCATATCGCACGCTCCTACAACGGCTACGGACTACCCCTGGGCGACCTGATTCAGGAAGGTAATGTCGGGCTGATGAAGGCCGTTAAGCGGTTCGATCCAGAAAAAGGCGTACGTCTGGTGTCCTTTGCGGTGCACTGGATTAAGGCCGAAATTCACGAATTTATCCTGCGCAACTGGCGTATTGTTAAAATCGCCACCACCAAAGCCCAGCGCAAATTGTTCTTTAACCTGCGCGGTGCCAAAAAACGTCTCGCTTGGCTTACCAACGATGAAGCCGCAGCGGTGGCAGAAGATTTAGGCGTGGACATCAAACACGTGCGCGAAATGGAAGGGCGCCTCGCCTCCTATGACGCTACCTTTGATGCCAGTGACGATGATAGTGATGACAGTTACGTTGCTCCGGCCAATTACTTGGAAGACAAGCGGTACGATCCCGCTATTCAACTGGAGAATGCCGACTGGGAAGAAACCAACGTAAACAGTCTGGAAATGGCCATGGAAAAGCTTGATGATCGCAGCCGGACGATTTTACAGCGGCGCTGGTTGACGGAAGACAAAGCGACTTTACACGACCTCGCCGCTGAATACGGTGTTTCTGCAGAGCGTATCCGCCAGCTGGAAAAAAATGCCATGAACAAGGTGAAAACCATGATGCTGGAAGCCTAGCTTCAGGCTCATGACATTAGAAGCCGCGCCTAAGCGCGGCTTTTTTATTGCTAACGTTATTGCCCCCTGATGAGAAGTGATCGTTAAGAAATGGCCCGCCTATTCGTCCTGTTTGCTGCACTCAGCGCTTTTTTTGCGGTAGGCTTGGGAGCCTTTGCTGCCCATGGTTTAAAAGCACAACTCACCCCTGCGGCTCTGGGTACATTTCAAACCGGGGTCAATTATCAGTTCTACCATGCGTTAGCGGTTTTGGGCATAGCCGCGTTACTCTATCACCGCCCAAGTCCCTGGCTTACTGCGGCGGGCAACTGTTTTATGATTGGCACCTTGCTGTTCAGTGGCAGCCTCTATCTCCTCGCTTTGGACGGCCCGCGCTGGCTTGGTCCGATTACTCCCAGCGGCGGCGTATTTTTTCTGTGCGGCTGGCTCTGCCTGTTTATTGCCAGCTGGAAACTTCCACTCCGTTAGTACTGCAGATTGTTTATGACCGACACCCCCGATTTAACACTTGCTCTTGAGGAAGCTCCCTCAGGGGAATTTTTAATTAAGCCCGAATTCAAACCCAAGCCGATCCGCAGCTTCGTTATTCGCGCGGGCCGCATCACGCTGGGCCAGAAAAATGCGTTCGAACGCTGGTGGCCAAAATACGGTTTAAGTCTGGCGGAAGGCTCGATCGCACCGACCCAGGTGTTCGGACGCGCTGCTCCTCTGGTACTCGAAATAGGCTTTGGCATGGGCGACTCGTTGTTAACCATGCTGGCTCAGGAGCCGGAAAAAAACTTTATCGGCATAGAAGTGCATCCGCCCGGCGTTGGGCGCATCATCAACTCCGCAGGTCAAAGCTCACACAATAATCTGCGGGTTTATATGGCCGATGCTATGGATGTACTCGAAGACTGTATTCCTGACAACAGCATCGATCGTTTGCAACTGTATTTCCCCGACCCCTGGCACAAAAAGAAGCACCACAAGCGGCGTTTATTGCAACCAGAATTTGTGCAAAAAATTCGTGGCAAGCTAAAGTCTGATGGTGTTTTTCATTTAGCCACAGATTGGGAGAACTACGCCGAGCAGATGTTAGACGTCATGAGTGCAGCACCAGGATTCAAGAATCTACAAGCCGATGGCGGCTATGCCCCCCGCCCCAGTTATCGACCGATAACGAAATTTGAAAAGCGTGGCGAGCGATTGGGCCATGGCGTATGGGATTTATTATTTTCCCGCACTACCTGACCTCCATTTTCTCCAACAGATTTTTACTCGGCCCGTTGTTGCATGGTTAACAAGCAATCCTTTACTGTAATCCCAACAATTCCTTAACCAACCAAACGAGGTTTATCGTGAAAAAATTAGTGTTTTTGTTTGCCATTGTCAGTCTGAGCAGTGCGTGCACCTGGGTTAAGGTCAGCGAGGAGGCCACCCGCGTAGCAGTGACAGATCTAGCCCATGTAACCAACTGCGAAAAAGTACGCAATGTGAATGTAAAAGTGAAAGCCAGCGTCGGCCCGGT
>CAYTQQ010000011.1:8704-19163 GCA_964440135.1 uncultured Cellvibrionaceae bacterium | reverse complement strand
GCATTGGCAGCGGCTTCGGCTTGTTGCTGGCGCATCGCTTCCATTGCCTGCACAAAGACTGCATCGAAGTTGATGGGCGGCATCATTAACGGCGGGAAGCCCCCGCGATTCAGCAGACTATCTACTGTCTCCCGCGCATAGGGAAAGAGAATTTGCGGGCAGGTGGTATTAATAATTTGAGCTACCTGCGGGGGCTCAAAACCAGCCACTCTGAACAAACCAGCCTGTTTAATTTCGACCAAAAATACGGTGCGGTTTTCGCTTTTAGCAGTGATGGTGATTAACAGCACCACTTCAATCAACTCGTCATTGACCGGATTAACCTCAACATTCAAATCTTGAGTGATTTGTGGTTTTTCTGCTCTTAACGCCGGATCTACCGACGGCGTTTCAAACGAGGCATCTTTTAAGTAGATACGCTGGATGGCGAACTGGGGAGCAACTTGCTGTTCGTTTTCAGTTGCTGCTGTGTTCTGGGTTTCTTCGGTCATAATTAAACTCACTCGATCAGGTTAAAAATCTGCCATACATCCGGCATTCGTTATCGATTATTTGCCGAGCAGCACATCCAGCTTGCCGCCCTTATCCAGCGCCCATAAATCCGTAAAGCCCCCTACGTGAAAATCATCTATCCAGATTTGGGGCACGGTGCGCTGTTTGCTTTTCTCCATCATTTCCTGGCGAAGATGAGGCTCGCGATCTATGCGGATCTCTTCCACCGATACGCCTTTCTCAGCTAACAACTTTTTGGCGTTTACGCAGTAGGGGCAGATTGCGGTGGTATACATTACAACCCGTGCCATAACTTTCTCCTTCGGTTGTTTTGCTTAACTTACTTCACCAAGGGCAAACTCTGGCCCTGCCATTCGGCAATACCCCCCGCCAGACGGCGCACGACAAAGCCCTGTTTACCCAGAGAGCGTCCGACAACCCCGGCGTGCTGACCCAACTTGTCAGCGACCACGATAACTTTATCCTTGTGCTTTTCGAGCTGCGCAATATCCGAGTTAATTTTGGCATAGGGGATATTGATCGCGCCCGCAATATGTCCGGCTTTAAATTCTGCGCTATCGCGCACATCCAGCAACACGGCTGTGTCGCTATTAAGCAGGCGTGTAACTTCGTGCGCCGGGATGGGTTGACCGCTTTTAACTCGTTCACGCCAGGCATAGGTATAAATCAACACCACCAGGACACTGACCAGCAACCATTCCTGACTGACAAAAATAAAGAAATTCACTGATGGTATTCCTTGTAACGAAGCAGTAGCGGAGCCTGATGACCTAAGTCGGCCCCGGATGAAAGAGCGCGGCAGTATACACTATCAAGCCGCCGTGCTCAGCCGCTGGAAGGGTAGATGGGGATAAATAACAGGGGTACAAGGGCAGGCCGGAAGATATAGATAAACAATCTCGCCGATAGCAGCAATCACGGCCTTTCCCATAGAGATAACGCCCACAAACGGGTAGAATATTCTCTATATTTATCGCGCGGTAACGCCCCTTGGGCGCTGTACCGCACCCCTCTTAAATTTTGATCAATGAGCTGCCCGTATGACCGTGAATAAAAAACCCCTTGTGCTGCTGATTCTCGATGGCTTTGGCCACTCTGAAAAAACCACACACAATGCTATTTACGCGGCACACACTCCAGTATGGGAAAAACTGTGGAGTGAACGCCCCAAAAGCCTCATTAATACGTCCGGCATGGCCGTAGGCTTGCCCGAGGGACAAATGGGCAATAGTGAAGTTGGCCACACCACGCTGGGCGCGGGTAGAGTGGTTTACCAAAGCTTTACCCGTATCAACAAAGCCATTAGCGACGGGGACTTTTTTACCAACCCGGCTTACGTTAAAGCGATAGATCTCGCCATTACGTCCGGCAAAGCGGTTCATATCCTTGGCCTTTTGTCCGATGGTGGCGTCCACAGCCATCAGGAACACATCTACGCCATGATAAAAATGGCGGCCGAGCGCGGCGCCAAAGAAATTTACCTGCACGCATTTCTGGATGGTCGCGACACCGCACCCAGAAGTGCCGAAGCTTCGCTGCAACAAGCCCAAGATTTATTCCGCGAACTGGGGGTAGGGCGCGTTGCTTCTATCTGTGGTCGCTACTTCGCCCTGGACCGCGACAATCGCTGGGATCGCGTTAAAACCGCCTATGACGTCATGGTAACTGGCGACGCAGAGTTTGATGCGCTGACCGCAGTGGAAGGCCTGCAAGCAGCCTATGCTCGCGGCGAAAACGACGAATTCGTGAAAGCTACGGTGATCTGCGGCGAAGATGAAGAAGTCGCCACCATCAATGATGGTGACTCGGTGATTTTTATGAACTTCCGCCCCGACCGTGCCCGTGAGATCACTCGCGCTTTGGTGGAAGAAGAGTTTGACGGCTTTGAGCGTGAACTGCACCCACAGTTGGCTGATTTCGTGATGACCACCGAATACGCGGCGGATATCAACGCCAGCATCGCCTTCCCACCAGAAGACCTGACCAACTCTTTCGGTGACTATCTGGCGCAACTGGGCAAAACCCAACTGCGCATTGCTGAAACCGAAAAGTACGCACACGTGACGTTCTTCTTTAACGGCGGCAACGAGGTGGTCTATCCCGGAGAAGAGCGGATTCTGGTGCCTTCACCACAGGTAGCCACCTACGATCTGCAGCCCGAAATGAACGCGCCTATCGTTACCGATAAGCTGGTCGAGGCGATTGAGTCTGGCAAATACGACGCCATCATCTGTAACTACGCCAACTGCGATATGGTGGGCCACTCCGGTATTTTTGAAGCCGCTGTTAAAGCGGTAGAAGCCATTGATGAATGCCTTGGCCGAGTGCTTGCTGCGGTCGATAACGTAGGCGGCGAGGCCCTGGTCACTGCCGACCACGGTAACGTTGAACAAATGTTTGACGACGAAACTGGCCAGGTCAGCACCCAGCACTCAACCCTGCCGGTACCTTTTGTGTTCTACAGCAAGAACCGAACCGGTACTATTTCGGAGGGCGGCTCGCTTGCGGATGTGGCGCCAACCATGCTGCACTTAATGGACCTGCCACAGCCTGCAGAGATGACCGGACGCAACTTGATTACCTTGACAAAATAATCATTTGATCCAACCAGGAGCCGCAGCAACTGCGGCTCGGCGAACTCCTGTGTTGCCCAACGGAACTATCCAATGATTGTTGCTCACAAAGCTCGTACCTCCCTCCGCTTCTCGCTGCGCATGTTCTGGCCCACGCTGGTGTGTTTGCTATTGGCGGCATCCGGTGCATTCGCTGACCAACAGACCCAGCTAAAGCAGTTGCAGGAAAATATCAAAAAGCTGCAACAAGAGTTGAAAGAAGTTCGAGGCGCCCGTGCTGAACTGCAGCAGGAACTGCAAAAATCCGAATCAGACATGGGTGATCTGCTCAAAAAAATTGACCGCGTGCGGCAAGAAATTAACGAGCAAAACCAGCAACTGGAAAAACTGAATGGCGAGCGCGAAGAACTCCAAGGTGCCCGGCGTCAGCAACAGGATCAAGTCGCCGAGCAAATTCAGGCGGTGTACCAGACCGGTCAGCAAAGTCAGATCCAGCTTTTACTGAACCAGGAGTCACCCGAACAACTGACCCGGATGCTGGCTTACCACCAATGGGTATTGGCCGCCCATAACGAAAAACTGTCTGCCTACCTGCACACCCTGCAGCAACTCGACGCGCTGGAACCTCAAATTCTCACCAAACGTGAACAACTGAAAGCCAGCCAACAACAATTAGCCCGCCAGCAACAGCAACTCAATCAACACCAAAAGCAGCGCCAGCAAACCTTGGCGCGCATGAATAACACCCTGACGAACAAGCAGCAGGAGCTGCAGCACCTGGAAGAAGATCGTCAACGCCTGCAAGCATTGGTTGAAGAGGTGGAGCGCGCACTGGCGCAAGCGCCCTTACCCACCAGCGGTGAAGCCTTCAGTAAGCGCCGGGGCCAATTATTGTGGCCGACACAAGGCCGTGTTGCGGCTCGCTTTGGCAGCCCTCGCGCGGGCGGACAGATGCAATGGAGCGGGGTCCTGATCGCCGGTAATGCCGGTCAACCCGTGCTCGCCGTGCACCACGGACGCGTGGTTTTTGCTGACTATTTTCGTGGCCACGGCCTGCTGTTGATCATCGATCACGGAGAAGGCTACCTGAGCCTTTACGCGCATAATCAGAGCCTGTTCAAATCCACCGGCGAGTGGGTAAAAGCCGGCGACGCCATTGCCAGTGTCGGCAACAGCGGTGGACAAGAACAGGTCGGACTGTATTTTGAGATTCGCCACGGGGGCAAACCCATCGACCCAGCACCTTGGCTGGCGCGGGTGTAATAACTACAGCGACCCCCAATTATTTTGCGCTACACTGTGCCGTTTAACCCCAGCCAGGGATCTTTCACCCTGAACAGATTCCGGTTTGTGACCGAGGGCGGCGGTTTTACCGCAGGAGAAAGCTAATGCATTACCAGCCGTTGAAATACTTGATAATTTTCTGCGGATTTTGGCTGACAGCAACCGCCGTCGTCGCCGACTCGAGCACCGATACTCAGCAACAAGGCTTGCTGCCACTGGAAGATTTACGGACGTTTACCCGTATTTACGACCATATTCGCAGCGGCTACGTGGAAGAAGTCACCGATGCCACCCTCCTTGAATATGCCATTAAAGGGATGCTCGCGGAGCTGGATCCACATTCGTCCTATCTCGATAAAAAAGCATTTCAAGATCTTCAGGTACATACCACCGGTGAATTCAGCGGGGTCGGGATTGAGATCGGTGTAGAAAATGGCTTTATCAAAGTAATTTCACCCATCGATGGTACCCCGGCACAGAAAGCCGGCTTGGCAACGGGTGACCTGATTATTCGGATTGACGATAAATCGGTTAAGGGGATGGGCCTGAATGAAGCCGTCCAGATGATGCGCGGTCCGAAAGGGAGCAGCCTGATCATGACCATCATGCGCTCGGGTACCGAAAAGCCCTTTGATGTAACCATTATCCGCGACACGATAAGAGTACAAAGTGTGCGCACCCGTGTGCTCGAAGAAAACCTGCTGTATATCCGCATCGCCCAGTTTCAGGTAGATAGCGGCCGCGATATGGCACGCCGAGTCCGCGAACAACTTAAGAAAAATCCCGACATCAAAGGCGTCATACTGGATTTACGCAACAATCCGGGGGGCGTCCTGCAGGCATCTGTCGAAGTGACTGACACCTTTTTGGATGGTGGCTTGGTGGTGTATACCGAGGGCCGATTGGAAGATAGCGACATCAATTATAACGCCGGTCCGGGTGATGCCACTAATGGGCTGCCGCTGGTGGTACTGATTAACGAGGGCTCGGCGTCAGCCTCAGAAATCGTTGCCGGTGCGCTGCAGGATCACAAGCGCGCGGTAATCATGGGCACCCGCAGTTTCGGCAAAGGCTCTGTGCAAACGGTCATCCCCATTAACGAAGATCGCGCCATCAAACTGACTACAGCACTTTATTTTACGCCCAGCGGCCGCTCAATCCAGGCCCAGGGTATTGAGCCAGACATCACGGTTGAAAGGGCGGAAATTAAGGCGATCAAGGCTGGCTTTACGCCCACCGAGGCAGATTTGAGCAGACATTTGCGCAACCGCACTGGCGCAGAAAGTGATGCCACTACGCGGGAACAGGCGCGCGATCAAAGCGGCACCCCGACGGATAACCAGCTGCAGGAAGCCATTAATCTCTTAAAAGGGGTCGACATCTTTCGCCAGCACGCCGCCGCCAAAACTGCCTCTACCGCGCCTGATCTCACTGAGAATAGATTTGAACAACCGGACTCAGTCACAGACTAGCCTGCTCCTGGCAACGCTTTGGCTGTATGGACTGCTGAGTTTACTGCCTATCGCAGCGAACGCTGGCCAATTGGCCATCATCATTGATGATATTGGTTACAACTCGACTGCCGGGCGCCACTTGATTGCTATTGATGGTGATTTCACACTGGCGATCCTGCCGTTTACACCGTTCGGCCGAGACTTGGCTGAGCAGGCCCATAAACGCGGCGCAGAAATTATTCTGCACGCCCCCATGAGCAACCTGCGCGCGTTACCCTTGGAAGAAAATTTCTTGCACGGCGCCATGTCGCAGCAGGATTTTGTGCGCGCGCTCGAGGAAATGATTGCCCAAATTCCCCATATCCAAGGGGTCAATAACCACATGGGCAGCCAGTTAACCAGCGAGCCCCAACCGATGCATTGGCTGATGGCGGAGCTGACCAAACGCGGGCTCTATTTCATTGACAGTCGCACCAATGCCGAGTCGGTCGCGCTACAAACAGCTCAACAGCATCAAGTCCCCAGCCTGAAACGCGATATTTTTCTCGACAATGTGCGCGACACAAAGGCCATCGAAACACAGCTCCGCAAAGCCATGTTGCTTGCAAAAAACCGTGGGAGTGCCGTGGCAATCGGTCACCCCTATCCGGAAACGCTCGCTGTTCTGGAGCACGTTGATGCACTGCTAGAAGAATACGCTGTGAGTCTTGTTAAAGTGTCCGAACTGCTGGAAACATACAGGCAGCCAGCGGGCGAATCTTTTAGAAATTATCAGCAGTGTCCGGCTCCGCCCCTTCTACTTTGGCGCAAAATACAACATAATTCGCGCCCGTCATTGCCATCGTTGTCGCCTGGACCTTTCAATCCGGTTATGAAAGCAAGCGATTTCGATGCGAACTCGATCTAACCCATCGGGAATATGAATGCTTATAATCGAGTGCGTTTAATTACGTGCAAGATGACATCTTGAGCCTGAATACCGTTGATGGGATCGCTGAACAACATCATATGGGAGCATAACTATGAGCAACAGAGCAGGTGAACACGGCAACATACCCACGCGCAGTGGACGCTTTCATCAGAAAGCAGGCTATTGGTATTACAGCACCCGGGAGGGAGTCGATATTGGCCCTTTCGATAGCCGTACAGATGCTGAAGTTGGCGTCGGAGAATTTGTTGATTTTATTTGTGCATCCGAACCAAAGATACTCGCCGCATTAAGAAGTTATCGCGCGGCTTAGGCAGTAAGTCCTCGCGAGCACCCAGCAAGATCGACTGCTCTACCGCCGGGCCATGGCCCGGCGAAGCGAATCAGGGCTGACCCGAACAGCCCCGTCCTGTACCCCGGCACACCCCTACAGACGCACCTCGATACCCCGTTCTTGCATATATTGTTTCGCCTGCGCGAGGGTATATTCCTGAAAGTGAAAGATACTGGCCGCCAGCACCGCATCGGCATGACCGATGATGATGCCATCAACTAAGTGCTGCAGATTACCCACCCCACCAGAGGCAATCACCGGTACCGGCACCGCATCGCTGATGGCTCGGGTTACGCCTAAGTCATAGCCTTTCTTAGTGCCATCGCCATCCATACTGGTTAACAGAATCTCGCCTGCACCATACTCCGCCATGCGCACAGCCCATTCCACCGCATCAATACCCGTGGGCTTACGCCCGCCGTGGGTGAAGATTTCCCAGCGGGGACTCTCGTTCTCGGCGCTCACTTTTTTAGCATCAATGGCAACGACAATACATTGCGCCCCAAAGTGGTCAGACGCAGCTTTTACGAAATCCGGATTAAATACCGCAGCAGAGTTGATACTGACTTTATCAGCGCCCGCATTAAGCATCAGACGGATGTCGTCCACCGTGCGAATCCCACCGCCTACTGTTAATGGAATAAATACTTCGCTGGCGATTCGTTCTACGGTATGCACCGTGGTATCGCGTCCCTGATGGGTAGCAGTAATATCCAGAAACGTAAGCTCGTCCGCGCCTTCCAGGTTGTAGCGCTTGGCGATTTCTACCGGGTCACCCGCATCGCGAATATCCACAAACTTAACGCCTTTAACGACGCGACCGTTGTCCACGTCCAGGCAGGGAATAATACGTTTTGCCAATGCCATAAATCGCTCGCTTACTTAAAACGGTCACAGAAGCTTTGGGCTTCGGCCATATTGAGGGTGCCTTCATAAATCGCACGTCCGGTGATAGCACCAATAATGCCGTGATGAGCCTGTGCCTTTAAACGCACAATATCATCCATATTGGTGATGCCGCCGGAGGCAATAACTGGAATGTTGGAAGCCTGCGCCATGGCCACGGTCGCCTCCACATTCACGCCCTGCATCATCCCGTCACGGGCGATATCGGTGTAAACAATCGAGCTTACGCCGTCTTGTTCAAAGCGTTTAGCCAGTTCACTGGCCTGGACATTGGACACTTCGGCCCAGCCATCAGTGGCCACCCAACCATCTTTGGCATCGAGGCCGACAATAATATGATCGGGAAATTGCCGACACATATCGGTAACAAACTGCGGCTCTTTTACGGCTTTGGTACCGATAATGACGTACTGCACACCCGCCTGGAGGTAGTACTCGATAGTTTCTGCGCTGCGAATTCCACCACCAATCTGAATCGGTAAAGTGGGGTAGGCCTTGGCGATAGCCGTTACCACATCCCCGTTGATCGGTTTGCCTTCAAATGCACCATTGAGATCAACCAGATGCAAACGACGACACCCCTGCTCAACCCATTGTGCAGCCATAGCCACCGGGTCATCCGAAAATACTGTGGAGTCTTCCATAACGCCCTGGCGCAAACGAACGCATTGGCCGTCTTTTAGATCAATGGCAGGAATGATTAACATGTTGAGAATCTCTTAACCAAAAATAGTTGATGGAGGATAGCTGGATAAAACCTGGCTACAGGCGCAGCAGCGAGAGAAGCATCCATGGCCGAGGCGGGCCGGGCGCCGCCTCCGAATCCGAGGAAGGTTACGGCGTGACTTCTCTCTTCGCTCCAGCCCAGCTTTAAGCGTTACCGCTCCATTGCATAAAGTTTTTTAACAACTGCAGTCCGGAGGTGTGGCTTTTCTCCGGGTGAAATTGCACGGCAAACAAATTATCGCGAGCAAGAGCCGCATCGAAAGATACGCCGTAATCACATGTGCCTGCGACCAGCGAGCGGTCCTCGGCCTGCACGTAAAAACTGTGTACAAAATAAAACCGACTCTTCTGCGGAATACCTTGCCACAAGGGATGATCATGTTGCAGCACTTGGTTCCAGCCCATGTGCGGCACCTTTAACGGGTTGCCGTCGGTATCTTTGTGGTCCTGGCCAAAAAATTTTACCTGCCCGGGCAGCACACCAATACCGTCAACGCCATTGTTTTCTTCGCTGTACTGCATCAGCGCCTGCATACCGACACAAATGCTTAATACAGGTTTGCCCGAAGCAATCTGAGCGCGCAATAACGCATCAAGCTGGAGACGCTTGATCTCTGCCATACAATCGCGAATGGCACCAACGCCAGGAAAAACGACCCTCTCTGCCGCCGTAATTTGCGCAGGATCAGCAGTGACAAGTACCTCGGCGGCCGGCGCTATATGCTGCAGTGCGCTGGCGACCGAGTGCAGATTGCCCATGCCATAATCAATGACAGCAACTGTGTTTTTGGTCATACACTCAATTCAATAGAGATAAAGAAAAAATCGTTGTGGGGTGCGATGCTACCGAATTACAACAGACCCTTGGTTGACGGCATGATGCCGGCCATCCGCGCATCAGATTCTAAGGCCATCCGCAACGCGCGACCAAACGCCTTAAAAACAGTTTCGGCCTGGTGGTGTGCGTTTGCACCGCGCAGGTTATCAATGTGCAAAGTCACACCCGCATGGTTCACAAAGCCCTGGAAAAACTCCCAGAAGAGCTCGGTATCAAACTGACCAATACGTTTTTGGGTGAAAGGTATATTCATCGTGAGCCCCGGACGGCCCGACAGGTCGATCACCACCCGTGACAGCGACTCATCAAGCGGTACATAGGCATGACCGTAGCGGCGAATACCTTTTTTATCGCCTACAGCCTGGGCAACCGCCTGACCAATAGTGATACCCATGTCCTCTACGGAATGATGATCATCAATATGGGTATCGCCATCGCAGGTAACATCCAGGTCAATCATGCCGTGGCGAGCAATCTGATCCATCATGTGCTCAAGAAAAGGGACACCAGTGTTAAACACACCTTTACCAGTGCCGTCGAGATTCAAGCTGACACGGATTTTTGTTTCAAGGGTGTTGCGGGTGATCTGGGCAATACGATCAGACATAAAGGCTCCATCAAGAAGACCGAGGGGAACAATGCAGTATAAGCGGCTGCGCGAGGTCGGTGATTATATAGGCTCCCGCGCATTAATTCATCGCCAGCGGGGCTATTGATGTCATAGCGGCGACTAGGCGGGATAAAAAGCGGGCGAGCGCGTGGCGATCCGGCCCGCAACCAGCAAGCACCCCCACGAGGCGCCTGCCAGCTGCAGCACTCGGGTCAGGGAGCAACGGGCAGATGCTTGTCCAAAAAGGCATCGACCGCGCGGAAAGTCGCCACCCGATTGTCGTTATTGGTCAG
>CAYTQQ010000011.1:0-8604 GCA_964440135.1 uncultured Cellvibrionaceae bacterium | reverse complement strand
CACGTTGCTCACCCCGGCGATACTGACCGCACAGCGATAGAAGTCGGGGGTTTTAACCGCGCCCATCAAAGCCGCGTAGCCGCCATAGCTGGCACCGACGATACAAATGGATTTGGGATCGGCAATGCCATCGGCAATCATTTTAAGGGCGCCATCTTGAACATCGTCCTGCATTTCTTGACCCCAGTTCTGCAATCCGGCATTGCGGAACGCAAGACCCTGACCACTTGAACCGCGAAAGTTCATCTGTAGAACCGCATAGCCTTTGTTGACGAAAAATTGCGTCCACGGGTCAAAACTATCTGTCGAACGGGAAATTGGTCCACCGTGAGGGAAAATAATAGTGGGCAGATTTTTAGCGGGCCGGTCCCTGGGCAGCGCCAGATAACCTTCGATCTTAAGGCCATCACGCGCTTGGTAATCATAACGTTTTACCGAGGCCATCAAGTCGGGTACCAGGCTTTTGTAGCGATAGGCAAGGGCGTCCAGCTTTGCTGGACTGCGCTGACCGAGGTAAAAGGTTCCCGAATCAACGTCACTATTAGCCAGGACCACGTATTTTTGCGCGTCCCCGCTGACCGAAACGATAAAGTTTTTGGTCGTCGGCAGCGCCCTGTTAACCGCGGCCTGCAACTGTTGGTTCTCGGCGTCAAAGAAGGTAAAACCACCCTCTTGGGCGTGAGTAATACCCACCACATCGCGAGTCAAGGGTGAATAAACCAGGTTACCGCTGATATCGTAATTAGGGTCCGCTAATACCAGTTCGCGCTGCAGCGACTTATCTGCAAGATTCACTTTAAAAATGGCGAGCCGATCCTCGTGATAAGCACGGATGTAAAGCTGATTAGGATCAAGCCCGAAGCCTAAAACCTCCACACTGTCTTCTGCGAACAAGGTGTGGGGCCAGAGTTCCAGCCATTTGCCATCAGCCAGACTCAGTACCAAAAACTTCCGTGTACCCTCCATAAAGTGATAGTAAAAACCCACCCGAATACGACTTTGTTGATCCGTCATCCAACTAACGACAAAGTCCATCGAGTCATGAATGCGTTGCGTACGCTGATTGTGGATGTTGACTTTGAAAACACCGGATAAGCCTTTACCCAGACGCCCGTCACGCAAGGTTTCGTTGGTCGGAAAAGCCATCAGAATGTGGTCTGGATCATCAGGTAATAGATCAACAATCTGGTCCATGGTTGACGGCAGGATTCGATATTTTTTCAAGAATGCTTTAGAGAAGGGCGTGCTCACTTTGCCGGATTCGATATCCACGATCATCATCCGTGTATCACGGGTTTTAAATCGCGCCTGCCCAAAGCCCAACCAAGCATCACGCCGGGAGGGATAGAACACACCTACCAATAAAGTGCGGTCATCTTTCCAACGGATCCAGTTAATGATGTATTTCTGATTGTCCGTAAACAAGACCATCTTTTTTTCTTTGGTCTCAAGGTCGGCAACCTCTACTGCCATCCCTTTGGTTTGATCAACATCGATCCGAATGACGGAAGAAATTTTCTTACCACTCGGAGATAATTGCATACCCGACACATCGGGCAGGTTGCCAAAGTGTTCATAAGAGAGCGGGCTTGCCGATAACGGTACAGCCCACAGAAAAAGAAGAAAAGAAAGAATGCATGCTCTCATCATCGCAGCTCCTTGATGTGATTTTTATGCTTATAGAAGGACTAGGCCAAGCCCTTAGAATGTTTATTAGCGGTGGAGAAAGCTTAGAGCACCAGTATGCCGTCGGCTTCAATCAATGACGCGCGGGGCAGTTCATTAATGCCAATGGCGGCGCGGGCAGGATAGGGCTCCTGAAAATAATGGCCCATGACTTCATTCACAATGGGGAAGTAGCTGAGGTCGGTCAGGTAAATATTTAATTTAACAATATCCGCAAGGCTGCCATTGGCTGCTTCGCACACCGCCTGGAGATTTTTAAAAACCTGATGGGCTTGAGCAGCAAAATCACCCTCTACCAAATTCATAGTATCTGGATCCAATGGGATCTGCCCCGACAGGTAAACCGTATTATTGACCTTGATCGCCTGCGAATAGGTGCCAATGGCAGCGGGAGCTTTGGTGGTATGGATAACAGCTTTATTGGTCATATCATTCCTGCTTGAATCACAATTATTAGCGCAAGGGGCGCAAGTATACCGCTTAGGTCTATGTGGGCAAGACCCGGTTAATTTTTACTGCGGCCAATACGGATGACAAAATTCAAAACGCGGATACGACGCAAGATGTTGGCAAGATGGATACGATTACGCACCCCGATACAAAGATTAATCACGCTGTTATGGGCATCCCTTTCCTGCACATTGATGTGCTCAATACTGCCGCCCTGTTCAGTGACCCGGGTCGCCAGCGTGGCAATAATGCCGCGTTCCGATTCCACCTCAACGCGCACATCCACCAGGAATTCGCCACTGACCGTCGGGGCCCAATTGACGTGACTGACTTTTTCCGGATTGTGGCGAATTTCTGCCATATTGCGGCAGGTGTCCTGGTGAATAACCAGTCCTTTACCAGAGCTGATATGGCCGAGAATCGGGTCGCCCGGAATCGGCCGGCAACAACGCGCAAAGGTAATTAACATCCCCTCGGACGAATCGATGGTCAGCGGTGAATAAATATTCGCGCCTTTGGCTTTCGGTGACGCTTCGGGTTTTAGTACTTTCGCCACGGCATAAGCAATCCGATTGCCTAAGCCGATGTCTTCGAGTAAGGCGTCCATAGAATCCATTTGCGTTACTTTTAACAGCGTCTGCTGCTGCTCATCGCTGAGCTGATCCAGATCCAGATGAATATCGGCCAACGCGCGCGACAGCATGCGTCGCCCGAGCGTTACTGACTGATGATGCCGTTGATTTTTCAGGTAATGACGAATCGCACTGCGCGCTTTACCGGACACCGCAAAGTTGAGCCAATTCGGATTTGGCTGCGCACCCTGAGCAGTGATGATGGTCACTTTCTGGCCGCTTTGCAGCGGCTGCGATAAGGGCGCGAGGCGACCGTTAATACGACAAGCCACACAGGCGTTGCCCACGTCGGTGTGTACCGCATAGGCAAAATCCACCGCTGTAGCGCCCTGTGGCAACTCGACAATTTTTCCTTTGGGTGTAAAGACATACACCTCATCGGGAAACAAATCGATTTTGACGTTCTCGATAAATTCAAGCGAGTCGCCCGCACGCCGCTGAATTTCCAACAAGCCCTGTACCCACTGCCGCGCACGGTTATGACTGTTGTTGACGCTATCGTCACTGCTGGATTTATAAAGGAAATGCGCGGCGATACCGTTGTTCGCCATCTCATCCATTTCTTTGGTGCGGATCTGCACTTCAATAGGTACCCCGTGCATACCGACTAACACGGTATGCAGTGACTGGTAACCATTGGCTTTAGGAATGGCAATGTAATCTTTGAACTCTCCCGCCACCGGCTTGTACAGGTTGTGAACAATACCCAGCACGCGGTAACACGTATCCACGCTATCCACCACGATGCGGAATGCGTAAACGTCCATAATTTCTTTAAAGTATTTTTTCTTGGTCCGCATTTTTTCGTAAATGCTGAACAAGTGCTTTTCGCGGCCGAGGACAATCGCGGTTAAATTTTCGCGCGCCAAGCGCTTTTCAATCGAGGTCTGAATTTGTTCGACCAGTTCTTTGCGATTACCTCGCGCAATTTTCAAAGCCGCTTGCAAGCGGGTCGCACGCAGCGGATACATAGCGTAGAAGCCACGATCCTCAAACTCCATGCGCATATCGTTCATGCCCAAACGATGGGCAATAGGCGCGTAGATCTCCAATGTCTCTTTGGCGATACGCCGTTTTTTCTCCGGCGGCATGGCCCCCAAGGTGCGCATGTTGTGCAAGCGGTCAGCCAGTTTCACCAGGATCACGCGCAGGTCATTGGCCATCGCCAAAGCCATTTTTTGAAAGTTCTCTGCTTGCTTTTCGGCATGCGACTCGAACTCAAACTGGGTCAGTTTACTCACCCCGTCAACCAGCTCGGCCACGACTTCACCAAATTGCTTGGCGATGGCTTTTTTGCTGATGCCGGTATCCTCAATCACATCATGCAGCATCGCCGCCATCAGGCTCTGATGGTCCATATGCATCTGCGCAAGAATATCGGCAACAGCCAGGGGATGGGTGATATAGGCTTCACCACTGCGGCGTTTTTGGCCGTCGTGGGCCTGTTCGGCGTAGTAATAAGCGCGCTTCACCAAATTGATTTGGGAAGCCTCAAGATAGGACGAAAGTCGATGACTTAAGGCCTCAATGGTTTGCAACGCCTAATCTCCGAAAATGACAGCCGCAGGATACTGCGGCCGATATCGATCAATAACAGAACTCTGGAAAACTGATTTTTTGACCCTGGGAATAATCCCTTTGTCCGCCGCAGGTTTTTGCGCTTCATAGCCGCTGCGAACAGGCTGTTGGAGCCATAAATAACACCAGGATTTCAGCGATTCTTAGATCTCGTTGTCGTACACGCGCTCAGGCTTGGGCTGCGGCAGGGTATCTTTTTCCAGCAGGATGCTGGCGTCAATCAGACCTTCTTCAATTTCACGCAGGGCAATAACGGTGGGCTTGTCATTTTCTTCGGGTACCAGCGGATCCTTACCACCGATAGCCAGTTGACGTGCGCGCTTACTGCTCACCATCACCAACTCAAAACGGTTATCAACATGATCCAGACAATCTTCAACTGTAATACGTGCCATAAACTCTTACTCAATTAAAAATTAAGCAGCCAATCTGCTTGAAAAGAACCGACCATTATCATGGTCAATGGAAAACGACTGTGCGGTTATTGTACACAAGATAAACAACCGATGGGATGAAAGTTCGGTCAGCTCAACAGCTCTTGTAATAAATCACTGTGGCGGGCTACCTGGCGCACGAGGCGCAAATGCTGGCTGGTAATAAGCGCCTGTAACTGGGCCAAAGCGGTGGTGAAATCATCATTGATAATCAGATAGTCCGCTTCCACATAATGGGACATTTCATTGATCGCCTCATTCAGGCGCTTCTCAATAATTTCCGGTGCATCAGTACCGCGACCCGTCAACCGCTGGCGCAAACACGCCAGCGATGGTGGCAGAATAAAAAGGCTTACGGTTTCTGGCAGCAGGCGACGAACCTGGGCCGCGCCCTGCCAATCGATTTCCAGAATAACGTCCACCCCTTGCGCCAGGGTGTCCATCACCCACGCTTGAGAGGTGCCATAAAAATTATCAAACACTTGCGCATGTTCAAGAAACGCGTCCTCATCCAACATCCGCTCGAAGATGGCGCGATCAATGAAGTGGTAGTTAACCCCTTCCTGCTCACCGGGACGCATAGGCCGGGTGGTATGGGAAATGGAGACGCATACTTCCGGGTTTGATTTCACCAGCGCCGCGACCAGACTGGTTTTGCCCGCGCCCGAAGGCGCCGAAATAGTATAGAGGGTGCCGCGATTGCTCATACAAGATTGCCTTATTCCTGCAGTAACCGGATGGTCTGGTGGAGCTCAAAAGTGGAATTATGGCACAGGATGAAGAAAGCTCAGAGTCCAAATGACGGACGCTAGTGGTCAATCGCTACGACTTAGTTCTGTCGCTCATTCTGTGGCATAGTGGTGAGCGGGTTTTAGCTCAACGATTAAGCCGGTTGAATTATGCTGCAACAATTGCTCTCTATCCACCAAACTGCAGAACGCCTCCGTGTTCGGCCCAGCTATGTGCGCGAACTGGTGGCGAAAGGGCGCCTTGACTTTGTTCACGGCGAACAGCTGGATGCGAAGGATGTTGAACGGCTGGCACTATTGATGGATAAATTGCGCAACGAAGGCTTAGCAGCGTTGGTTCAGATTTCCGATGCCTCTTCGGATCGCTTCGAACCCTGAATCCGCACCTCGTTCCTGTATTCAGCTCATCGGGGTGATCAAACCGGGCAACCGCTGCGGGTTGTCATCAACCTATAATCTGCAAACCCGTTTACTCAATATTTTGAATTTGCTCCCGCATTTGTTCGATCAATACTTTTAACTCCACCGCCGCCTGAGTGGTATCAGCCACTATCGCTTTAGAGGACAGGGTGTTGGCTTCGCGGTTGAGTTCTTGCATTAGAAAATCGAGGCGGCGGCCGACGGAATCCGTTTGTTTGAGTGTCCGCTTCACTTCGATGACATGGGTATCGAGCCGATCAAGCTCTTCATCAACATCTGCTTTCTGGGCCAGGAGCGCAATCTCCTGTTCCAGACGTTCGTCATCCAGCTCTATCTGTAACGTCGCTATTTTGGCTTGCAGTTTCTCGCGCTGGCTCTGCAGAATTTCCGGCAGTCGAGCACGGACGGTCGCCACTTGTGCCGACACATTATCCAGGCGCTGCAAAATATGTTGCGCCAGCTCAGCGCCTTCGCGATCACGATGCTCTATCAACAGTGCCAAGGCTTCATTAAATACCTCCAGCACCGCTGCATGCATGACTTCACGCTCTAACTCTTGCTTTTGAATCACGCCGGGCCATTTCAGCAATTCCATAGGATTTATCGGCGCGGCCTGCCCACCCAGTTGCGTACTGATTTGTTGCAAGGCATTGGCAAGCTGACCCACTTTAAGAAAATTGACGCCGAGCTCGGTATCATTTTCCTGTTCAAATTGTACCGACAAGCTTGCTTCGATCTTGCCGCGCTGTAATGTTTTACGCAGAGCGTCACGCAACGCCGGTTCCATTTCACGAAAATCTTCCGGCAATCTGAAACCCGGTTCAAGATAACGGTGGTTAACGCTGCGGACTTCCCAAATCACTGTGCCCCATGAAAGCTTGGCTTCACGGCGGGCAAATCCAGTCATACTGCGAGGCATAACATTTCCTTTTTTAGCGGTTACGGTGATGAGCGAGAGCTGTTAGAGTGCGCTTCGCTTTTACAAAGTTTAACGTTGAAAGATGGTACCACAGGTCATCCATCACTCTTTACAGGACCTTTTTATGCAACGCCCCAGCGGTCGCAGCGCCGACCAACTCCGTGATATCCGAATTACCCGTCGTTACACCAAACACGCTGAAGGCTCTGTGCTGGTTGAGTTTGGTGATACCAAAGTTATTTGTACCGCCAGCGCGCAGGCAGGGGTGCCGCCGTTTTTACGCGGCCAGGGAACCGGGTGGTTAACGGCTGAGTACGGCATGCTGCCGCGCTCTACTGGCACCCGCATGGATCGTGAAGCGGCGCGCGGAAAACAAACCGGGCGCACGGTGGAAATCCAGCGCCTGATTGGTCGTTCTTTACGTGCGGCGGTGGATCTGAGCCGTTTGGGCGAAAACACCATCAATATCGATTGCGATGTAATTCAGGCTGATGGCGGTACCCGCACCGCATCCATTACCGGTGCCTGGGTAGCCTTGGCTGATGCGATAGCGCATTTGAAGGCCACCGGAAAAATCACCGGTGAACCCTTAAAGCGCGCTATTGCGTCTGTGTCAGTAGGAATTTACCAGGGGGTACCGGTGCTCGATCTGGATTATCCCGAAGACTCAACCGCTGATACCGATATGAATGTGGTGATGGGTGATGATGGCGGCATGATTGAAATTCAGGGTACCGCAGAAGCAGAGCCGTTTAGCGAGCAGGAATTTACGGCCATGCTGGCGTTGGCCAAAAAAGGGATTGCTGAATTACATGAACTGCAAAAGCTTGTACTGAAGAGTAATTGAATCCGGAACGGCGGTTGGGCCGCTCCGTAAAAACATACAAACAGGGATGTTAGATCGGTTGCTTGCTAACAGGGCAAGTGGCAAGCACCGCTTAAGGTAGGAAATTAGCGCTCCAGCTCCATGTCGTAATCAATAATCACCGGAAGGTGACTGGAGAATTGCTGACTTTTATAAATGGTGGCGTATTCCACTCGCCCACCAATACTGCTCGACACCACCTGGAAGTCGGTCCGCCATCCGTCGCCTTCATCCTTGGTACCACTTGGCCACCAGCTGTATTCATCGGAGTCGCGGTTGACGCGACGGAATGCATCGACGTAACCCAACTGATTAAACAACTGACTCAACCACTGGCGCTCATGCGGGAGAAAGCCGGAATTGTGCTGATTTTCTGTGCTATTGGTGACGTCTTTCGGCGTGTGAGCCATGGCCCAGTTGCCGCAGAAAATATATTCCCGCCGCTTGCGCGTAATTTTATCGAGGTGTGCCTGGAAATCATCAAAGAATTTGATTTTAACTTCCTGCGACTCCAGTTCCGAGGTGGCTCCAGGTGCAAGGAGCGAACCGATACTTAGCTGCTCATAGTCAACCTGCAGGTACCGGCCTTCCATATCCACGCCCGATGAAAAACCCAACCCAAAAATCAACGCTTTAGGTTGTACACGAGTATAAATAGCGACGCCGTTGTAATGCTTGGTCCCAGAATCAAAAAAATAAGCAAAATACCCGTCCAACTGGAAGATAGGTTTATCCAGTTCGTATTCCAATGCTCGAAGATCCTGTAAGCAGATCACATCTGCGTCTTGGTTCGCCAGCCATTCATAAAGGCCGCGCTGCGCCGCTTGAAAAATACCATCGACGCTAAGACTGATAACTCTCATGTTAGCCC
>CAYTQQ010000010.1:28173-51354 GCA_964440135.1 uncultured Cellvibrionaceae bacterium | reverse complement strand
AGGAATCAGGCGAACAGATTTTTGGAAGGGCGCACTAT
This sequence comes from uncultured Cellvibrionaceae bacterium, assembly GCA_964440135.1. Lineage (GTDB taxonomy): Bacteria > Pseudomonadota > Gammaproteobacteria > Pseudomonadales > Cellvibrionaceae > Cellvibrio. The sequence continues at coordinate 51,316 of CAYTQQ010000010.1, read as the reverse complement.
AGCATCCACCACGCCGGGGATGTTATTTAGGGTGCGGCTTACCAATGACGGCGATTGCTATCTTCTACTGGATTTCCGCACCCTGAAAAGTTATGTTGCCGATCAGATTTCAGGAGCCACAATGACACCTAACGATTCCAAACCGGACCTTCCCTATCACCAGCCGGAAGCGCTTCGCCAACTGAATTCCACCGGGATTTTGTTAGTAAATCTCGGCACACCGGCAGCCCCGACACCGACAGCGGTGCGCGAATACCTGGCCGAGTTTTTATCCGATCCGCGAGTGATCGAAATTCCGCCGCTGGCGTGGAAGCCCATTCTGCACGGTATTATTTTGCGCACCCGCCCTAAAAAATCCGCCGCGCTTTATCAGCAAATCTGGACCGACGAAGGCTCGCCGTTATTAGCCATCAGCCAACGGCAGCAGCAAGCCATTCAGCAGCAGCTGGGGAAAAATATCACGGTCAAGCTGGCCATGCGTTACGGCAGCCCGTCGATTAAAAACGCGCTGCAAGAACTTCGCGATGAAAAAGTCGGACGTATTATTGTGCTGCCGCTTTATCCGCAATATGCCGGAGCCACTACCGGTTCGGTGTTCGATGCGGTAACGCGCGAGCTGCAAACCTGGCGCTGGGTGCCGGAGCTGCAATTTATCAACGGTTATTTTAACCACCCACTGTATATCGAGGCACTTGCCCAAAGCGTCAAGGAGCACATCGCCGCCCACGGTATGCCGCAGCAATTTATTTTCTCTTACCACGGCACCCCCAAACGCAGTTTGGATCTGGGTGATCCTTATTACTGTTTCTGCCTGAAAACGACGCGGTTGGTGGCGGAAGAGCTGGGGCTGGATAAAGACAGTTACGTGACGACTTTTCAGTCCCGCTTTGGTTATGCGGAATGGTTAAAACCTTACACCGATGAAACCCTGAAAAAACTGCCCAAGGCGGGCATTAAAAAGGTGGCCATTTTGTCGCCGGCATTCAGCGTGGATTGCCTGGAAACCCTGCAAGAACTGGCCGATGAAAACCGCGAGATATTTATGCACGCCGGTGGCGAGAGCTATCACTATATTCCGGCGCTGAATGATCGCGAAGATCATATTCAGGCGCTGGTAGAAATTATCAAAGAAAAATTTTAAGCGGGGCAGCCAGCGAATTTCCAAGGCTGGCGTGCCCGGCAGTGAATGACACCCGCAGTACACGAATGCCTGCACAACTTACCGTTGCGGCTTGGCATTAAGCACCGCGAGCAGCAACACCCAAAAACACAGCACCAGATTAAACAACGGAATCTGCAACTCACCGGGCATGGCATAGACAACGCTGACGGCTGGAATCCACACCAGCCAGTTGGACAGAATGACCGTTGGAATCGTGACCCCAAAAAACGTCGGCGTGAGTGCGTTACGCGCGCGTCGCAGGCTGTAATTATTTTCTACCCACAAATAAATCAGCGTGATACTCGGCGCCGCCCAGAGGGCGCTGTAAATAAACTGATCGATCGCCACTTTGGTGGCAATCGTGGAAAAGTCATTGGCGTAACCAAACCAGCCACCCTGGAGGCGGTAGATAAAATCCACCTCCATGCCTTTGGTGCCCCAGAACAACACATAAAAACACAGCAGACCCCACACGTTACGCGCGGCATCGAGGCGTTTGGTTTTCAGCAAAAATAAAAACGGAATCAACCCACCAAATAACGCGGTAGCAAAAAACGAATAGGCGTAGCCGTAGGTTTGTTTTTGTGCACCAAACCAGGCAAAGATCGGACGGGATTCCGGCAGCAAAAAGTAGATCAGCAAAATACTGAGCGCAAAAGCTTGCAACACCATACCCGGCAAAAGATTCTGCTTGAGCGCACCCACAATAGACTGCCGCATGGCAGACAAGTAATTGGCTGACGGCTCGGACACCACCGGCACATCAGCAGTTTCTGGACGAAGAGACGACATATTAACTTCCGCTAACACTCACAAGCATTTGGATGGCGAGCAACGCCAACAGCAACGCAAACATTTTCTTTAACGTCGGCACCGGCAGGCGATGCGCCAGCGCCGAGCCCAGCGGCGCGGTGATAAAACTGGCCACAGCAATCGCCACTACCGCCGGCCAGTAAACAAAACCGAGGGTATAAGCCGGTAAATCACTGACTGACCAGCCGTTGACGATATAGCCAGTCGCACCCGCCAGTGCGATGGGAATGCCCACCGCCGCCGAGGTGCCGATCGCCGATTGCAAACGGACGTTGCACCAGGCAAGAAAAGGAACTGTCAGCGAACCACCGCCAATCGCCACCAGCGCCGACACGCCACCGATGCCCGTCCCGACCAGCGACAACCCCACCGGGCCAGGTAATTGGCGAGATGGTGTGGGTTTGCGATCGAGCACCATTTGCAGCGCTACACCACCCATAAATACCGAAAAGAAAATCGCCAGGGGTGCAGCGGCAAGTTCGCTGGCTAAAAAAGTCGCCGCAAAGGTGCCGAGCAAAACGCCGGGGGTAATAATTTTTACCACGGGCCATAACACGGCATTGCGCCGATGATGGGCCCGGGCGCTGGCGAGCGACGTGGGCACAATGGCCGCCATGGATGTTGCCAGAGCAATATGCAGCAACTGGTCGGGCGCGAAATCCTGACGGGTAAACATAAAGGCCAAGGCCGGCACCATAATGCCGCCTCCGCCGATCCCAAAGAGGCCGGCACACAATCCGGTTACGCCGCCGAGCAGCAGGTAAGCAAAAATCCAGAAAATATCCATAAGCCACACATCATTGGTTATGCAGGTGCTAAAAATTAAAATCCCCTCGGCCATACAGCGGAGGGGATTTTGAGAGCCGCAACCGGCCTTGCTCGCCCACGTTTTTCAGCGATCCCGATCAGCGCCGTTATTACACGCTGCTCAAGGCTGATATTACGCAGCCGTTCAGGGCTGGTTCGTGCATGTTCAGCCTGAGAAAAACTATTTTTTTGCGCGCTTACGCTCGTTTTCCGTCAGCAATTTTTTACGCAGGCGAATGCTCTGCGGGGTCACTTCGACCAACTCATCGTCTTCGATAAATTCCAGGGCCTGTTCCAGGGTGTGGCGAATCGGAGGCGACAAGGTCAAGGCGTCATCCGTACCCGAGGCGCGCACGTTGGTTAACTGCTTGGCCTTGGTGGGGTTCACCACCAGATCGTTGCTGCGCGAATGAATCCCGATCACCTGGCCTTCATACACCTCGACACCAGCACCGAGGAATAAGCGTCCGCGATCCTGCAGCGGGTGCAAGCCGTAAGCGAGGGTTTTTCCTTTTACCATGGAGACCAGTACACCATTTTGACGCTTGGCTACTTCGCCTTCTTTCACCGGACCATAGTGATCAAAGATGGACGTCATAATGCCCGTGCCTGACGTCAGCGTCAGAAAGGTTCCGCGAAAACCGATCAGCCCGCGTGAAGGACACAGAAATTCCAGCTTGATGCGACCCTTGCCATCCGGCTCCATATTGGTCAGCTCGCCTTTGCGCAAGCCCAGCTCTTCCATTACTGAGCCCTGATGACGCTCTTCGATATCAATCACGACCTGTTCAAAGGGTTCGTGCACCACACCGTCAACCACTTTCTGAACAACCTCAGGGCGCGAAACGCCCAGCTCAAAACCTTCGCGGCGCATGCTCTCGATCAGAACGGAGAGGTGCAGCTCACCACGGCCAGAGACGACGAATTTATCCGGGCTATCACCTGGCTCAACGCGCAAGGCGACGTTGGCAATCAACTCCTGCTCCAGACGATCCTTAATATTCCGGCTGGTAACAAACTTGCCTTCTTTACCGGCAAACGGCGAATCATTGACCTGGAAGGTCATGCTCACGGTAGGTTCATCGATGGTCAGCGCCGGCAAGGCTTCAACTGCGTCGGGGCTGCACAGAGTGTCGGAAATACCAAGCTTGTCGACGCCGGTAATACACACAATGTCACCGGCGTAGGCTTTTTCAGTTTCGATGCGCTGCAGGCCGTGATAGCCCATTACTTGCAGGACGCGCGCCTTGCGCTGGTTACCGTCATGGTCAACCACCACGATTTGCTGGTTGGGCACCAAGGTGCCGCGCGTGATACGCCCCACACCGATAACGCCTACATAACTGTTGTAATCGAGGGCCGAGATCTGCATCTGGAAGGGGCCATCGAGGTCGACTTTAGGCGGCCGAACGCTATCGACGATCATCTGGAATAAAGGTGTCATGTCATCGGCAATCGCGTCCGGCGACAAACCCGCCACACCGTTAAGGGCCGAGGCGTAAATGATCGGGAAGTCGAGCTGCTCTTCGGTGGCGCCGAGGCGATCAAACAAATCAAACACCTGATCCACTACCCAATCCGGACGGGCGCCCGGGCGGTCAATTTTGTTGATAACCACAATCGGATTTAAGCCCTGCTCAAAGGCTTTCTGGGTGACGAAACGGGTTTGCGGCATGGGCCCACCCACGGCGTCCACGATCAACAACACCGAATCGACCATCGACAATACCCGCTCTACTTCACCGCCAAAGTCGGCGTGTCCGGGGGTATCGACGATGTTGATGCGATAGCCATTCCACTTGATCGCGGTGTTTTTAGCCAGGATGGTAATACCGCGCTCACGCTCCTGATCATTGTTATCCATGATCAAATCGGGCGAATCGTCGCGGCGATCAAGGGTTCCGGATTGCCGCAGAAGCTGGTCAACCATGGACGTTTTGCCGTGGTCAACGTGAGCGATGATGGCGATATTACGCAGTTTTTCGATCAGGGATTGGTCTATCACAATGATGTATCTCTTGGGGGCGAATTTTCGAGGCGCAGATTATACCCGGATGCGGGCTGCGCAGGAATGCAGAAGACTAAAAAACGGCGTATCGGAGCAAATTAACCGGGAAATCGCGACACTTTCGTGACAAATACCGGCACCGACCGCCTCTGCTTGGGATCAGGTTAAGGGTAAAAACGGTGCATAAACCCCGGCAAGGAGTTACAGCCCGAAGGGCGAGCGTCCAATTTCTTTCATTGGCTCGCCATCTTTGGCGAACTGATAACTGGTGATTGCCAGCCGCTCGGTGCGTGTAAAACAATTGATAAAGTGGCGATTGGTCGCGCCGGCGCGACCACTGGCGTACACGTCGGCTTCCAAAAACACCTTGAAAAGCCTGGCTTTTTTGTCCAGGCGGGTGGAGTGGGTATCGACGACCAGGGTACGCAGGCGCTCGCCAAATACCTCGCGGGTGCGCGCTTCGCAGAGCATTTGCGCATCGGTCATGGTGGCGTAGCGAATGCCGCTGGCTTCGCCGCTCGGCGCATTAAAACCAAAATTGCCCAGGCGCACACCGCCCATATATAAACCGGCACACATGGCCGCAAACACGACGATTAACACAACCACCAGATACATCGCCTGTTGTTTACGCTGGGTGTTATTCGCCATGATTTATTCCGCTACCCGTTGTTAGACGACGCTTTTTTCGATGAAGCTTTGCTCGACGACGCTTTGACCGGTCGATAAACACCGACATTAGTGTGCCCCGCGCTTTTTAGATGGGCCGCATGCAACTGGCTCATCACGCCTTTTTCACAATAGAGCAGATACTGGCTTTCTGCCTGCAAACCCGGAAATTGTTTATTCAGGGCGTAGAACGGAATTTTACGCAGCTCCACGGCTGCCGGCAGGGCGAGCGGGGCCAGCTCTTCTTCATCGGGATGACGAATGTCGATAACCACCTGCCCCGCCTGTAACTCGGCAAAGAGCGGCACGGACAAATCCGCATCCAGCTCGCCCACGACGTCGTCGATATTTTGCGCGACGCGGATGGCAATGGCGCGCTCCAGAATGTCGAAATCAAAATGGGTTTCTACTTCTTCCACTTTATGCTGCCGCGCGCGGGTGGTCGGATTCACCGAGATCACGCCGCAGTATTCGGGCATGCTCGCGGCAAAGGTTTCGGTACCTATCCGGCGGGAGATATCAATAATGTCGCCTTTGTCCATGGTCGCCAGCGGACGCAGCACCAGCATGTCGGTGACCTGATCAATCACCGACAGATTAATCAGGGTCTGGCTGGATACCTGGGCCACACTTTCACCGGTCACCAGCGCCGGAATTTCCAGCGACGCGGCCACTTTTTCGGCAGCGCGCAGCATCATGCGCTTGAGCACCACCCCCATGTAGGCGTTATCCACCTTGGTGAGGATTTCCTGCACCACGTCTTCAAACGGCACGGTAACAAATTGCACCCGATGGGAAGCGCCGTATTTGCTCCACAGGTAGTAGGCCACTTCTTTAACGCCCAGCTCATGGGCGCGCCCGCCGAGGTTAAAGAAGCAGTAGTGGGTACGCAGCCCGCGTTTGATGCACTGATAAGTAGAAACGGTGGAGTCAAAACCACCGGAGATCAGCGACAGCACGGCGTCTTGTGTGCCCAGAGGAAAACCGCCCAGCCCCTGGGTTTTGCGGGTCACTACAAACAGGCGATCTTTTTTAATTTCCAGCGGCACCACAAAATCGGGCTGATGCAGATCGACACCTTTTGCCTGGGTTTTAAGCAACAAACCCCCGCCGACGTAACGCTCTACATCCATGGAATTAAAGCTGTGATTACCGTGACGCTTAACCCGCACACAAAAAGTTTTGCCGTGCAGAATATCGCCCCAATGGAGCAGGGTTTTGTCGAGAATATCGTCCAGATCACCCAGCGGGTAAGCTTGAATCAGGGAGAAGTTAGCAATGCCCGGTGTGCGCGCCAGCACTTCTGCGACCTGGGCGGTAATCGCCGCGTCGGCTGCGGGTGCGATGATTTCAATTTTTTCCCAATCCTGGCGCACATCGATACCGACGCCCTGATCGGCCAGGAGTTTGCGCAGGTTATCGCGCAGCTGCCGAATCATGCGTTTGCGCACGGGCATGCTTTTGATAAAAATTTCGGAAAATACTTTGACAATAAAGTGCATCAAACGGGCCTGCATCGAGGTCAGGCGGAAAGCCGCCCAATTAAAAGGGCGGCGATTATACCTCAGCGGCAGCGGGATTTTGCGTGAAAATTGAGCGTGCGGCGTTAGCGGGCTTGCGGCAATGACTCCTCACCCACACTTGTACTTGAAGGCCTATAAAAAGTGAGCAGTGAAAGTCGTCGTGGGTTTTTGTAACCAGGGATGGGTTCACGGCGTGTCCTGCATAACGCTACGGAACCACCGCCCCCCTTACGGAGCCGACATAACTCAGCGCCGTAATGCAAGATCCCCAATAACCCCAATCAGGTCGAGCGAAAAATCAGCTCTTTAATGCGCATTAGTTTGGGCGCGACTATGGGAATGGTAAGCATGGTGCTGCCGACCGCCATAACCAGTAATGCGGTGAAGGTTTCGTTGGTGATGATTTGCTTATCGAGCAATACGTTAGCGAAGATAATCATAATCAGCGCCTTGGTTTGCAGCAGCCAGCCGATAATGGAGGCCTCGCCTTTTTCCCATTTGAGGATTTTGCCCGCAAGATGCACCCCGGCCAGCTTACCCGCCACCGAGGCCACCAGTAACACCGCCGCTGCTACAAATACCGCCGTACCACCCACATCCCAGTTAGTGCGTAAACCGGTACTGAGGAAAAACACGGGCATCACAATCAGCAATAAGTGATAACGCAGCTTGTCCATATCCTCCAGCTTAAACCACTTGGCATCGGTCACCGCGCCCGCGAGGAAGGCACCGACCATGTAATGCATGCCCGACCAATCGCCGGCGAAGCCACATACCGCCAGCCAGATTATGCTGACGTACCAACGATCAGCTTCTGGAATACGCACCATCAGTTTGCGGTAGAGATAGGCAGCAGCGGCGAAGCCCGCCAGAAACATACCTTGACGCCCTACCCGATCCCAATCGAGCAAAATTAAGGCGAGCACACCCCAAATGGCGATGTCATCCAGGCTGGCGTAGCGCAAAATACGTTGACCGATGGGCTGGCGCAGGATATCCAGTTTTTCCATCAATAGAATCAGGATGGGCAGCGCTGTCACGGCACAGGACATGCCCACCCCCAGCACAAATTGCCAAGGCTGACCTTCGGTGCCGACCCACCCGTCATACATCAACATGCCCAGACCGGCCACGCAGCCAAACAACAGCGGTGTACCCAGTGCCAAGCCTGCGGTAACGCCACTTTCGTATTTGTATTTCCAGGCCTTGCCCAGATCCAGCTCAATCCCCGCGAGAAAAACGAAAACCATCACGCCCCACCAGGCGATACCGGTGAGGGTCTGAACCACGTCGGGGTTGAATACGAATTCGTAGTAATCCGGAAAAATAGCGCCTAGGACACCGGGGCCCAGGAGAATCCCCGCGATAATTTGTACCACTACCAGCGGCGCCCAATAATCGGTTTTGCCCAGGCGCCAGATTAAATAAGGCACGGAGAAGATGATCGTCATGGCGATCAAAAAGATTTCAGTGGTATTCATAGCATGCATTGCAAAACTTCCTGCTTTATCGGTGTTATACATTTTTTCTGCGGCAGTGAATCAGGCGCCGAATGAGGATGATCTGTTTTACTGAGTCGGTCGTCATTGATCAATTAAGTTTTCCTATCGCAAAAACGGGCGCACACTATAGTCATGAACTATACAGGGGCATCCTTCGGCACCAAATTGGTGCAATGAGCGATTTTTGTGCAATGTTTTGGTGCGTATTACAGATGAGCGCCAAGCGGCACTGAACGGCGCCCCTCGTTTTTACTGGCTTATTGCTATTTTTGCGGAATGGCATATATTTTGCCCCTTTTCGGACACCCTATCTCTCGCCCCTGCTCGCTCCCATGCTAAATGGACACAAGGCTGGTGAGCGCAGATGGGCAACGGGAAAATTCCGATTCATCATTCGTAGCCAGCCCGGCTACTTTACTGGAGGCATCCAATGTCTAAGACTCAGGACTTGATCAACGAACACGGCGCTCGGTGGGTTGATCTGCGTTTCACCGATACACGCGGTAAAGAGCAACACGTGACCTTTCCATCAAGTGTGGTAAACGATAACTTCTTCGTTGAAGGCAAGATGTTTGACGGGTCTTCAATCGCCGGCTGGAAAGGTATTAACGACTCGGACATGATCCTGATGCCGGATGACTCCACCGCCGTGCTGGATCCGTTCTATGAAGAGGCGACCATTAATATTCGCTGCAATATTGTTGAGCCGGCCACCATGCAAGGCTACGACCGTGACCCGCGCTCCATTGGTCTGCGGGCGGAAGAATACCTGAAGTCTACCGGCCTGGGCGATGTGGCCCTGTTTGGTCCCGAGCCTGAATTCTTTATTTTCGACAGTGTTCATTTCCACAGCGGCATGGGCGGCTCCTTTTACAAGATCAAATCTGAAGAAGCGGCCTGGCAATCCGGCGACGATGTCGAAGGTAAACACGGCCACTCCCCGCGCGTAAAAGGCGGTTACTTCCCGGTTGCACCGATTGACTCGCTGCACGATATTCGCGGCGCTATGTGTAATGCCATGGAAGCCATGGGCCTGGAAATTGAAATCCACCACCATGAAGTGGCTAACGCCGGTCAGTGTGAAATCGGTGTCGGTGCTAACACGCTGGTTAAAAAGGCTGACGAAGTACAAATCCTGAAGTACTGCGTGCACAACGTGGCGCACCAATACGGCAAGACCGCGACCTTTATGCCTAAGCCCCTGATTGGCGATAACGGTTCGGGGATGCACGTGCACCAGTCGTTTTCTAAAAATGGCAAAAATCAGTTTGCGGGCGATTCTTACGCGGGCCTGTCAGAAACGGCGCTCTACTACGTGGGCGGTATTATCAAGCACGCCAAAGCGCTCAATGCGTTCTGTAACGCCTCGACCAACTCCTACAAGCGTTTGGTGCCCGGCTTTGAAGCACCGGTTATGCTGGCTTACTCGGCCCGCAACCGCTCGGCGTCAATCCGCGTCCCTTACACCGTGGGCGAGAAAGCCAAACGCATTGAAACCCGCTTCCCGGACCCAACGGCTAACCCCTACCTCTGCTTTGCAGCCCTGTTGATGGCCGGTCTTGATGGTGTACAGAACAAAATCCATCCGGGCGAGCCAGCAACCAAGGACTTGTACGACCTGCCGGAAGAAGAAGAGAAACTGATTCCAACCGTGTGCGCCAGTCTGGAAGAAGCGCTTCATGCACTGGAAGATGATCACGATTTCTTGTTGGCCGGCGGCGTCTTCTCCAAGGACTTTATCGACGCTTACATCGCCCTGAAAAAAGGCGAAATCCAGCGCGTTAACATGACCCCGCATCCGGTTGAGTTTGAGCTTTACTACAGCGTTTAAACTACACCTCTAAACCGGCTGATCTGCCTTCGGCAGACATCGCTTGAGAGAAAAAGCCCGCCCGGGAAACCGGCGGGCTTTTTCTTTGGCGTCTCACGGAGTAACCTTGAGGAAAAATCATTGAGGACAAATTTATGTTAGTGCGCATTCTTTGCGGTGTTCTCTGTGTTTGCTGCCTCTTTGCCAACGCGACGGAAATTTATAAAACCCGCGATAAAAACGGCAATTGGATTTATACCGATCAGCCGCCCAGCGCCGACAGCGAGCAAGTCAAACTGCCGCCGATTAATACCCTGCCGCCCGCACAGAACCATGTGCCGGTCAGCAACAGCACCCGCGACCGCGCTGCGGCGCAGGACGAGCACTACGAAGTACGCATTATCAGCCCCCGGGAAAACGTCACTATTCCGCCCGGACAGCGCGATCTGGCCATTGCGGTTAATCTCAGTCGGCCGCTGGACCCCGATCACCTGCTGATGTTTTTTATCAACGGCGAACTGCTGGAAGAAACCCGCTCAAGCAGTGTGCTGGTACAGGAGATTTATCGGGGCGCCCACACACTGCTGGTCGAAGTGGTCGACGTGAATGGCCGCTCTCTGGGCAAGTCGCCCGAAGTGATTGTGAATGTCATCCGCCCGAGCCTGAATACGCCGCTGCGCGCCGGCCCGAAAGCCAACTAAGCAAGCACCATTTTGGTGCACCCCGCTGCTTTTTTGCTTACTATTCTCCCCGTAACTGCGCTAAAACAGGCCGTTTCGCTCTTGGTTTATTTTTTGCATTCCTCCTCGCAGATTCCAAGCCCTCCCCTGGGCAGGCGCCCTGCACTTTCCTTAACCGGCGCCCGCACCCTGGCAAGGCATAACAGGACGCTTCCGTTTTGAACGAGCATGAGTTCCATAAATCACTTTTAGACAGCCTGAATACCGCCATCATTCTGGTGGACAGGGATTTGCTCTTGCGCTACTTGAACCCGGCGGCGGAAGCCTTGCTGGCGGTGAGCTGCGAGCGCTGCGCGGGGGAGCCGATCACCTATTTTTTTCACGAATCCGCCGAAGCCGCCAAGCAATTAAAGCTGGCCGCCACCCAGGCTGATCGCTACATCAAGCGGCATGCCGAATGGCAACTGCTGAGCGGTGCGCAAATTACCGTGGATTACACGGTTACCCCGTTTGGCGAGCAGGACAGTTTAATGATCGAAGTACAGCCGATTGACCGGCTGATCCGCATCAGCCGCGAAGAGATGCTGTCGTCCTCCCACGAAACCACGCGCAACCTGGTGCGCGGCATGGCCCACGAAATTAAAAATCCGCTCGGCGGGATTCGCGGCGCGGCCCAGCTGCTGGCACGGGAGCTGCCGGAGCGCGAGCTGCAGGAATACACCAGCATTATTATCGATGAGGCGGATCGCCTGCGTAATCTGGTCGACCGTATGCTCGGCCCCAATCAGTTGCCGCAATTTCGCTCCTTGAATGTGCACGAACCCCTGGAGCGCGTTGCCACGATTATTCATGCCGAATGCCGCGGTCGCATCCAGCTGTTGCGCGATTACGATCCCAGCATTCCCGACATGATGGCGGATAAGGAAATGCTGATTCAGGCATTGTTAAATATTGTGCGCAATGCCATGCAGGCCTTGCTCGAAGCCGGTATTGATAAGGGTGTAATTCGGGTGCGCACCCGCATCCAACGCCAGTTCACTATCGGGCGGCGGCACCATCCGCTGGTCTGCCGGGTGGACATTATCGACAACGGCCCCGGCATTTCCCCCGACATGATCGAAAATATTTTTTACCCGATGATTTCCGGGCGCGCTGGCGGTACCGGTCTCGGCCTGACAATTTCACAACACCTGATCCATCAACATAACGGCTTGATCGAATGCCAGAGCGAAGCGGGCGCTACCCGTTTCACGCTTTATCTACCAATGGATGTACACCATGCAGAAGCCTAACCGAGTCTGGATTATTGATGACGACCGCTCTATTCGCTGGGTGCTGGATAAGGCGTTGCAGCAAGCGCAGATAGAAACCCGCGTGTTCGACTCGGGCGATAGCGCCCTGAGCCAGCTCAACCGCGAAGTGCCGGATGCGATCATCAGCGATATCCGGATGCCCGGCGTAGACGGACTGACGCTGTTGGGCAATCTGCATGTGAACCACCCGCAGATTCCCATCATCATCATGACCGCGCACTCGGACCTCGACAGTGCGGTGGCCGCCTATCAGGGCGGTGCTTTCGAATATCTGCCCAAACCTTTTGATGTCGATGATGCGGTCGCGGTAACCCAGCGGGCGCTGGCCCATGCGCTGGAACAGCGCAACGACCTGCACCACAACCCGCTACTGGATATCAACACGGAGATCATTGGCGAAGCGCCGGCGATGCAAGAAGTGTTTCGTGCGATTGGCCGCCTGTCACAGTCAAACATTACGGTGCTGATCAACGGGCAGTCCGGTACCGGTAAAGAATTGGTCGCCCATGCCCTCCACCGCCACAGCCCGCGTCGGCAGAAGCCGTTTATCGCCCTCAATATGGCGGCGATTCCAAAAGACCTGATGGAATCCGAGCTCTTTGGCCACGAAAAAGGCGCATTCACCGGAGCCGCTTCCCAACGGCAGGGTCGCTTTGAACAAGCCAACGGTGGCTCGCTGTTTCTGGACGAAATCGGGGATATGCCAGCGGATACCCAAACCCGGTTATTGCGGGTGCTCGCGGACGGCGAGTTTTATCGCGTGGGCGGCCATACGCCAGTCAAAGTCGACGTGCGGATTATTGCCGCAACCCATCAAAACCTGGAAACCCTGGTGGCCGAAAATCGCTTTCGGGAAGACTTGTTTCATCGCTTGAATGTGATTCGCATTCATATTCCCAAACTCGCCAACCGCCGCGAAGATATTCCCAAACTTGCGCGCTTCTTTTTACACAAGGCCGCAACAGAGCTGAGTGTCGAGCCCAAAGTGCTGCAAGCGGAAACCGAAGAATTTCTGACTTCTCTGCAGTGGCCGGGCAACGTCCGGCAGTTGGAAAATACCTGCCGCTGGATTACGGTAATGGCCTCCGGGCGCGAAGTGCATATTGAAGATTTGCCGCCCGAATTGCTTGAACATAAAGAGAGCAGCACGCTGGGAGAGGATTGGGAAAAAGCACTGCGCTATTGGGCAGATCAGGCCCTGGCCCGGGGCCAACATCAGTTATTGAGTGAGGCAGTACCAACATTTGAGCGCGCGTTAATTGAAACCGCGTTAAAATACACCGCTGGACGTAAACGCGACGCGGCCAATCTTCTAGGATGGGGGCGCAATACCTTAACCCGTAAATTAAAGGACTTGGGCATGGCAGCAGGTACTAAAGATTAATGTGTAGTCAGTAATGGACACCGACGCATCCACTCAATAATCTCCGCCGCAACACGTATACCTCCTTCTTTAGCCACCAAATAGGGGTGGCTTTCGCTTTCTTTACACTCAACCATTTGTTGACTCTGCCGCTAACCCAACTAGGCTAGATTAATAGCAGTAGTAGGCATTATTTTTGTCCTGGACAAAACTTGCCAATAGAGGGACGCCTGGCAGAGCAAGATAGCTATCAATAAAAGCATAAGGCCTTCAGCGATGGTCGCTGTTGAGCTGTCAGTTCGCGGAGATTCACATGATCAAACGCTCTTTACTTACCAAGCTTATGGCGGCCCTGACCGGGGCGATGGTATTAATTGCCATCATAATCGCCTTTATCAATTACCAGTTGGCAAGCAGCAGCCTGCAAGGCAAATTCGAAGTTGACAGCCATGCAATGGTCGAATTGACCAACTCGTCCATTTTGGAAGCGGTATTTGCTTACGATTTTCAGCAGATTGAGGCTATCACCCAGTCTCTGGTAAATACCTCCCTGATCACCGGTGTCACGATTACCGATCACCGTGGTCAGGTGTTAGCCAAAGCCGAGGATGATTCGCTTAACGTCGGTCAAGTCACGCAGCGCGCGATTCCGATTGTCTACAACGGCGCAACCATCGGCAGCTACGACATCACCTTCTCTACCGGTGAAATGCAGCAGGTGTTAAGCACCCAGGTACGCGACAACATCCTGGTGGTAATCACTCTGCTGCTCGCCAGCCTGGTAACCGTCTATCTGTTGACCCGCTCTTTGATCCTGGCACCTGTTGATGAAGTGACCCGCTCACTGTCTTCCATCGCCGATGGTGGTGGTGACCTGACGCGTCGCCTGCCCACCGCTCGTGGTGATGAAGTTGCCGCACTGGCGCACAACTTCAACCGCGTAATGGAGCATATTGCCCACATTATCCGCAACGTGGTGCAAGTGAATGACAAGGTGCGCGTCAACGTACAAGCCATGGCTTCGGCAACCGATAGCACGGTCAACTCCACCACCCAGCAGCTGCGCGAAATTGAGCTGGTCGCCACGGCAGTGGAAGAGCTGTCAGCGTCCGCCAATGAAATTGCCCGCCATGCCGGTGATACGGCGGAGCGCACCAATGCCACCAGCGTATTGGCCGAACAGGGTAATCAGGTGGTTAACCAGTCGCTCGATAACGTCAACTCACTGACGGTTCAGATCGAGTCTACTGCGCAGAAAATTCAGGTGCTGAAAGACAGCAGCGTAAACATCGGTTCGGTAATGGAAGTGATCCGCGCAATTGCCGAGCAGACCAACTTGCTGGCCCTGAACGCAGCGATCGAGGCGGCACGGGCGGGTGAACAGGGTCGCGGGTTTGCGGTAGTTGCCGACGAAGTACGCTCACTGGCACAGAAGACCCGCACCTCAACGGAAGAAATTGAAACGATTATTGTGCAGCTGCAACGTGCGGCAGATGAAGCCCATCAGGCCATGAACACCAGCACCGTGTCAGCACGCAGCACCATCGATACGGCAGCGAAGGCCGGTGAAGCGCTGGAGAAAATCCGCGCGAACATCAGCATCATCAACGACATGAACCATCAGATTGCCACGGCATCGCATCAGCAAAGTTCGGTTGCGAATGAAGTGAGCAAAAACATCACCGCGATTCATGGGTTGTCCGAGCAGGTATCTCATAACGCCCAGGTGGTGAGCGAAAGCGGCAATCAGTTGATTGAAGAAAGCAGCGAGCTTAAACAGCAGATTGATAGCTTCAAAATTTAATTAACCTTGTTCAATTAACTAATCTCCATAAAAAACGCCGACTTATCAGGTCGGCGTTTTTTTATTGCACGCTTGAAACATTTAAGTGCAGGATAAATAGCTTATTAATATTCCCAGGCCGACATCCGCGGCCGCGCTTAAGCCTTCACTCCGGTAAAATGCTGACGGACAGTGTGCAGCACACCCTGCTCGTAAAACTGGTCCAACCAGAAAACGATATTATCAATCACCTGGGTATTGTCTTTCAGGTCAGCACCAAAAATCTGCGGCAGCGCCACAATCGCACGCACCATCGCTTCGGTATTACCTGCGTGTGTGTCACACAGGCTCCGCAACTCTGCTGCCAGCGGGTCAGAAACTTCTATCGCCGCGCCCTTTTCATCAACACCCGTCACGTAACGTATCCAGGCCGCGAGCGCCAGACAGATAATGTCGATATGCCCGGCCCCGGCCAATTGTTCGCGCAAACTTTGCAGGAAGCGCTGAGGCAGTTTCTGCGAGCCATCCATCGCAATTTGCCAGGTGCGATGCTTTAGTGCGGTATTAAAAAAGCGCTGACGCAATTGCACCTTGTACTGCTCAATATCAAAGCCGGCAGGCGCCGTTAGGGTTTCACCAGCTTCACGCGCCATGTAACGCGTAATCAGATTGACGAAGGCCGGTTCATTCATCACTTCGCTGATGTATTGGAAGCCCGCGAGATAACCGGCGTATGCCAAGGTGGAGTGGGCGCCATTGAGCAAGCGCAGTTTAATTTTTTCGAAGATGCGTACATCATCGACTAACTGCGCACCCACGGCTTCCCATTGAGGACGACCGTCAGCAAAACTATCTTCAATCACCCATTGCGAGAAAGGTTCAGCCACCACCATGGCTTCATCGCGCACCCCGAGATGGGCCTCCAGTTCGTCTTTGTCAGCAGCGGTAGTGGCGGGCACGATGCGATCAATCATGGTGCCGGGAAAGCAGGTGTTAGCGCTGATCCACTGCGCCAGCTGCGGGGATATTTTTTCCGCAAACTGCAGCGTGACGTTTTTTAGCAGCGCACCGTTATCCGGCAAATTGTCACAACTCATTGCGGTAAAACTTTTCTCGCCCTGTTGATAGCGCGCCTGCAGCGCCGCCACCAGAAAACCCGGCGCCGATTTTGGTTCACTCAGGTTAGCCAGATCGTGGCTGATATCCGGGTGGGAGAAGTTGAGATCACCGGTAGCAGGATCATGGCAATAGCCTTTCTCGGTCACCGTCAGCGATACTATTTTAATTGCCGGGTCGGCCATAATCGCCACCAGCGTGGCCGGGTCTTCCGGGCCTACAAGGGTATTGATGACGGCCCCGATCAATTGCCGTTTTTCACCCGCGCCGGAGCGCTCGACCAGCGTGTAGTAATTATCCTGTGGCGCCATTTGGTCCCGCACTACAGCTGAGCGCAAACTGCAACCGATGATGCCCCAGTCGCCACCAAACTGATTAAGCACAGCCTCGGTATAAAACGCCTGATGCGCACGATGAAAAGCACCGATACCCAGGTGCACGATGCCTGCTTTTAATTGGCTGCGATCATATTGAGGTCGCGCCACATCTTTTGGCAGCAGGTGAATATTGGTGCTTTGAAGTCGGGTCATAAAAAATCCTTAACCAGGTTGAACGTGTCACAACTGTTGCACAACTATCGTCTTCGCATGTTATGAAACAGTAGCTAACCCCCATCAATAAATATTTGAACACGTAATTTTTTTTCGTTTCTAGCTCATGCTTTCAAAAAACGTTTATAAAGTAATTCTTAAAATCTGCCTGCCGTTTACTTGTTGACTATTTGTTAAGCTGCCTATGGTCAACTTATCTGTTTAGCTTACTCGCTTTCTCTTCCTTAGCCTCGACATCATTATTATCAAAGCTTATCTTGGCATTAACTATTGGCCAGAGTTTGTCTATGAAAAGCCCCATGCAGCTGTTATATTTTCGCGCCTTCATAGAAGATTTTTTCGTAGTTATTTCCAACCCAATCACGCAGGAAAAATAGTTATGGCAAAGGTCGCTGCAATCGGTGAAGTGATGGTAGAGCTTGCACCTTATTCCGCAACAGAGGCAAGCGCCCGTGAAGTTATGTCTCTGTCGTTTGCCGGTGACACCTACAACACGGCGGTTTATATGGCCCGCCTGGGATTGCAAACTACCTATGTTACCAATCTGGGGGATGACCCTTACAGCGCACAAATAGTGCAGCGTATGGGTGACGAAAATATTGACACCCAACTAATAAATACCAAGCCCGGACGCTCACCCGGTTTGTACATCATCCGTAACTCCAGCGATGGTGAGCGACAATTTTTTTACTGGCGTAAAGAGTCGCCCGCACGCGAACTGTTTAATGACGTTGTTGAAGCCAACAAGCTTACCCAACAGCTGAGACAATTCGATTGTGTTTACCTCAGCGGCATTACCCTGGCCATCATCAGTGCACAAGCGCGAAAAACGCTTTTACAATCACTACAGACGCTGCGCACTGCAGGCATAACCATCGCCTTTGACAGCAATTATCGCCCACGCTTATGGCCCGATAAAGCCACTGCTCAACAAGCCATTATGGGGGTGCTCGAACATACCGATATCGCCCTGCTCACACTGGAAGATGAACAACTCCTGTGGGACACCAACACCATTCAGGATTGCGTAGACCGCTATCGGAACACACCGATAACTGAGCTGGTAGTTAAACGTGGTGCGAGCGATACGATCATCTTTAGCGATGGACAGGAGCTGCGCGTACCGGTTCCACCGGTCAGCAATATTGTGGATACCACGGGCGCCGGTGATACGTTTAACGCCGGTTATCTTGCCGCTCGACTCAACCATAAATCCATTGTCGAAGCCGCACAGCAAGGCACGCGCTGCGCTGGCGTCATTATTCGTTACCGTGGTGGCGTCATCGACAAAAGCGCGTTTGAACAGGAACTGATAAACCGCTAACGCTTTTTTTGATAGCAGTGTTAACCGGCTGCTCTCGTTTTCCTGAACAGCTGGTCGCGGTGCCTGACTTACGGAATCAAACCAAAAAAGCGCGGCAGCGCTTCGCTGATTGCGGGAATATAAGTCACCAGCATCAGCACAATGAACATAGAAGCGTACATCGGTAATAGCGGGCGAATCATTTCTGCAATGGTTGTTTTAGCGACCCCACAACCGATGAAGAGTACGCTGCCCACCGGCGGAGTACACAGTCCGATACATAAATTCAGCACCATCACGATCCCAAAATGTAACGGCGAAATACCCAGCTCTGTCACTACCGGCAAAAAGATGGGCGTAAAAATTAATACTGCCGGCGTCATATCCATAAACGTACCGACGACCAACAAAATCAAGTTGATCAACAACATAATAACCACTGGACTATCACTGAGGGCGAGCAGACCGCTGCTAATCATCTGGGGAATATTTTCATAGGACAAAATCCACGACATGGCAGATGAAGCACCGACCAGCAACATAATGATGGCGGTAATCTCAGCCGACTTCAGCAGAATCTCCGGCAGCTCTTGTACTTTCACCCCGCGATAGAAAACCACAGCAAGTAGAAGTGAATAAATGACAGCTATAGCACTGGCTTCGGTAGCGGTAAAAAAGCCGCCAACAATGCCGCCAATCACGATAATAATCAGCAGCAGGCTAGGCACTGCATCAAGGGTTTTCTTGATCGCATCGCGCCAGCCAATTCGCTCTCCGGCAGGCAGGTTATGGTTCTTCGCATAGATACCGCAGGACACCATCAAACCCAGCATCAATAAAATTCCAGGCAGATAACCAGCGATAAACAGTGCCGCGATAGACACGCCCCCACTGGCAAGGGAGTAGACAATTAAAATATTACTCGGCGGAATGAGTAAGCCGGTTGTTGAGGCGGTCACTGTGGTAGCTGCCGCAAAGCTTCGCTGGTAACCTTCCTTTTCCATTACCGGCACCATAAAGCCGCCGATAGCAGAAGTTGCAGCAACTGCGGAGCCAGAGATAGAACCGAACAATGTACAGCTGATGATGTTTACAAATGCAAGCCCACCCGGAAACATTCCAAACAGCACTTTGGCAAATTCAATCAGTCGATGAGCAATGCCGCCACGCCCCATCAGAATTCCTGAGAGGATAAAAAAAGGAATCGCCAAAAGTGCAAAACTGTTAATACCGCTCGCCATGCGTTGAGCAATAGTCACCACGGCCGGACCGGCATCAATGGTAAATAACATCGTCAGCAGAGTAGATAGTCCTATGCTGATTGAAATGGGAACATTAAGCATCAGCAGTAATGCAAAACTACCTAGCAATACGATGATTGAAAGTTCCATAGCGAGGGCCTTGTTATCGTTATTCAGTCAATGGATTTGTTGCCGGTGGATTCTTGCATGCGGGTGCGTGCAGTAAAAATATTGTCGATGGCATAGATACAGATAAGCAGTCCGGCCAAGGGCAACACGCTATAGACGTAACCCATTTTAACTTCCAGGGCGGCCGAAGTTTGGCCTAACTCCAACTGCAGCAACACCAGCTGCGCACCACCGTAAACCATCACCCAGCCAGCAAAAATAAAACTCAGTAGTTGCGAGAGTATATCGGCGCGCAGTTTTTTCTCGAAAGATAACTTACTGGTGAGAATATCCAGCCCCAGATGCGCGTGGGTACGAAACGCCCACGCCGAGCCGAGCAAGCCAATCCACACCAACAAAAAACGCGCTATTTCTTCCGTTATTGAGCTGGGCCTGCCAACAATAAAACGGGAGAGCACCTGCCAGGACACATCGATCACGATAGCTGCCATCAGAATGATTAACACCATCGATAACACCCGATCAAGCTGTTTAAGCACCACTTGCATCTGATCCAAACTCCCCTGATTACATCTCGCTGATACGTTGCATCAATTCGTAAACCGGCTGGCCCCGATAGGATTGATGCATATCCTGCACCTTATCTTTGAATTCATTTTTATTGGGATAAATGATTTCAACGCCCGCCGCCTCAACCGCCGCCAATGCCTTGGCGGTATCCTGAGCCCAGAGTTCGCGCTGGAACACCACCGACTCGTCCATGGCCTGTTGCAACCATTGTTGCTGTTGCGCTGATAAAGTGCTCCAGACATAACTACTGATCAATACCACGTCCGGTACCGAAGTGTGCTCGTCCAGCGTATACACTTTGCACACTTCAAAATGCTTGGAAAGAAAAAAACTGGGAGGATTATTTTCTGCAGCATCAATAACGCCCTGCTGCAACGCGGTATAAAGTTCGGCCCAGGAAATAGGTGTAGCCGAACCACCTAGAGCTTGAATCATACGTACCGAGGTTTGACTTTCCTGCACCCGCACTTTTAAACCTTCAAGGTCGGCAGGTGTGCGCACCGAACGCTGGGTGCCACACTGACTGTAAAAGCTGCGGCTGCCCGCATCGTAAAACCCCAAGCCGCGCAAACGCTTGGCTTCACCGTTGGCGAGCAACTCGGTACCTAAATCACTTTTCAAAAAGTGCCAGAGATGATCTTCGTCACGAAATACATAAGGGATACTGAAAATCCGCATTTCCGGCACGAAACCTTCAAGCGGACTGGCCGACACTTTTGTCATGGCAAGACTGCCAACCTGAAGCAGCTCGATGAGCTCGCGCTCGGCACCAAGCTGGCCACTGGGGTATACATCAATGCGCATGCTACCGTCGGATAACTCCAGCAGGCGGTCACGCATAAACATCATCGCCTTGTGAACTGAAGTGGTTTGATCAAGGTCGTGAGCCATTTTCAGCACTTTGAGGTCATTCGGCCCGCTACAACCCGCGAGTAACAAACTGCCGCACAATGCCATCCGATAGATTGACCGACGCCACCACGAAGATTGACGGTTTATTGTTCGATAGCTATTGCGTGGGGAGTGCACAAAAAACTTCATAGTGATCACGTTATTGTTGTGGTCGAGCTCAACCGCTACACCGACGCGGTATGACGATAACCATTATTTTCTTTTTTAAAAAAAACACCCCATGGATATGGGGCATTTATATATTCCTGACCGACGCTACTGCTTTATTCAAGCCGCGCTCCACTTATGAGCGTCGACGCCGATCTTTTAAAGGTGGTCGAGGATAGCATTGAAACAGGCGCTGTTCATACTCTTAAAAAAACGCTCAAGAGGGGATTTTGCGATTTAAGCCGACTAGTGCACCAGTTACAATAAGTGCATCTTGCGGCAGTGTAAAGCCCCTGCGCCCTGCTCCACAAATACAGCGATGGCCTCCCGGACGATTTCCCTTAAACCAGGCAAGCCGAAATAAGCCGGTAATCATGTACCGCTCCAGCGGGCAGGAAACAATAAAAAAATGAATGGAGGATCTGCAAAGTCTGAGACGGGCAAACCTGATGAACCGATGTAATTTTGCGTTGCGATTTTATGGCGCTGCGTTTAAACAGATTGGCTAAAGCAGGCCGCTTTGGCCAATCCGGCTATTCTCTGGCACATTCTTATCGACGTGTTATTTATGAATTAAGCCAGTTGCGACGCGCGCTGAATTGGGGCCGCAAAAACTCCATCTGATCACCGCGAATGCGATCGCTGTTAATCAGCGCCAGATATTCCGCCACATTGGGACAAAACGGCAGCGCCAATAATTCCATATTGACCTCAGACAAGAGGCGGTTGCCCTTGTACTGATTGCAGCGTTTACACGCCGCCACCACATTGTTCCAATGATCCCGGCCGCCACGACTTAACGGATGAACGTGATCCCGCGACAGTTGTGAGCAGCCAAAGCTGCGTCCGCAGTAGAGGCACTGATGATGATCGCGCGCAAAAAGCGCCCGGTTAGTGAGCGGTGGTACCAACCGCATGCGTCCCAATCGGCTACCGCCGCAGGCAATAATGGCCGGCAAATCCATACTTGTACGCAAGCCGGTGACCCGCGAGCATCCGCCGTGAACCCGACGAACCAACCCCCCAAGACTCCAGCTCACCAGGTCGCGTGCGTAGAGGCAAACTGCTTCTTGCCAGTGCAACCACTCAATCGGCTGACCAGCCGCATTGAGCCGCAATATTCGTGCTTCCATCAACACCTCCTCACAGGGAACAGGTTAAATCCGAAAAGCGTTTATCCGAACATGGGTAACTAACTGTGGCTATTACGTTTTTATGGTGCCAGTTGACTACTATGCCGCTCCCAGGGCCGGCGCGCCACTTTTTTATTGAGACGAAGGAGGAAGAAAAGGTGTTTGAGGGGCGATGTCTTGAAGGGCGCTAATTTGGCAGAGAGTCATTTGACTAACACTGATTGAATAGCGCTGATTTGAAAAGCGCTGTTTGAAGGGAGCGGTATAAGGAATGAGGTGCACAAAAAAGAAAACCCCGCTGCGGGGGGAGGCAACGGGGTTTTGTTCTACAGGATAAACTCAGCCTTGAGTTGTATCAGCAATTCCATGATCCATGCTCACCGATCCGTGTGTATGCGTCCATAGCCCGGCCATTATTGTGGATCGCGCAGCGTCCGACTAGTGGGCAAAGGCGGAAGATTGTGTGAGATATGTCTCACACGACAGACGTTTTTGTCCTGATGGCCTAACTACCCTCAGCCTGGGCCGCACGTTCGGCCAGCTCGCGCGCTTCCCGCAGCAAATCACCTTGGCGTTTGACCACGTGCTGGATTAAAAGCTCTTGGTCA
>CAYTQQ010000010.1:0-28073 GCA_964440135.1 uncultured Cellvibrionaceae bacterium | reverse complement strand
CCGCAGCAAATCACCTTGGCGTTTGACCACGTGCTGGATTAAAAGCTCTTGGTCACCGGCACTTAAATCAACATAATCCATGCGCACATAGTGTCCGCCTGCTTGCGGCTCACAGGCGATTACTACCGCTTGCAGAAGCAAAGGTTTATTGTCCGGCAGCAATGCCATGTCCAATTGCACCCGAGCACCAACGGGGATTGCCTCCGCGGTTTGAAAACCTAAACCACAGGCGCTGATATTAACTTCAACAATCTTCTGGGCCTCTTGGTCACCCCTTCGGCTGGCGAGCTCCATGTGCTTGACGATACAGTTAATTTTCTCATTGAGGCGCGCGCCCAACTCCGCCACCCGCGGATCCTGCGGACGCAGTTCCTGCAGCAAGTGGGCAATCGCCAGATCATGCTCGGCCAATAGCTCGGATATCCTTACGGGCTCACCGCGCACTGCGCCGGTGCCCGTTATCTGATGATCGGCCATGACTTGATAAGCGAGGCCAATGTTATCGCTGATACGGAAATAGCGACGCCGATCATCGGGTAATGTCTTATCCACAACCAACTCCTAGAAAATTTCACCAGGGTTTAAATCAAATAGATATTGCGGGTCGAGATCCAGACTGCGCAGGATGTCGTCGCCATCGTTTTTCAGCAGTTCTACTTCGCTTTTTTCCAGGGCGTTTTCCAGATTCTGCATGATCACAATTTCTACCCGACGGTTACGCGCGCGGTTCGCCTCGCTGTTATTGGTCACCAAGGGGCGCGTATCGGCAAACCCGGTCACTTCAAAACGGCTTTCGCTGATCTTGCCGCCGCGCATCAACTCATGCCCCACGGAAGCAGCGCGCATGGCTGACAAATCCCAGTTGGAACGAAAGCGTCCACCGCGAATGGGTACGTTATCCGTGTGTCCCTGGACCAGAATATTGCCGGGGCGCAAGACCAATACGGAACGGATTTCCTCCATGACTTCGTAATATTCTTCCGCCAGATCCGCCGAGCCGGAGGCGAAGGAGCCTTGCTCACGGATACGGATAATGATTTTGCGTCCACGCGTTTCAATTTCGATCTGGCCATTGCTGATGTACTGCTGCAGGTTGCGCGCCAGATCCCGGGCGTCCTGCTGGGTTTCTTTGATCAGCTCCTGCAGGCGCGAGGTAATTTGTTCTTTCAGCGCCTGATCGTCCAACTCGCCCTGTTTGAGGTCGTACTCTTCGCTGCTGAGTACCTCCAGACTCATTTCAGTAATGTCCTGAGTGCGCTGGTAAATTTCATTAATGGGGGTCGGTTCGGGCCGGCCCGGACTGAATTCCTGGGCAATAATGCTGGTGCCTTTAGGTATCTGGTCGGCCCGCAGCTCCGCCTGTACGCCAAATGCCTGAGCCAATGAGCCGGCCAGACGCTTGAACTTCATGGCGTCCATTTCAGAAAAAGACAGCAGCAACACAAAGAAACACAACAACACGGCCATCAGGTCAGCAAAACTGGCCATCCATGCCGGTAAGCCAGCTCGGGCCGCTGGTGGCCGTGAGAATTCTTCTTCAGTATCCATTATTATTTTTTAAGGTCCGCCAGCTCGCGCCGACCTTCAGGTAAATAGGTGCGCAGCATAGAGTCGATAACGCGTGGATTCTGGCCGCTTTGGATCGCCAGCAGCGCGTCGATAATAAGGTTCTTGGTCATCGCCTCCTGCGTCGCACGCAGTTTTAATTTGTCGGCAATGGGGCCGCAAATGGCGAAGGCTATCAGACAGGCGTAGAGGGTCGTCAGCATGGCGACCGCCATGGCCGGACCGATGGTTTTGGGATCAGTCATATTGGACAACATCGCCACCAGGCCAATAATAGTTCCTACAAGGCCCATAGACGGCGCCACATCGGCCAAAGCGGCAAAGATCGCCGCCCCATTCTGGTGACGATGTTCAGCCAGACTACGGTCTTTGGACATCATAATCTTTACCACTTCGGGGTCATGGCCATCCACCAGCAACTGAATACCTTTTTCGAGAAACTTGTTACTGATTTCTCGCCCTTCGAGTGACAGCAGGCCGCCCTTGCGCGCCATATCGGCCAATACCACAATCTCTTCGATCAATTCTTCAGGATCGTCGACTTTGAAGACAAAGCTCTTCGCCGCCACTTTCATGGCGCCCAAAAACTGCCCCAGACCAAATTTGGCCATAGTGGCGAAAAAGCTCCCACCCAGTACGATGGCGAACGAGGGCCCGTTGATGAAGATGCTAAGATCTCCCATCATCAACATCGCGACGATCATCAGACCCACGGCACCCACGATACCGACGAGGGTAGCTAAATCCATACCTCACTCCTTTTTGTCATGCTTACTCAGGCGAACGGGCGACCCGACTCACGAAGTCTTATTCTAGTCGGAAAAAATACCCTTATCTGATTAAACTTCTAAGTTAATGGGACGCTGTTTATAATTCGCGCCGCGCCCCGAATACTTCATCGGCCAACATGTCATTTTCTCTAGCTGGAGCGGCCTCATGCCCGTCAAAAAAAAACCCGTAGATTTTGAGCAATCCCTCAACGCATTAGAGGCGCTGGTCAATCGCATGGAGAAAGGCGATCTGACACTGGAGGAGTCGCTGCAGGCTTTTGAGACGGGCATCCAGCTAACCCGCGAGTGCCAAAATCGTCTGGCCGAAGCCGAACAACAGGTACTAAAACTGGTGGAAGAACAAGGCGAGCTGCGCCTGGAAGCCTTTGATACCGACGAGACTGATGACGAATGACGCCCTCAGTAACTGAGTTGATGGCGCACTGCCATGAGCGAGTCGACCAGGCACTCGATCGGGCGATCAACGCTATTCCGAACGCCACGTCATTGAGCGAGGCAATGCGCTATAGCCTGTTTAATGGCGGTAAGCGGGTGCGTCCCATTCTGGTGTACGCCAGCGGTCTGGCCGTCAGTCCGGGGCTCACGCCCGAGGGCTGGTCGACGCTCGACCATATTGCCTGCGCACTTGAAGCCATTCATGCCTACAGCCTCGTGCATGACGATCTGCCAGCGATGGACGACGATGACTTGCGACGCGGCAAACCCACCTGCCATATCGCCTTTGACGAAGCCACGGCCATTCTCGCCGGTGATGCTCTGCAAACCCTGGCGTTTGAGCTGCTGTGCGAAACTCCCGGCCTGAACGACAACACCAAGCTTGAGCTGCTGCGCCAGTTAACCCGCGCCGCAGGGGCACGGGGGATGGTTTTGGGCCAGGCACTGGATTTAGCCGCCGTCAATCAACAGTTGAATCTGGCCCAGCTGGAGCACATGCATCGCCATAAAACCGGGGCTTTGATCAGCGCCAGCGTGACCATGGGCGCGACCAGTTGCGGCGCCACGCCAGCACAACTGCAGGCACTGGAAACCTATGCGGCGGCGATCGGCCTTGCCTTTCAGGTACAGGACGATATCCTCGACGTCACCGGCGACACCACCACCCTCGGTAAACAACAGGGCGCCGATGCCGCGCGCAACAAACCCACCTATGTATCGCTCGCCGGCCTGGCGGGTGCCCGGAAGATGGCGGCAGATTTACATCAACAGGCCCTGGCAGCGCTGGCTGATTTTGACGAGCGCGCACAACCTTTACGCCAGCTGGCGACTTATATCGTAGAGCGCACGCATTAACGCTGACAGGCAGAGGGCTGATCCGGGCGGCCCCAGTCCCTGAAGGGAATACCCAGCGGATGGGCAGACAAATACCAGTCACAGGCCTACAATGACGCGCTCTGTTAAATATCCTCGATGATGACCGCTAATGTTTAACGAAATACCAACCAGTCGACCGCCTACTCCGCTCCTGGACAGCATTGACTCTCCGGCGGAGCTGCGTGCCCTGGGGGAGAAGCAATTACCGCAACTGGCCGAGGAGCTGCGGGCATTTTTGCTGTATTGCGTCGGCCAGACCGGCGGTCATTTTGGTGCCGGTCTGGGCGTGGTTGAACTCACGATTGCCCTGCACTACGTCTACGAAACCCCGGATGATCGTTTGATCTGGGATGTAGGCCATCAGACCTATCCCCATAAAATACTTACCAGTCGCCGTGAGCGCATGCTGACCATGCGCCAGAGCAAAGGCTTGTCGGGCTTTCCCAAGCGTGAAGAAAGTGAATACGACACCTTTGGGGTGGGCCATTCCAGCACCTCGTTAAGTGCGGCGCTGGGCATGGCGGTGGGCAGCCAGCTGGGCGAGCACGAACGCAAATGTGTCGCCGTCATTGGCGATGGCGCGATGACCGCCGGCATGGCGTTTGAAGCACTCACTCACGCGGCACATCTGGAAAGCGATCTGCTGGTGATTCTCAACGACAACAACATGTCGATTTCACCCAATGTAGGCGGCCTGGCCACTTACCTGTCGAAAATCTGGGGCAGCAAGTTTTATAACGCCCTGCGCGAAGGCAGCAAAGCTGTCTTGACCAAAATTCCGCAAGCCTGGGAATTCGCCAAGCGCACCGAAGAACATTTCAAAGGCTTTATGTCACCGGGCACGCTCTTTGAAGAAATCGGCTTCAACTATATCGGCCCCATTGATGGCCACGATCTGCCCAGCTTGGTGCAATACCTGCGCAATCTGCGCGATATCAAAGGGGCCAAGCTGCTGCACATCATCACCCAAAAAGGCAAAGGCTTTGAGCCCGCCGAAGCAGACCCCGTGGGCTACCACGCACTCAACAAAATTGAGCCAAAGAAAGCCAAGCCCAAGCCCGCCGGCCAAGTCCAACGGCTTAAATATCAGCAGGTGTTTGGTGACTGGCTGTGCGACATGGCCACCCAGGACGAGCGCCTGGTCGCTATTACACCGGCGATGTGTGAAGGCTCGGGGATGGTGGAATTTGCGCAGCGATTTCCCGCGCGCTTTTTTGATGTTGCCATTGCCGAGCAACATGCGGTGACCTTTGCCGCTGGCCTGGCCTGCGAAGGGCAAAAACCTGTCGTTGCCATCTACTCGACCTTTTTACAGCGCGCTTACGATCAACTGGTGCACGACGTCGCCCTGCAAAACCTCGACGTCACTTTTGCAATTGATCGCGCCGGGCTGGTGGGCGAAGACGGCCCCACCCATGCCGGCAGTTTTGATATCAGCTTCCTGCGCTGTATTCCCAATATGGTTATCGCGGCGCCCAGCGATGAAAATGAATGCCGTCAGTTATTGTTCACGGCTTATCAGCATTCCGGGCCAGCGGCCGTGCGTTATCCGCGCGGCGCCGGCGTAGGCGCCGTCATTGACCTGGCAATGGCCCCATTGCCGATCGGTCGCGGAGTCCTCCGGCGCGAAGGCAAACAGGTGGCCATTCTCAATTTCGGTGCTTCTCTGGGTAATGCGTTGCAGGCCGCCGAAGTGCTTAACGCCAGCGTGTGTGATATGCGCTTTGTCAAACCGCTGGACACAGAACTGATCGAACAGATGGCTGCCAGCCACACACTGCTGGTTACTGTCGAAGAAAACGCTGTCGCCGGTGGCGCCGGCGCTGCCGTCAGCGAATACCTGGCCAGTCGCGGCCTGGTCATGCCGGTCTTACATCTCGGCTTTAACGACACCTTTGTCGAGCATGACAGTCAACAACAACAGCTAGTCAGCCAAGGGCTGGATAGCAGTGGCATAGAGCGCGCTATTACCGCTCGTCTGGCGCTGATGGCCGGCAAAAAAATTCTCGCAGGTTAAACAGTGCACCCCCATTGGTGCACTGTTTTTTCGTTCTTTATTTAACTGTTAAACAGGAGCATAGGATGAGCGGCAAGATCGCTAAGGTTTCCCATCAAGTTTATTTCTGGTTAAAAAATTCTGACTCCAGTGAAGATCTGGCTACTCTACTTGCCGGTCTTAATAGTCTCACGGCCATTGAGGTTGTGCGTGGTGCCCACATTGGTGTGCCCGCCGCAACCGCGCCGCGCGATGTTGTCGATCAAAGTTACAGCGCCTCGCTGCTGTTATTTTTTGATGCCGTCGAAGACGAAAAAACCTACGACGAACATCCACTGCATCAGAAATTCATCAACGATCACAAGCATCTGTGGCACAAAGTGCAGGTGTATGATGCCATCAGTAACAAAGCCGAAACTGACTTCGGTATGTAGTTATTCGGTTTAACCTAGTCTGGTTTTTTATAAACCTGTTGTCTTTCCAGTCGAGGAGGTTCCATGAAATCACGCGCCGCTATTGCTTTTGCTGCAGGACAACCGCTGCAACTTGCAGAAATTGATGTTGAAGGCCCCAAGGCTGGGGAAGTGTTAGTAAAAATTGTGGCCACGAGTGTTTGTCACACGGATGCTTACACCTTGTCAGGTGACGATCCGGAGGGTTTGTTTCCAGTCGTGCTCGGTCACGAAGGTGCTGGCATCGTGATGGAGGTCGGCAGCGGCGTCACCAGCCTTAAGCCGGGCGATCACGTTATTCCGCTGTATACCGCTGAATGCGGCAAATGCAAATTTTGTCTCTCGGGCAAAACCAACTTGTGTGGCGCCGTGCGCGCTACCCAGGGCAAGGGCGTAATGCCCGACGGCAGTTCGCGCTTTAGCCTTGAAGGTAAACCGCTGTTCCACTACATGGGGACCTCGACCTTTTCTGAGTACACCGTGTTGCCCGAAGTATCGCTGGCCAAGGTATCTCCGGAAGCGCCGCTGGATAAAATTTGTTTGCTCGGTTGTGGCGTGACGACCGGTATCGGAGCGGTGATTAACACCGCCAAAGTAACGCCGGGTTCAACCGTCGCGGTGTTTGGTTTGGGCGCCATTGGCTTGGCCGTTATTCAGGGCGCAAAAATGGTTGGCGCTGAGCGCATTATCGCGATTGACGTCAACCCGGATAAATTTGAGCTTGCCCGCCAATTTGGTGCAACGGATTTTGTAAACCCAAAAGATTACGCCGACCCGATTCAACAGGTCATCGTTGATATGACGGACGGCGGTGTCGATTATTCGTTTGAATGTATCGGCAATGTGAATGTGATGCGCTCGGCCCTGGAGTGCTGTCACAAAGGCTGGGGTGAATCCATCATTATTGGCGTTGCCGGTGCGGGACAGGAAATTGCTACCCGTCCGTTCCAATTGGTTACCGGACGCGTCTGGAAAGGTTCCGCCTTTGGCGGCGTAAAAGGTCGCAGCCAATTGCCGGATTACGTTGAACAATATATGCGCGGCGAGATCAAAATCGACGAGTTCATTACTCACGATATGCCGTTTGAAAAAATTAATGAAGCATTTGATTTGCTACACCAGGGAAAGAGTATTCGTACGGTATTGCATTATTAACAGCGAATGACGTGAACACTGAACAACCCCTGACTTTCAGGGGTTGTTTTTACGGTTTTTCGATTCGTTTTTTGAAGAGATAATCATGCCCGAAAATAACAGCCTGAAATTATTATCCAGCACCAAAAGTTTTGGTGGCTGGCTCAAACGTTATCAACACGTTTCGCAGACCCTGTCGTGCGAAATGATTTTTGCTATTTATTTACCGCCCCAGGCAGAAACCAAACCGGTGCCTTTGTTGTGGTGGCTCTCCGGCCTCACCTGCACCGATGAAAA
Organism: uncultured Cellvibrionaceae bacterium; assembly: GCA_964440135.1. Lineage (GTDB taxonomy): Bacteria > Pseudomonadota > Gammaproteobacteria > Pseudomonadales > Cellvibrionaceae > Cellvibrio. The sequence continues at coordinate 20,526 of CAYTQQ010000010.1, read as the reverse complement.
TTTTATGCAAAAAGCCGGCGCTCAACGGCTCGCGGCAGAGTTAGGCATTGCGATTATTTGCCCGGATACCAGCCCGCGCGGCGTCAATTTGCCGGGTGAGGATGACAGCTATGACTTTGGTTCCGGCGCCGGGTTTTATGTCAATGCGACGCAGAATCCGTGGAGCAAACATTATCGGATGTACGATTATGTCACCCAGGAGTTGCCCAGCTTAGCCCGCGAGTTATTCCCTTTGACCGAGCGCCAAGCGATCAGCGGCCACTCGATGGGGGGCCACGGTGCACTGGTGCTCGCCTTACGCAATCCACAAACTTATGTGTCCGTTTCGGCCTTTGCGCCCATCGTAAATCCGGTTAACTGCCCCTGGGGCCAGAAAGCCTTAGCCGGATATCTGGGTGATGATCGCGAGCTGTGGGCGACCTATGACGCCTGTGAATTGATCCGTAGCGGCGCGCGCACGAGCGAGCTTTTTATTGACCAAGGCGAAAGCGATAATTTTTTACAGGAACAGTTAAAACCCGCATTGTTGGAGCAGGTATGTCGGGAGCAGAACCATCCGCTGACCCTGCGTTATCAGCCGGGCTATGACCACAGCTACTTTTTTATCGCCAGTTTTATTGATGACCATCTGCGCTTTCACGCCAAATATCTATTGGATTGATACGCGCGTATTAATACCGGGAGCCGCGCGTTCCCGGTATTAATCTTCCGGCCACAACTCATCACTTACCCGCTCCAACTCAGCTTCCGCTTCCGCAATATCCTCGTCGGAATTTACAACTCGAAAACGCACCAGACCGATGACCTGATTCGCTTCAGTGACAACTTGCAGCTGCCAGCGGCCGGCTGGATAGGGTGGGAAATTCATTTTGTGGGACCAGGCACGATAGCCGGCCTCGCGACCACCGGTAATATCCAGCGGAATCCGATCGATAACCGTGCCATTGCGACGCCACACATGATAAACCCGTTCGTGCAAACCACGGGGTGCGCGGATGGCGGTATAGGCATAAAGCCCGTTCCGCAGTTGCTCAACGGTCACCACTTTTAATTCATTGGCCGGTGCCCGCTCCCGATTATCCACATGATCGGTAATCACAACTTCGGTTAAGCGCAGGGTCGCCGGTGGAATCCACGGTCGCACCATATAACCAATAAGACCGACGAGGATAATCACCAACACCATCATCGGTATGCGCCTCCACCAGGCCCAGGTCAAGGCCTGATAAATACCCGGCAGTGACAACACCAGTGCAATTACTAACGACCAGAGATAGCTGGTCGCGGTAGGCACATGCAATAAAATCGGCAGCGCCGTTTGCAACACGGCGAACAATGTCAGCCCGTGGAAAATAAAATAGCGCCAGCGGCGTGCCGCCAGCCACGGGTAATACACCGGATCGACGATGGAAATAAAGGCAAAAATAATTAACAGCGAGGTAAAAACCGCCTGCCCCGAATTCCAGGAAGTGGTAATAAAAAAGAAGGGGATAACAAAAAATAAACTTTCCTGATGCACCAGCTGGGTAGCAAAACTGATTACCGGCGGCGGTAAATTGAAGCCGAACCAACTCGCTACCCCTTGGCGTAATAATTTTTCCAGCGTCAGCCACAGCCAGCTGACTAACATTAACAGCGACAACATCTGCGCGAATTTTTCCTGTTCGCGCTCCACCAGAATAAAACTCGCCACCCCGGAGACAAAGCCAAACAGCGCAATCGCCCAGGGATAGCGAGTGACTAGCTCGACGGCCAGAAGAAAGAGCGGTTTGACGCGGTTCAGGAGTGTCATGTGAAGATGGATGAGCGCCGAGGACAAGCGTTCAATCTACCATGAGTAAAAAGCCAGCTGTGGTGGGCAACGTACAGATGAAAAAAAAGCGGCCTAAGCCGCTTTCTTAGACGCTGAACCCGCAGCTGCGGGTTCAGTGTGTCACGCCGGATAAATTATTTAACTTCATCCAAACGAATAGCACGGTAGCCACCGCTCTTGCGATCGCGCAAATGCATGATCAAGAAGAAGAAGGCTACGATCAAGGCTACCGGAGCAACCCAACGGAAGGCCATACGACCACCGTAGTTATCGGCTGGACGCAGGACGGCACCCGCTTCGGTAATCAGTGCTCCTTCTTGGGCGACCTGTACAGTTTGCAAGGCACGCAAGGCATTACCCGTCAATGGGCCACTCAAACTACCCACCGCGCGATAGTGCTCCAGGGCTTTGGTGTTGTGATCCAGAACCGCAGTGACGTCTGCCGCCTGGTAACCCAGTGACTCAGCCGCCTCGGCTTCAGACAAAGCAGCAGCGGTGTCGCGATAGGTGGGGTAGCGGACTTCTACCTGTTCCAACACGCTCACTACCTGAGTTGCATTCAGGGCATCAGGCATGTAACGGTCGGCGACAACACCAATCTGGCTTTGCAGGGTGCCTGAAGCGCCCATACCCATACCGATCATCAGCACGATACCAACGGAGCCCGCTTTGGGGAAACGCTCACTCATCAAGCCCACCATAGTGGGGAAGAAGAAAGCCACACCAAAGGCGAAAATAGTGGCTGCCAGCATCAAGGGCACCAGACCGCTATCAAATACCGAGAACAACAACAGACCCGTACCGGTTAATAAAGCAGCGCTGATCAGGATACCGGTTGGCGCCAGACGCTCGACAACGGGGCCAGCGAACAAACGCAGCACCGCCATCAGGCCGGTAATCCACGCGAATACCAACAGGCCGTTAACACCAGCGTTAGTCAAAATATCCGTAATCCAACGCATTGGGCCCAGCTCGAGGGACAGCGTGATCATCTTGATGAAGATCAACAGCAGCACCAGCGGGTGGGTAAAGGTGTAAACCAGGATTTCCTTGATCGGAATACCAGCGGCAGCGGTTTCGGTTTTGGGAAACTGCAGCGGCAGGATCATCACCCCGTAAACCACAATCGGGATGTACATCAAGGAGATGTGCAGGGTCCAGTGGCTCAGGCCGACTTGAAACAGGAAGGCACCTAACAACGCGCCCACCACCATACCGCCGGGGAAGAAGGCATGCAGATGGTTCAGTTTGACGGTCTTTCGATCAGGATAGATCGCCGCCACCATCGGGTTGCCCGCGGCCTCAATCAGGCCGTTACCAATCCCCATGACAAACGCTCCCAGGAACAATATCCAGAATCCGTTGGGGCTACCGGTAAAGAAGAAGGCTGATAAAAACAGCGATACACCAATCAGGTGCCCGAAAAACGCACCAATAGCAGCGGCTCTCAGACCGATTTTTTCCAAAAAGGGCGCCACTAACACCAGTGCCGAAGCCATCCCCCACAGAACCGCGCCGCCGATAATACCTACGTCGGCGTTGGTCAGGACAAAATCCATTTTTAGTTGGTCGAGAATCCCCCCCACCAATGCAAACGCAAAGGCCGTGGGAAAGAGCGCTACACAGGTGCCTGCAAAGAGGCGATTTTTTTGGATGCCGTCAGCATCCCGAAGCGCAGTACTCATAAGCGATATTTCCTCTGTTTATTGTTAGGAACCTCTGACACAACGGGATAGTAATGACCCAGAGGTTTTCTAGTTATTTCTGCCCACAAGGGGCAGATGTATACACTTACGTTAACCTATCTTGGTCCAGGCGCTGTCAGCCTGGGATGAGGTTAACACCGCGTGGATAAAACGCATACCCTCGACCCCGGTTTCAATTCCCGGAATCCAGTCTTGCATTTCGTGGGTTTTACCTTGCTGGCGCGCAAGCAGAATATCAGCGAAGTCCTGATACAAATTGGCGAAGCCTTCCAGATAACCTTCCGGGTGACCGGACGGGGTGCGGATACCGCGCGCCGCCACAGCACTGCCGAGATCACCGCGACGGGTAATGCGTTGACGCGGTTTGTTCAATTCGCAGAACCACAATTCGTTGGGATTTTCCTGCGCCCATTCGATACCGGCTTTATCGCCGTATACCCGAATACGCAAACCATTTTCACAACCCGGTGCAACCTGGCTGCTCCACAGCATGCCTTTTGCGCCCTCGGCAAAACGCAACATAACGTGCACGTTGTCATCAACCAGACGACCGTCAACAAAGCTGGTCAGGTCGGCGCTCACCGCGTCGACTTTCTGCTGGGCTATATAGCGCGCCAGCTGGAAGGCGTGGGTGCCGATATCGCCAAGGCATCCGGCCAGGCCAGAGCGTGCTGGATCGGTGCGCCAGGAGGCTTGTTTATTATCCGCGTCGGCCGCTTCGGTAAGCCACTCTTGCGGGTATTCCACTTGGACAACGCGCAATTTTCCGAGCTTGCCGTCGGCAACCAGTTCACGCGCATACCGCACCAGCGGATAAGCACTGTAGTTATGGGTCAAGCCGAAAAAGCAGCCGCTGGATTTCACCAGCTGTTCCAGCTCCACGGCTTCTTCCAGCGTGCGGGTAACCGGCTTATCGCAGATCACATCAATACCTGCTGCCAGACACGCTTTCGCCACCGGAAAGTGCATATGGTTAGGCGTCACAATAACCACCGCCTGAATACCATCCGGACGATTTTTTTCCGCCTGGATCATTTCTTCGTAAGAGCCATAAGCGCGATCAGAAGCAATATGTAAATCAGCCGCCGACGACTTGGCCAGTTCCGGGTTGGATGAAAGTGCCCCGGCAACCAGTTCAAAACGATCGTCAATCCGCGCTGCGATCCGGTGTACGCCACCGATAAAGGCGCCGCGACCACCGCCGACCATGCCGTAACGAATTCTTGGAGTTGTCATTTTTTACTCCTCTTGATGGAAGAGAATCTCTGAAAAAAATTATTCAGAATTTCTATAGGATTAAGTACGCGAACGCCTGAACCGCGAACGGTTCAGGCGTCTTTCTTAAGCTTATTTTAAGCCGAGAATACGACGGTTGGCCGCATCATCAGTGCCGCCACTGGCGAAATCATCAAACGCTTTTTCAGTGACACGGATGATGTGCTCCTGAATAAATTTTGCACCTTCGCGCGCGCCATCTTCCGGGTGCTTCATGCAGCATTCCCACTCCAGTACTGCCCAGCCGTCAAAATCGTAGGCTGTCAGTTTGGAAAAGATCTGCTTGAAATCTACCTGACCATCACCCAGCGAGCGGAAGCGTCCGGCGCGGTTAACCCAGCTTTCGTAACCGCCATAGACACCTTGCTGCGCCGACGGATTAAATTCTGCATCCTTAACATGAAACATTTTGATGCGATCGCGATAGCGATCAATAAAGGCGAGGTAATCCAGTTGCTGTAAAACATAGTGGCTGGGGTCAAACAAAATGTTACAGCGTGGATGGTAATTCACTTCTTTCAGGAAGCGCTCAAAAGTTGCGCCGTCGTGCAGGTCTTCACCCGGGTGAATTTCATAACAGACATCGACGCCTGCTTCATCGAAGGCATCGAGAATCGGCAACCAGCGCGCAGCCAGCTCCCGGAAACCGGCATCAACCAAACCGGCGGGACGCTGGGGCCAGGGATACAGGAATGGCCACAGCAAAGCACCTGAGAAAGTTGCGTGTGCAGTCAGGCCAAGATTCTTACTGGCTTTGGCAGCGAGCATCATTTGATTGACCGCCCACTTCTGACGCGCTTCGGGATTGCGGTGGACTGACTCGGGCGCGAAGCCGTCAAACATTTCATCGTAAGCGGGATGAACCGCAACCAACTGGCCCTGCAAGTGGGTGGACAGTTCTGTTATGACCAAGCCGTGCTTGCCCAGGGTTTCCTGAATTTGTGCGCAGTACTCCAGGTTATTGGCGGCTTGCTCTAAATCAAAAATACGCTTGTCCCAACTGGGAATTTGCACGCCCTTGTAACCGAGGCTCGCTGCCCAGGCAGCAATTGTATCCAACGAGTTAAAAGGTGCTTCATCACTACAAAATTGTGCGAGAAATATCGCCGGGCCTTTCATAGTTTTCATGATTCTTTCTCCGTCATACTCTGAACGAGATAAATGATTTCGTGGTCGCCTACCAGCAAACTACAAGAGTGAAGCCAGCAATCTTAACGCAGTTTCCTGTAGGCGCGGCTGTTATTCCAAAGCATTTGTCTGCTTTTTTCGGAGTTTTACACAAGTTAACAGTCACCTCTGTAGAACCCGCATTTCCTTGATCCGTGGCCGCATTCGCAGGAAATAATTGCCGATAAAATGAGCGGAGGCGCAATGCGTACCGATCAATTTTCGAGCGACTAATCCAGCTGACGCTGTTGCTTCACGTACTTCATGATGTTGAGAAAAGTGTCGACCCAATACACATCAGAATTGTCCCGCAGATGTTGCAGCAACTCTTCGTGGGCTGCGTTGGACACCACCAGATGATCGCCGCCAATACCATGAAAGGTAAAATTCATCATGGTTCCCTTAGCCGCTGCTTCTTGTACGGCAGCAATCAATTCTTTACCCGTGACATCAACTGGAACGGCGACGGTAACGGCGTAAGGATCAAGCGTATTCATATCGGGAATCACGCCGCCGAATTGTGATTTGATCGCAACAAACTCGGACTTGATCGCCGCCACATAATTTTCGCCCCCGGCGTTCACATCGCCGCAGGGTGTAGTAAAGGTGCGTTCATGCAAACCATCAATCGCATGCAGCATGATATTACCGAGCTTGATCTGGTCGGTAAGCTGCGCAACGCTGACGTTATCCAGATCGTGGTGCAGGGCCACCCAATCACGTCCGGGCGACGAGCGCGAGCATTGATGAAACAGCGTGTGGTTGGCCAGCTCATGGCCATTCTTTGCTGCCGCACGCCAGTCGGCCATGCGTGTGCGCACGCTTTCAGCGCTCAGCGTTAAATAAAAAGTGCCTTTTAAACTGTATTTATCGAGGGCCGGAATGGCGTTGTCCAACTGCGAATCCAGGGCATCGTCATAGGCGAGGTTGATGGCGGCTTTCGCACCGTTAGGCCAGGTAAACTTCGCCGGCTGCGCCATGGCTGCCACGGGTACCAGTAGCACACAAAAAAGCAGGGTCTTACGCAAAGGATTCATTATCATGGTTCTGTCTTACTCCCGAATCGAGTGGGTCTTATTGTTAAATAACGAGTGGATTGGTTGTTAATAGCGCGTGGCTCTTGTTAAGAGTGCGCAGCCCTTATTGTGAAATAACAAGCAGGTTGTTAACTAACGAGCGGGCTTTACGGCTAAATGTTTTGCTGCTGGGACAAACGCTGCGCAGAGGATTCTAGCAGTTTGCTGGAAAATGGGGCGCGCTGTCGAGCGGAGAGCCGAAACCGAAGAAGCATCGCAGGCTGTAGGGCTTCACAAGCGGGTTTACACGAACAACGGGGGAGAAAAAAATGGCGGCCCGAATGAGCCGCCGTAGGGATGCAAAAAGACTATGCCCTTATGGTGGATGAGTTACGCCGGTTGGTCAATGGTGCCGTTGCAGATAGGTTGAAAGGCCGTCAGGCGATCCATCATTACCGCGTTGCCTAAACCGTGCCCAGGAAACAGGGTGCTGAAGTGCCCCTGCTGGCCGTGGAGCGCCATATAGTTAAGCACCAAGGTTTCCACCAACAGGTTAACGTTGTTGGCCGCCGGGCTGGAACCGGTTTCCACGTCGCCGCTCGGACGCATATAGCCGATCTGCTGGTGCCGCCGCTGCTCGTCGGTCAGCTCGGCCAGCTCGGAGGCCGAACCGCCAATTAATAGTGGGCGGTAACCCGGGTTGTAGACCAGAAAGAAAGAGGATGCTGTCTGCTGGTCATCGCCGGTCCAGACGCCTTTGCCACGCCCGGCGGGGCTATTATCGAGCGCGCCATTGCTGAATACCGAACCGTCACTGAAAACATAAATCATGACCGGCACACCGCGCAGTGCCGCATATTGCAGACACGCCCCGATACAGCGCCCCGCCCGCAAATCACGAATCTCGCCCGTGGCCCGATCGCCGGTATGGTAGTCGTAGCCACCCATCGTGACCGTCCCTGCCCCGGCATAACCTTCGATCACCATTTTCATCACCGAGGCGGTTTTGCGGAATTCCCCGTCGCGATTAAATTCTGCCGCATCAAAAATACCACCCGGCCCCACGATATCCGGGTCTGACGCCGGATCAATATCCGCCGGATTGCCGAAGCGATCGGCCAGATCGGCGCTTTTCATGTAACCGCAGCGAACCAGCTCTTTCAAAGCCGCATCGTTACTCACACCGGTATCCAGATGCTGGAGGCGCGCATCACTGATGCGGTAGATCGACTCCATCACCGAAACCACGTCCTGTTGATTGAGCAGGCTGACGAGATCACCGACGTCCACCAGCCCGCGCACATCGCCCGGGTTATCGACTTTAGTCGGCCTGACTTCCGGGTTGATCAGCGCTGCGGGAGCCATGGAGTTGCCCCCGGAATCGCTGTTGCGCGAACCAATCAAGGTCACCAGTGAGCCGTCGGCACCGGCGCGATTGATGCCATACATGGGGTTGTGGGGGTTGTTGCCCGTATCGTTTTCCGAGCGCGCGGGAATCACTGCGCCATTGGTGTTAGCGGCGGTTTGCGGGCTTATTTTTTCCAGAATTCCCGCCAACATCTGACTGTCGCTGTGAAACGCCAGCCCCAGATCGGCATTAATAAAGTTGGTGGTGCTGACGGCGGGCGTCATATCACCGGGTAAACCCTGCTTGTTGTAGCCACTGGTGCTGATGAAATCCAGCTGGCCGCCCTGCTTGCCAATCAGCACGTTGGAACCGGCCATATTGGCGCCGCCCGCCAGATCGAAGCAGATAAGCGGAATCTTACCCGCACCTTGAGAACTGACCCCGCAACTGTTGCGCAAGGCCGCCAGGTCACTCGACAGTGCCGCATGGGCCGCGCGCGGATTGCCGAACAAACTGAACAAACCGCCCCCAATTACCGTTCCCAACCCCGCTTTAAAGCCCTGGGAAATCAGTTCGCGCCGGGTCACAGGACGCGGATGGCAATTAAGGCGCAAAGGCTCATCGGGATGCAAAGGTGGTCTTTTTCTGGCCATGGTATTTCCTTCGTTAACGCCCGGATCGCGTGGTTAGTAGCAAGTTCAAACGGTTATTGCAGGAGCATCACTGCTCCGCCCATGGCCGCCGCACAGGTGGCTTTTACGGTGGTCGCGGTACGGTCGCTGGTGCAATTGCCAGCGCAGGCGGTCATGCGATCAATCAGTTGATTCAGTTCCAGGCGGATGGCATTGGGATCGGCCTGGTTTGCCAGAGGACTGGTCGAACCATTGTGGGTAATTTCGTGAGCCAGCAAACTCTTGAGCAGCGGCTCGATAACCTGCTGGCGACCCGCTACCGAAAAGGCGCTGCCGGCGGGCGCATTGAAATTAAAGCCGCTGAAAAAACTGGCTCGGCGTGCGCTGTCATTGACCAACGCGTTGCAGTAAGCCACCGCCAGCTGCGTGATGCCCATTTGGTGGGCCGCCAAAAAACCGTCGAGATTAGGTTGGGTGGGCAGCTGCTGCTGGACCTTGGCATAGGTAGAAGCGACTCCCGGCTGGGTGCGCGGCACCCCGGTCATAGCCGCCAGAGACGCGTCAATCGCCGCAAAGGTGCGCAGCCCAAGACGCGGCTGATGGGGAATATCTGCCGCCGGTTGAAGGGGTTGTGGCTCCGCATTGACGCGCACATATTGATGGCTGCCAATACGATCAAAAGTGATAAAAAACTCATCGTTATCCGGCCCCTGCTTAAGCTCCACGATGGTTCCCAGGCTCGATAAAGGCTGCCGGCCCTCGCTAAAAACACGGCTATCCAGACGGGTATCCAGCGTTGAAAAAGCCTGTCCCACGGTAGCTTCTGCGCCATTGATGCCGATGTGGATGCCCGCCAGAGGAATATTACTCACCTCCGCCCCGTCGGTCAGGGTAATGAAAAATGGCTGGTTAAACAGGTAGCTGAAATCGTCAAACTGCTGCACCTCAAACACCACAAAACTTTGGGGCACCGGAATCAGGTGGGAAACGTTAAACAGCAGGTAGTATTTCTCGCCCACCCCCACCTCAAAGTTGGTCGCCACATCCTCGGCGCTCAATGCGCGCTTATGAAGAGCGAGGAAGCGGATACTGCCCTGCCAGGGCCGATTGCCGGACACTTCGTTGCCCAGCACCAGGGCGTAACTGTCATCCCACTGGTTCAGGGTCGCGCCCACGTCGGTATCCGCATCCCCGGTGTATTCGCCGTTGACGTAAATGCGCCGGCCATTCACCGGATCAAACGTCAGCACCACGTGCTGCAACGTGGCTTGCAGGCGCTCGTCTGCATCCGCCGTTGATAACGCGGGTTCACCATTGCCATCACTGAGCGAACTGCGGTTCAAGTAGTTGTAGCTGTACATGGTTTGCGCCAAGGTGAAGTTGCGCGCCGTGACGCTACCGGAATAGCTGACGATGCGCGCCGGGCCTTCCTGCACAACGTTGTCTGGCACTACCCAGGCCTCGACAGAGTATTCGCCCGTCGCGGTGATTTGCTGAAACAGTTTGCGACTGCTGCTGGTCGACGCCTGGGCGCGACCATTGTTAAAGCGGATGCCCCAGGAGCTGACCCAGCTCACGTCTCCGATCAAATTCAGATCGGCTGCAGGTTCGATGCCGCTGGTGTCGTACGCAATCGCACCGCCCCGGGTTTTGAATTCGTATTTAGCAATGATCGCGCTGTCGATCCGCCCGCCGCTGCTGGCCACTATGCCGTCACCCAGACTCAGCGCCTTACTGACCACCAGCCGCGGATCGACAATGGTTTCCGGGATTGAACCAGCAAACGCCGCAATGGCGGCACGCATTTCCGCCGCATTATCGCCACAGTCGCCCCAGCAATTGTGGAAGTCCGTTGCCAGGCGCTGCACCAGGCGCGACAGCTCCGGACGGTCGAGGCGGATCTTGGTCTTGGCCGCTTCATAGGCCGTATCGAGATGGCTACTGGCCAGATACGGCTGCTGCCGGGTCACGCTGTTTTCCGCATGGCAGCTGCTGCAGTATTGAACCAACAGCGGGTAAACCGTGCTGCTGAAAGCCCCGCTATCCACGGGGAAAGATTTGCTGCTGCCCACCGATTTATCCACGGGTGCCGTAAAGGTAATCGTCGTGGCAATGCCGCCCGCCGCATTGGCCCAGGCTTCGATATAGCCAGTAATGATGTCGCCGCAGGCTTGGGCACTGGCAAGCCAGCAGTTATGGCCTTCTGCCACTTTGGTCACCATACGCGATAGCGCCGGCGCTGATAAATCCACCAGACCCTGGGCGCTGCTATAGGCCAGATTGATGTCGTCGAGGCGGACAAAAATCGGCACCTGACCGCCGGTGCCATGGCAGCTGCCGCAGCGGTTTTCGACCGCCAGCCGATCCCAGACATGGAGCTTGAAGTTTTGCACATCGACACTGGCCGGCGCAGGACCGGTATACACCAGCCCACCCGGTTGATTTGAAGGCGGGGGCAAATTAGGCGTAGTTTCGGCACCGCTGCCAGAGCCACAGGAATTGAGCAGCGCGACTAGCAGGATGACTGACGCACTTTTTAGCAGGCTGAGGGCCATATCATTCACCTTTGCAGTAGTCAGCGGTGGCGGTGAATACATCTTTCAAGTTGTATCCATTGGCGCTAAAGCGGGTGGTAATAGCGCCCAGCTGAGCGCGATCAGCGGCGTCGCCGGGTCGCCGCAGACACACCTGACGAAACACCTTTTCAACCTGACAGCTGGCAAAAGCCTGGCTGTGCGCCAACTCCATGCCCATGGTTTTCGCACCGGCGCCACTGCCGGGCAGCTGCGGATCCCACCCCAGATTGGCATTCATGCCAGTGCGCCAGTAGTTGTCCCAGCTGTCGTTGGGGGTCACAAAGCCGTAGCGGAAAGTCGCGCTGTTGATGTGGTACTTCTTGTTCACCCGGCTGCCAGTGGACGGGTCGGTCGCGCCTTCGACGTTGTAATGAATATTGCCGTGCTCACCTTCAGGATCGCTGTCCGCGTCGAAGCTGTAATCGTAATAGGCATAAGCCTGCGCCAGGGGGTCCATGCCGGTATGACACCCGATGCAGTTGTTCATAAATACCCGGCTGTCGCCACCGGGGCTACGGCTCACATCCTGACGAATGCGGTCCGCGGGGAGCGAGACATCATGCACCTGCTCCAAATCGCGGCAGAGGTGGTTAAGTAAAGTGAAGCGAAACATCGCGCGGTTGGTGCCCGCATAGAAAAAGGCTTTGGCCGCTGCGCGGGTGGTGAGTACACCGGAAGTCGCCTCCGACGGCAAACCAGTCACTGTCGATTGGGGGCGACGCACCAGGTGGGTTTTAAGGTTGTGGCCCTGCTGCTCCAACGCTTGATAGTGCTGGTTGTGATTGTTGCCGTAAGCGGGCAGACCCAGTGCCGGATCACCAATATAGATGACGTCATCGTAGAGCAGCTTGCGGAAATCCTCGTTGTCACGCACCAGGCCTATCACCGTGGCCGTATAGTCATTCAACGGGACAAACACGCTCTGCTCACGGTTGGTCCAGGGCGCTGCCATATTTTTCAGCGTAACGCTGTAGAAGGCTTCATGCTCCATCGCCAACGCTACGGCCTCGGCCACCGCACCGTTTTGAATCTGCGTCGCCATCTGTAACAACACCGCTTCCGTGGGCGGCACCCCGGCAATGCGGTTGTGAATCTGGGCGGCCTGCTCCCGCGGCCCGGCGCTGACGCCGGATGCGAGCAGCAACCACAAGAGTGCGAAGAACATAACAGAAGTACAGCGCAGTCGATTACCGAAGGGCGGGACCAGAGGCGAGGGGGTAGAAATCAGGTGCCAGGCCATGAGAGCTCCTGTAGGTGTCTTACGCCAGGATTGCCAGAGCGGCAGAAAGTCACTTTAAGGTTATTGTGAAGGCCTGATTATAGAGGTGCACGCTCCCGCGACCTGTGCAGCCGCCCGATGAATTCTTGCGCACTCAATCACATAACTGGTATTTATCCGCTTTTATCATCATTTTCGCGGCACGGGCGAAATAGAATCAGCCGTTATCCGGCTAAGCTCTTCAAGGCACAGTGCAGCGACTCGGCCTCGATTTCTGATAATAAATAGGTCGCTACCGTTCCTCGGAATTCATCGTGCCGGTGCCGCCACCCGTGACAATACTTATGAGCGTCCAGCCATGAAAACCCACCACCGGCCCTCGTTGATGATCAGTCTGTCTGCCTGCGCAGGCCTTTTGCTGGCCGCCTGCGGTGGTGGCAGTGGTAGCAGCACCGGCAATGGTGGCAGTGGCGGTAGTGGCGGCGGCCAGGCACCAGATCCCGTGGTGGTCGATTTACCCATTGCCTACATTCAGCGCCCCCTGCCCCGGGATGATAGCGGTGAGCTGGTTTTTCCGCAGATTCTGAATCCCGGCGCATTTAATCCGGGTGCGGTGCTTTATCTCAAAGATCGCGCTACCGTCCTCGCCGCACCGGTCAACCTGACCGACCAGGCGTTTAGCGACCCCGAAACGGATAACCCCGAACAGCCGCCGCTCTATGATGTGCGCGATTTAAGCGTCCATCCGGCGGGGGATCGGCTGCTGTTTGCGATGCGTGCGCCCGCCCTGCCAGATGCGGACGAAGATCAGCAACCCCGCTGGAATATCTGGGAATATCATCTGACCCTTAAAAGCCTGCGCCGGGTTATCAGCTCCGATATTGTTGCCGAAGCCGGGGACGACCTGAGCCCGCGCTATTTGCCAGATGATCGGATTGTGTTCACCTCCACACGGCAGACCCGCAGCCGCGCCATTCTGCTGGATGACAACAAACCCCAATTTTCGGCGCTGGAAGAGGGCCGCACGGTGCCTGCCTTTAACCTGCATGTCATGGAAAATGACGGCACCAATATCGAACAGCTCAGCTATAACCAGAGCCATGATCTCTATCCGCTCGTGCTTCAGGATGGGCGCATTTTGTACACCCGCTGGGATAACACCGCCCGGCGCACACCCGCAGCAGCCAATAACCGGCTGAGTTTTTACACCATCAAACCCGATGGCACCGAGCAAGCCTTCCATTACGGTTATCACAGTTTGACGCCGGAAACGGCCAGTGACGCCCGCCCCCACCGCCTGTTTCGACCCCAGCAGCTTCCCGACGGACGCCTGGTGGCGATCACGATGCCCGATGGTGAACTGCTCGGTGGTGACTTGCGGGTTATCGATAGCGCCAACTTTACCGAGCGCAACGTCACCCTGGACAATCGCACCGGGGAGGCGGAGTCCTCCCTGTCGGTGTTGCCCATCGTGACCGACGGCGAGCCCTCGCCACACGGCCTTTTTGCGGCGCTCGATCCGCTGTATGACGGTACCAACCGTTTGCTGGTGAGCTGGAGTCAATGCCGCCTGCAAGACCCGATAACCGCCCGCTTGCTGCCGTGCACGCCCGAATGGCTGGCCACCGAAGGCATAGAGCAGGCGCCCCCGTTCTTTGGCCTGTGGATTTACAACCTTGACGATCAAACCCAGCAGCCCGTAGTTCTGGCTCAAAACGAATTCATGATTACCGAGGCGGTCACCCTCGAACCCCGCGTCGCACCGACTTATATTCCGGCCCAGCTGCAATCCGAGTGGCAGGAAGAAGGCGTGGGCGTTCTGCATATCCGCAGTGTTTACGATACCGACGGCGTGGATACCAGCTTACCCGCCGGTATTGCGACCCTGGCCGACCCTTTGCAGCGCACCGCAGAACAGCGGCCCGCGCGCTTTTTACGGATTACCAAAGCCGTGTCCACGCCCGACCGCAATACCCTGGTCTTTCCCAACAGTGCGTTTGGGTTCAGCGCGGTGATGCGCGAAATTATTGGCTACGTCCCCATCGAGCCCGATGGTTCGGTCAAGGTAAAAATCCCGGCTGACATCGCGTTTAGCTTTGAAATCACCGATGCCCGCGGCCAGCGCCTGGCCAGCGCCTTGGGCAATCACCATCCAAACTGGCTGCAATTGCGGGCCGGCGAAGAGCGACAGTGTCAAGGTTGCCACGCCGCCAACAGCACCGTGCCCCACGGCCGCCCGGATGCGGGTGTTCCTTCTATCAATTACGGCGCCGCCACAACCGGGCTGCCGTTTCCCAATACCAATCCCGCACTCTTTGCCGATATGGGCGAAACCATGGCAGAGGTTTATGCCCGGATTAACGGGGTCCGCAAGCCAAGTGTCGATCTGGTATTTAACGACGCCTGGACCGATCCCAACCTGCGCCCGCTGGATACGGAGTTTGCCTATCGCTATCTGGATCTTGCCGATATCGGCGCTGAGCTTCATGCACCTACTACCAGCGGTTGTCTTGAGCCCGAGGGCTGGAACAGTCTGTGCCGAATCATTATCAATTACCCGCAGCATATTCAGCCGATGTGGGAACGGGTGCGCCAGACGGTTGATGATCAAGGCCTGCTGGCTGACCACACCTGCACCGCCTGCCACAGCCCGAGCGATGCTGATAACATGGTTCAGGTTCCTGCTGGCCAGCTGGATTTAACCCGCGTGCCCCATGTGAATCAAAATGCGCATATGACCTCTTATCGGGAGTTGCTCGCGGGCGATGTCGAACAGGAGATCGTCAACGGCGTGTTGATTGATCGTCTGATTCCCAGCGGTCGGTTCGAAGTAGATGAAGCAGGCGAATTGATTCTCGATGCCGAGGGTAACCCGATTCCGATTCTGGTGACCGTACCCGTGGGCCGGAGCATGGTGCCCGGCAGTGCGCGCAACAGTGGCCGCTTCTTTAATGTCTTTACCAGCTTTAATGCCGCCACCCAAACCGTGGATCACCGCGACTATTTAAATGGGGCAGAAATAAAACTATTGTCCGAGTGGTTGGATCTGGGCGCCGCCTATTACAACAACCCCTTCGAGGCCGTTGCGCAAGATTAAATAATGATAATTAACCACCCAATCCCTAGTGTCTCGCTGCGCCTTAGCCGCGCTCTGCGTGCATTGCTCAGGTTCGCCGTCGGCGCCCTGCTGCTGGGTGTGACGACGCCCGCGCTCGCCGCTGACCTCGAGGTGACCGTCGCCGATGCCTATATCAATGTCTACAGTGGGCCGGGGCGCGGCTACCCCATCTTCCACGTGGTCGAGCGTGATGAAATTATCACCCTGCTGAAAAGCCGCACCGACTGGATAAAAATTCGCACCTATCGCGGCAAAACCGGCTGGATTCGGCGCGGTGATATTCTGCTTACGCTCGGCCCGGACGGACAGGTTCCGGACTTCCGCGATCCTACACAGGCGGATTATCTGGCCAACCGTTGGGAGTTGGGTTTTGCCCTGGGCGACTTTGGCGGCGCCGACTCACTAACCGCGACCATCGGCTACCGCTTTACCGCGAACCTCACCGCTGAAGTGCGTCTGGCCCATAACACCGGCCAATTTTCCGACAGCGAAATTATTGCCGGCGCACTTATTCACCAACCCTTTCCCGAATGGCGCGTGTCGCCATTTTTCAGCTTGGGCGCTGGCAATATCAAAACCTTACCCGCAGCAACGTTAGTGCGCACCGAAGATCGAGAAGACAACCTGCTGCAAGCCAGCCTGGGCGCTTATGTGCATTTAAGTGGGCGGTTTTTTATGCGCGCCGAATACACCAACCACTACATCCTTACCAGCCGCAATACCAATGACGAGGTCAACGAATGGAAAGTCGGTTTCAACGTATTTTTCTAAACCGCCACCGCTTGCAACGGGTGTGTCTGGCGACCTTGTGCGTCTGCTGCTTGCTCCCGCACAGTGTCTCTGCGCAAACCGATGATGATGAACTGGGACAGATCATCACCCCGGATATTGAGCGCCGCACCATCAAAGAAGATATGCTCGATAGCGAAAATTTCGAGCTGGGCATTTTTGGTGGGCTGTTAAATATCGAAGACTTCGGCAGCAATGCGGTAACCGGCTTTACCCTCGCCTATCACGTCACCGAAGATTTTTTTATGGAGGCGGCCTATGGCCAGAGCCGCACCGAAAAAACCAGCTATGAATTATTAAGTGGTGGCGTGGAGCTACTCACCGACGAGCAACGCGATCTGCGCTATTACAATCTGTCGATCGGTTACAACCTGTTTCCCGGACAAGTTTTTATTCGTGATAAATGGGCGTTTAACACCCGTATTTATTTAATCGCAGGAGCCGGCAATACCGAATTTGCCGACAAGGAATATTTTACCTACAACCTCGGCGCCGGCTTGCGCCTGTATGCCACTGACTGGATTGCTTTCGATCTTAGTATGCGCAACCACGCATTTACCCACGAGCTATTTGGCGAGAGCAAGTCCATTAATAATCTGGAAGCGAGAATGGGACTCTCGCTCTTTTTCTAGGCAGGCTGTTATTTTTTAGCAGGCTGCTGCGAGTTCATTGAATCGCCCACTCATTAACGCAGCATGGAGTTAGTTATGAACACATTTTTTAAACAGGTCAGCGCACTCGTGTTACTGGTATTCGCTGCGAATATCCAAGCGGAGCCGGCGCCCGATTTTACGCTCAAAAGTAATAGCGATGAAAATATCCGCTTGGCAGAGCAGCGCGGCAAAGTGGTGATGCTCAATTTTTGGGCGGCCTGGTGTGGCCCCTGCCGTCAAGAAATGCCCTTACTTGATGAAATGTACCAGCGTTACAACAAAGCTGGCTTTGAGTTATACGGCATTAATGTTGAACAAAATACCGACGATGCAGAGAAGCTGTTAAAAGAACTTGGCACCCGCTTTCCCATTTTGTGGGACAGCGACAGTAAGGTCAGCAAGTTGTATAACGTCAGTGCCATGCCAACCACCATTATGGTCGATAAAGATGGTGAGATTCGCTACGTTAATCGCGGTTACAAACCGGGCGATGAAGAAAAATACCGTGAACAGATTCGCGAGTTGATCCGCGAATGAAACGCCTGCACCTCATGCGGCTCCTGATCATTCCCGCTGTTGTCGGAGTGAGCGCCTGTGCGCCTATTGAACCCTGGGTCAAGCCTTATGAACGGCAGCATATTGCTGACCCAATTATGAGCTTTGAACGCGACCCGGTAGCCGATAGTTATTTGCATCACGTGCACGACGCCCGTGAAGCGGCACGGGGCGGGGCCGGCGCTTCGGGAGGTGGCTGTGGCTGTAACTAAAAAAATAACGATAAAAAAATGCTGCCTCTTCGTCGCGCTTTACTGGCTGGGGTGCGCGGCGGTAAGCGCCAACGTCCTGCCTGATCAGCGCATTGATTTGCTGTACCACGGTTATGACGGCGGCGGCGCCGAGATTGATGGCCCGTCTATTTTAGTACGCAAAAATTTTGGCAATTCGGTTTCTGTATCGGCCAACTATTATGTCGACATGGTGAGCAGTGCGTCGATTGACGTAGAAGCCACTGCCAGCCCCTACTCCGAAAAGCGCACCGAATACAGTTTCAATACCGAATACCTGCGCGATCGCACAACGCTCCGTCTGGGTTATTCCAACAGCACAGAAAATGACTACGACGCAACCACTTACAGCTTTGGTATCAGCCAAACATTTTTTGGCGACCTGACCACCATTGGTATGGGCGTGAGCCTCGGCGAAGATATTGTCGGTCAGAACGGCAACCCCGAATTTATGCAAGAGGTAGAACGTCGGCGCTACTCACTGAACCTGTCGCAAATCCTGACTAAAAAATTAATCGCTGCCGTCAGCGTAGAACACATCGCCGATCAGGGATTTTTAAATAATCCCTATCGCTCTGTCCGCTATCTCGATGACAGCGGTAGCGGTTACAGCTATCAACCTGAAATTTATCCTGAAACTCACAACAGCGACGCCATTGGCTTACGCGCTATCTACCATTTGCCCTATCGCGCTGCGCTGCGCGGGGATTACCGCACCTTCTCTGACAGCTGGGGCATAGAAGCGAGCAACTGGGAACTGCGTTACACCCACCCCTATAAAGACCGTTGGCTATTTGAAGTTAAATATCGCAGCTACGAGCAAACAGCGGCAGATTTTTACAGCGACTTGTTTCCCTACCGCAACGCGCAAAATTTTCTTGCGCGCGATAAAGAGCTGAGCCCCTTTACCTCTTCGACCATTGGCCTGGGCATCACCTATCAATTACCATCCGGGCTTATTCCCGGTTTTGATAAGAGCACCGCTAATCTCTATTGGGACTATATGGAGTTTGATTACGAGGATTTCCGGGATGTGCGGGTCGATGCGACTCAGTTCAGCCCCGGACAAGAACCACTTTACCGGTTAAAAGCCGATGTGATTCGGTTGTATTTTTCGTTTTGGTATTAATTGGATAATTTCAATCAAAAGGATAATTTATGAAAGTCGTTCGCTGTTTCATGGCGCTTTTTACTGTCGCGCTGATGGGCTGCAGTTCCGTTAAACAACCATTAACCGTGGCACAGGTGCCGGAAGCCGATCTCTACCGCGTCGAGCAAAGCCAGTTTGATCGCTTTGTGGTCGCCGACCCCGAAGCGCTGAGCCAGTACAACAAAGTCATGCTGTTTGCCATGCAGTTTGACCGCCTGAAAATCAGCAGTGGCGCCAATGCAGCGCTCTTTAATAGCTGGATGGAATCTGACTGGAAACAAATGGATTATCTCTGCCAGCAGTTTGATGATCTTGCAAAAAAGATATTTTCTGAGAGCAGGCATTTGCAACCCACCAATGTTGGGGGCGAGGATGTGCTGGCTATTGAGTTCCGCCTGGTACGCTTCCATCCTTACGAAAAACCTTATCACCAGGCTGATAGAGGAACCGTTGGCACCTCATCAAATTTTGAAGGCCTGGGCGAGATAGAAATACAGGCTGTTCTGGCCAATGCCAAAACCGGTGAACTGGTGGGCGTGATAGAAGACGGTATTGTGCTGTCGGGAGGCGCTTACGGCTTGTCACGCAGAAACATCGCCAGCCAGCCGGATTCGAATTCGCGCGCCGCCCAAAATATCGCCTGGCGGTCGGCATTCCGGCATTGGAATACAGCGCTTCACCAAGAAGTCGTAGCGTTAAAAACCCAATAATTTTTACAGGCTCATCAAGCTTCGCAAACTGAGTGCATTGCGGCGCGACACGTCAATTTGCTTGCCATCATTCATCGTTAACAGAAAGCCATCGCTGATGGCTTCTTCGATCGCGGTGATGGCTTGCATATTTACGACGAACTGGCGGTTAGCACGAAAAAAATAACGTCCGGGCAGGCGCTCCTCCACCTGGTTAAGCGATTTTTTTACAAACGCTTTCTGGTCATTAAAGTAAATGCGCACGTAATTTTTGCAGCTCTCGATATAGCGAATACTTGCCAGCGACACTAAATAACAGTGTTCATCATCCTTGATAAAAATCTGGCTGCTGATATCGAGCGTCTGTGTAACAGACGGGGCTGTCGGCATCGACAGTTTTTCAATGGCTACCGCCAATCGCTCATGACTGATCGGCTTCAGCAGATAATCGACCGCGTGATAATCAAAAGAGCGAATGGCATATTCAGAATAGGCCGTGGTAAAAATAATACGCGGTGTGTAATCCAGTTTTTCCAGCAGATCAAAACCCGACTCACCCGGCATGTGGATATCGAGAAACAACACGTCCG
>CAYTQQ010000009.1:44422-51699 GCA_964440135.1 uncultured Cellvibrionaceae bacterium | reverse complement strand
AGTGGTGAAATTGGTAGACACAGGGGATTCAAAATCCCCCGCCCTTAAAAGCGTGCCGGTTCGAGTCCGGCCTCTGGTACCAAATATGAAAGTAAAGGGTCTGCATTTTTATGCAGGCCCTTTTTTCTTTTCCGCCGGTGTATTTTATTCAATCTGATCGGCGGTAGCTCTGTTACCGCAATAGCCTGTATGATGACGCGGATCTTTTCCGCTCAAGCCCTTTGCCGACCATGACTCATCATGAACCAGCAAGCCATTATGTTCGCCGATGTCTCAGGTAGTTCTGCACTTTACAAGCGTGCAGGTAATGAGCAGGCCAAAGCCATCGTAGACAACGTGCTGAATTTTATGGCGGCACTTACCATCGTGCACAACGGTGAAGTAGTCAAAACGATTGGCGATGAAATCATGGCGCGCTTTGAGCACAGTGAAGAAGCCTGCGAAACGGCCATTGCCATTCAACAGCGCTGCCTGAAAGAACTCCAGCAACACCGTATCGCTGTCCGCATCGGCATTGCCTTTGGCCCCGCTATTTTAAAACACAGGGATGTCTTCGGTGATACCGTCAATGACGCTGCCTGCGTGGCGCATATCGCCCGTGCCGGACAAATTGTCGTAACCCAATCGGTGGTCAACAATTTAAGTCAGGCGCTGCTGCATCACTGCCAGATGTTTGATCGGATCAACACCAAAGGCGATACCGACAAAACCACCATCTATCGTTTGCTGTGGGAACCCTCCCAGCAAAATCACCGCGCGACACGGATGATGCCACTGCAGGACATCACCCACTTTGTCGAAAAATTCCAACTGAAATTGCGCCTCGGAGAACAGGAAATTATTTTACTGCCCGAGCAGACACCTTTTCGTATCGGACGGGATGCAGATAAAGTGCATTTGCATATCGATCAGGAGCTGGTTTCGCGCGATCATTGCCACATTGATTTTCGCCGCGGCAAGTACGTGCTCGTCGACCACAGCACTAACGGCACTTATGTGTACAGCGCCGACGATTCTTTTATTTATTTGCGCCGCGAGGAATTGCCGCTACAGAGTTCCGGCAATATCGGCGTCGGCCAGCCGATGACCAAAGCAGGCCCTTGGCTTATCTCCTATCAACTTTAACAATAACCTATGACTGATAACGCTTTATCCCAGCGCCCTACGTTAGCCCAGCTTCCCAGCGCCGGTCTCGCGCGCCGTTTTGCAGCCATGACCTATGACACGCTGCTGTTAATGGCCATCTCGATCGGTTATTTCGCTCTTGCGGTCTTGATCAATGTCTTATTGCAAGGCGCGCCGCCAGACGGCGAGAAGGTGCAGTGGGGGCAGTGGGACTTATTAGTATTTGCGGGCTGGCTGCTGGTGCTCGGCTACTTTTTCTGTTTTTTCTGGCATCGCTCAGGACAGACCTTAGGCATGCGCGCCTGGCGACTGCAACTGATTAATGGAGAGGGAGGCGCGCCCGGCTGGGGGCAATGTGTTGTGCGCTGCTTATTAGCGCCCCTGGCACTTGGCCTTTTAGGTCTGGGTTATTTTTGGCGCTGGCTCGATCCGCACAAACTCACCCTGCATGATCGCTTAAGCAAAACCCGTGTCGTTATTTTGCCCAAAGCGGATTGACACATTTATTCATTCAAACCTGCGAGCCTTTTTAGAGAGCGAGAACTTTTTCATTTTAACGTGCGAACATTTTCGCGTTAAAGCTTGCGAGCTCTTGGGCATTAACGCGTGCGATTGAGTAGATACACCCCGAGCAACAGGCAGAAAACAATTGGCACCAGCACCGCAATAATTGGCGCAAAACCGAACACCACACTGGAGGGTCCCAACAGATCCTGAACCAGTCGAAACACCACCCCGAAGACTACCCCGGTGAAAATTCGCTGTCCCATCGTGACTTCACGCAAGGGCCCGAAAATAAATGAAATCGCAATTAATACCAAGCTCGCCGTTGCCAGGGGCTGAAATAATTTTTGCCAGAAAGCCAGGTTGTAATCGCTATTAATTAAATTTTGATCCTTCAGGTAATTGATGTAATACCACAGGCTTTGCAGCGACAGCGCCTCCGGGTCCGCCACCAGAATATTGAGCAGGCCCGGCGATAACGGCGTCTCCCAACGACGACTGGGGAGGTGTTCACTGCGCGGGCTAAAAGCCGGAATCAATTGCGCTGGCACCACGCTGTCAGATGCGTCTGTTGCCGAATCAGCGGCAATAGTGTCCTGTGCGTCAAAATAGGTGATGGCAATATCTTCCTCTTGCCAATAACCACCCTGATAAATCGCCTGCTGGCTAAAACTCGCTTCAACCAAATTGCGCTGATCATCGAATTTAAACCGCGTCACGCCATAGAGCACACCGTTGGGCAATACCGCATTAATGCGCATAAATTCATTGCCTTCGCGATTCCACATACTGCCTTTGCGCGCTTCAGCCGTGGCCTTGCCCAAGGCCAGCGCCCGCCGGCTTTCAGCCACTTGATCGGTATAGGGCGTAACGAATTCCCCCAGCCCCACCCCCAGAATAATAAACAACAACAAAGGCTTGAGCACCATCCAGGTAATGCGTTTAACAGAGACACCCGCCGCGCGCATCACCACCAGCTCACTCGAGTTGGCCAGGATACCTAACCCGATCAGGCAGCCAATCAGACAGGCAAAGGGTAAGATTTCGTACAGGCGCCGCGGCATCGTCAGCGCGACATAGATACTTTTTTCCAGCCAGTCATAAGTGCCGCGCACATCACCGGCCTCATCGACAAAGGCAGCAATCAGCAACAGCACCATGATGACCAGGAGCACCATACTCACCGAGCCGAGCACCGCGCGCGCAATATAGCGATTGATTTTACGCATGGACTAACTCCCGCGCGTTAAACCGCCGACGCTGGCGCCACAGCTGGAGCCGATACCAGTTAATCAGCAGCACAGCCAATATAAAAAACACCAGATGCACCGCCCACAATCCGGGCAGGATGGGCCATTCACCGCTATCCATAGCACCACGAACGCCGATCAAGGCGCCGAGATAAACCAGATAGATCAGAATCGCGGGCAGCATTTTGAGGTAGCGACCCTGACGGGGATTGGTGCGACTCAAAGGCACAGCCAGCAGCGCCACAATCACCACGAGTAACGGAAAAGCAAAACGCCATTGCAAGGTAACGCGACTTTCACGGTCGTCTGCACGCATCAGCTGCGCCGTGGGCATGGCATCTGTTTTACTTGCGAGCGTGAGCGACGGATCGACTGGAGGCAGATATTGGCCGTAGGTTTCAAAACTCATCACCGCATAATTGCTGCTGCCGGGCCGTCCTTCATAGCGTTTGCCCTGATGCAAAATTAAATAGCGCTGATCGTATTCCGGGTGCAATATCTGTTCGCCCGATTCCGCAATAATCACCACCAGATTTTCGCGCGACGGATCATTATCGGCCTGCGCCACAAACACGTGGTTCAAACGCTTGCGGTTGTTACTCAGACTTTCGATGTAGGTAATTGCCTGGCCTTTGCCCAGCGATTGAAAGCGCCCTTCCTGCAGCGCATCAAACTCACTGCGCTGGCGCTGCTCGAGCAAGAGCGTTTCGGTTTTTTGTGCACCCAGTGGCCCCAGCCACAAACTGAAAGCTGCCACCACCGCAGAAATAATGACGGCCGGAATGAGCGTATAAATCACCAGCTGGCGCTGGCTCATACCACAGGCAGAAAGCACCACCATTTCACTTTCGATATAAATCCGGCCATAGGCCAGGAGGATGGCAATAAATAAACCCAGGGGCAGAATCAGAATTAAAAATTCCGGCATGCGATAGCCGATGAGCGTGAACAGCACGTCCACAGAAATGCGACCCGTGGTCGCCTCGGCAAGATAGCGAGCGAAACGCCCACTCATCACTATCAACAATAGAATGCTGCTCACAGCCAACATAGTGACTAAAATTTCACGGCTGAGATAACGAAGAATGATCACGCTTACATCCTGCTACTGGCGACTTAATTATCCTGGACGAGATCCTGAACGACAAATGGCGGCGGCTTGTTGCACTCTGGCGGCAACGTACAAGTTACGCAAAGTGTGGCATTATCACGCACCAGAGAGAGTTTGTCTTGAGGACGCCTGCGGAAATTTATTTTTATCTTTCGCCCCTGCGCGCTTTCGGTCTTCCATGTTTATCGTTTCAATAAGGAATGCTCATGAATTACTCAGCTAAAGTCATTGATGCCATCAAACAACGCAGCCACTGCCTGGTTCTGGCCTGTTACGAAAATGGCCCGCTTTCCCCTTCCGTGGCAACCATTAATCAAGCCACGGACAACCAGCTGGAAGCCCTGCTCAAACGCGAGCGCTTCGACGGCAAGGCGGGACAACACTTGCTGCTGCTGAATCCCCAGGGCATCGCTGCAGAGCGCCTGTTAGTCATCGGCGTCGGCAGCCGCGACACCGAGGGCAAGATCACCGCCGACAATTTTCGCAAAGCGGTCAACAAAGCAGCTGACGCCATCAAATCCACACCCAGCAAAGAGATCGTATTTTGTCTGGGGGAAATTGCTGTTGCCGGTCAGGATGCACAATGGCAGGCACGACAAATTGCTGAGACGCTGACCTTGGCCACCTACCGCAGCGATGCACTCAAAAGCAAATCCGCCGAAAATCCTTTTGCTCCCACCAAAGTTGTCTTCGGCTGTGACAAAGCACAGCTAACCGCCGCCACCCGTGGGTTAAAAATCGGTGGCGCCATCGCTCAAGGCATGAATTACACCCGTGAACTGGGTGACCTTCCCGGCAACATCTGCACCCCGGCCTATCTCGCCAATGAAGCCAAACGCCTGGCCCGCAATCAGCAGCCGTTGAGCGTGAAAGTACTCGATGAAAAGCAGATGACCGAATTGGGCATGGGTGCCCTGTTAGCCGTGAGCGCCGGCAGTGTTCAACCGGCCAAACTGATTGTCCTGGAATACCGTGGCGGCGCGAAAAAAGACGCCCCTATTGCCTTGGTCGGCAAAGGTATTACCTTCGACACGGGAGGCATCAGCCTTAAGCCAGGTCAGGGCATGGATGAAATGAAATATGACATGTGCGGCGCTGCCAGTGTGCTCGGCACATTTCGCACGCTGCTGGAATTACAAGTCGCGGTAAACGTAGTGGGTGTGATCGCCGCCAGCGAGAATATGCCCAACGGCAACGCGACCAAACCCGGCGATATCGTCACCTCCATGTCCGGTCAGACCATTGAAATCCTGAATACTGATGCCGAAGGCCGCCTGGTGCTCTGTGATGCCCTCACCTACACCGAGCGCTTCAAACCCAAAGTCGTGATCGATATTGCTACCCTGACCGGCGCCTGTGTCATTGCTCTGGGTAATCACGCTACCGGGCTCTACAGCAACCGCGATGAACTGGCCCAAGCACTGCTGAATGCCGGACAACACGCGAATGACCGCGCCTGGCATATGCCTCTGTGGGACGATTACCAAAAGCAGCTGGACAGCAACTTCGCAGATATCGCCAACATCGGCGGCCGTGAAGGCGGCAGCATTACCGCGGCCTGCTTCCTGTCCCGCTTTGCCAGGAAATTCCCCTGGGCACACTTGGATATTGCCGGGACCGCCTGGAAATCCGGCAGCGCCAAAGGTGCAACTGGTCGCCCTGTGCCGCTGTTGGTGCAGTATATTCTGGACCAGAAATGAGCCTGCCATGACGCAGATTGATTTTTATATCCTGCCGGAATCAGCCAGCGAATCCCGCTGGCTTTTTGCTTGCCGTCTGGTTGAAAAAGCCGTGCGCGCCCAACATAAGGTGTTAATTGCTCTCGACTCAGAAGCAGAGGCACAGCACCTCGACCAGCTGCTCTGGAGCTTTAAGCCGGAAACATTTATTCCTCATGAGCTGGCCACTGCCCCGGACTTTTCTACCTCTGCAGCCGGTGAGCGCGCCGCTCACGCGCCCGTCGTCATCACCACGGGAGCAGCTGACCATCAGCTGCATGAACACCACGGCCTGCTCATTAATCTCGCGACTGACATTCCTTCTTGGTTCAGCCGCTTCGAGCGGCTTAGCGAAATTGTGATTCAACAACCAGAGATTCTAAAAAACACGCGGGAGCACTTCAGCTTTTACCGCCAACGCGGCTATCCTATAAAACATCACAAGCTATAACTGTGCACAAACTAACCGGAGTAACGGGTGTATGGTGGATAATAAAGTCAAAACCAAAACCGCTATGCTACAAGAGTTGGAATCAATCAAACACTTACTGCTGGAAGACGATGATATTCCTATTCTGCAAGAAGTGATCGACGGTCAACTTGCGACGCGCAATGACGACAACCAGATGCCCCTTGAACAACAAGAACTGGACGAGTTACAGCACCAGTTCCAGACGTTGAGCCAAACCTTTAACGCATCAACCCCTGCGGCTGCTCCGACCATAGCACCATCACTCTTTGATACTTACCCAGAAGCTTCCGCCTTCAATCAACTCGAGACGGACGATGAACCCTTCGCAACAGTGGCCGAGCCAATAGCCAACAGCCGCGAGCCAATTACCAGCAGCCATGAGCCTTCCGCAAACAGCTCTGAATATTTAACAGGCAATCCTGAATCAGTCGCTAACAGCCGCGAGCCAATCACAAGCAGCCTTGAGCCGTTGATAAACAGCCATGAGCTTCCACTAAAAAGCCCTGAGCTGGCAGCAAAAAGCCGTGAGCCTTTAATCACAAACGCCGCATCGACACCACCCGTACAGCAAGCACTCCCCATGGAAGCCGCTGCAACAGATATTCATTCTGAATCAGACAGTTCTCATCCGATCGCAACCACGACAAACCACAACACGACGTCAGGCACCGAGCAAATTACCGAAATGTCAGCGGACGAACCGCTAGCGGCAAGCTCACCCACCAAGACCCAGCCGGCGCGCCCGACGCTGGCAAAGGCCACTGGGGAAAACCCGTTTCTGCCGCAACATATCCGCGCGCGCCTGCATGGGAATAACCCGCCACCACTGTTCGATTTTATGCTGAACAACAGCAACAACCCGGCACCGGCAACCATCAGTTCAGCGGGTAGCTCTGACAAAAAGTCACTGCATCAAGATTTGATTAAAGACGTGGTCGATGCGCTTATGCCCCAATTGGAAGATGAGCTGCGTCAACGATTAAAAGAGCTGACTCAGGAAGAGCTGGAACGTTTGCGTGATCAACCCCAGGCCTAAAGCTTCGCCGTCCAGCATCCGAGGTCTGGGTCTGAAATCTGAAATCTGAAATCTGAAATCT
>CAYTQQ010000009.1:31605-44322 GCA_964440135.1 uncultured Cellvibrionaceae bacterium | reverse complement strand
TCTGAAATCTGAAATCTGAAATCTGAAATCTAGTGTCTACGATTAAACGCTAAGGCGCAGGCTCTTCACGGATTCTGACTAAAGCAAACACTGCCATTGCGATAACGACGACCAACAGGTTTGCCATAAAAACACTCTGGTAGCCGTAAAAATCGGCAACCAGCGCCACCATGACACTGCTGAACAAATTGCCGATATGGGTGGTGTTGGTATACAGCGCTGAGGCACTTCCCGCCCGCCCCGGCAGCAATAGTTGAATAACTGAAACACCCAGCCCCGCCAGGATGCCGATAAAAATGGCATTAAACATCTGCAGCGCAAATAACTGCCAGACCTGCTCCGCCAGATAAATCCCGGCATAGAGTGCCAGGCCCGCGAGGCCGGCAAAACGCACCATCACCAGCAGATTAATCCGCGCCGCCAAATAACCCGCAAGCAACATAAACGGGATCTCAAGCAAGGCACAGGTACCCATTATCCACCCTACCCAGGTCGTCTCTATCCCCAGGTTATCGTTGAGATGCAGCGGCAGACTGATCAGGTAAGCGTTGTTGGCGCCCCACATCAGCGACAGTGCCACCACACAAAATACCAGCGATTTAACCTGTGCCGATGACAGCGGTGACAATCGCTGGTCGGTTGTTGGGACAGCCTCCGAATCGCGCGCATTGGCACCCAAACGCGGTAAAAGTTTTACGCTTAATCCAGCCACCGCGGCAAAAATACCGGCGGCGACTATGTAGGTGACAGTGAAGCCCAGCATGGACGCGAGAAAAAATCCTAGCGGTGGCCCAGCCACCCAGGCCAGTGCAATTTGCGCGCGTACGATAGCGTTAAATAACGGGATGCGCGGTAACGGAACTTCGCGTTCTGCATAATCGAGGCTGTAGGCGAGCAGCTGCGAGAAGGACACCATCGCCAGACTAAACAACACCGTCGCGGTAACTGCCACCAGCCAGTAATGGCGGGACAGCGCAAAAATCAGACAGGAAATAATTCCGAGAACACAGCAAGCTGCCACCAGCGGGCGACGATCTGCCAGCTTATCAGACCAGGTGCCGATCGCCTGATTGTAAATAATACTCATCAGCGCAACCCCGCCAAACGGAATACCTACCAGCAGTGGGCGCACGCCCATCTCCTTCCCCAGAAACACACTGAAGGTGGGTAATACCAGCGCACCCACCAGCCCCACCATAAAAAACAGCACATAAATGGCCAGCGCACGCGGGCGCATAAGCAGCGAAACCGGGGCTACATCCGAGGTCACAGGTACACCCTTAGCAATGAGAAGTTACCAAGGATACCGAAAGTAAATGCTGCAATATACGGCCGGATACACGCCAGTATCGCCGTGCGCCGGTAGCGTTGAGCGCCCGATTTAGGCACAATGAGCCACTTACTTTATTGTCGGACCACTTCTGTTATGCGCTGCCTGACTGTTCAGATCCCTGCAGAATTTATTGGCGACTTTGACCGTACCGAATTTTTATTTCGGGTACGCAAGCTGGGCCGCTCCCCCGAAATTGATGCATTTAATGAGGGCGGAAAACACTATTTAAGTTTTCATTTTTTTACGGAGATGCCGGTCAAACTGTGGAGTGATTTACGCCAATTTATTTACGGCGATCCTGACTACGGGCCCATCATCAGCGCGTGTTCCATTGCTGTGTGCGATGGCGCCACAGAAGCTGATGAGGATTTGCTGCTCCATCATTTTGATCCAGCCGAGCCACGCGCCTCACTGAACTGATCAACCCGATCCTTCCTGCAATTATTTTGCTGAACTTACTAACGAGCTACCCATGTCGAACATCAACTGGTTTCCCGGCCACATGCACAAAGCGCGCAAGGAGATCGCCGAAATCATGCCGCAGGTCGATGTCATCATCGAAATGCTTGATGCTCGCATCCCCTACTCCAGCGAGAATCCGCTGATTCCGTCGTTGCGCGGTGACACGCCATGCATCAAGCTGCTTAACAAAGCCGATCTGGCGGACCCAGCCCTGACGGCGCGCTGGGTGGCGCAACTGGAACAAACCCAAGGCATTAAAGCCTTGCCGGTCAGCCAGCAAAATCCTGAGCAGATTCGCCAGCTGTTAGCCTTATGTGTCAGCCTGCTGCCCCACCGTAATCTGGATCTGCGGCCACCCCGCGCCATGATTATGGGTATCCCCAACGTGGGTAAATCGACATTGATCAACACCCTTGCCGGACGTGTTATTGCTAAAACCGGCAACGAGGCCGGCATTACCAAAGCCCAACAAAAAATTAAATTGAGTAATGGTTTCCTGCTGACTGACACACCGGGATTTTTGTGGCCAAAACTCACGCCGCCGTCCTGCGGCTATCGCTTGGCAATTACCGGCGCGATCAAGGAAACCGTATTCGATTACGCAGACATCGCGCTCTTCGCGGCCGAATATTTGCTCAAGGCCTACCCGCAAGCACTACAACAACGCTACCAACTCGACACCCTGCCCGACCATGAAATGGCACTGCTGGAGGCAATCGGCGTACGCCGTGGCTGTATGGGCCGCGGTGGCACGGTAGATCTGCAGAAAGTTTCGTCATTGTTGATCAACGAATTGCGCGCCGGGCAGCTAGGACCCGTGACCCTTGAAACGCCCGAAATGACCCAGGCAGAAGAAGAACATGCGGCAATAGAAGAGGCAAAAAGAATCAAGGAAAAAGCAGAGCGCGATCACTTACGGCGCCTGCGGACCAAAAAGAATCGCCGCTAATAGCGGTCTCTCGGCGCAGGCCGCACCTCAGGACAAACGGGTCTTAAAGTCTTCGTAGCCAAACGCGCGAATCACTTCCAGCTCATCCGTAACAGAATCCCACACGGCGATTGACGGCAGATTGATGCCATTAAACGTGGTGGTTTTAACCATGGTGTAATGCGCCATATCATCAAAGACAAGACGCTGGCCTACTTGCAGAGGCTCGGCAAAACTGTAATCACCAATGACATCGCCGGACAGGCAGGTCATGCCCCCCAAACGATAGGTGTGCGGCAATTCACCGGGTTTGCCAGCAGCGAGAATTTCTGCCCGGTAAGGCATTTCTAATACGTCGGGCATATGGCAGGTTGCCGAGGTATCCAAAATGGCCTGCTGCATATCATTGCGCGCAATATCCAGCACTTCGGTAACCAGCACACCCGTGTGAATCGCCACCGCTTCGCCCGGCTCAAGATAAACCTGCACTTGGTAACGGCTCGAAAAATCTTTGATAAGTGCGATTAACTCATCGACTTGATAATCGTCGCGACTGATATGATGGCCACCGCCAAAATTAATCCACGCCATCTGCGCCAGATAAGGCCCGAATTTTTCTTCCACGGCGGCCAGCGTCCGCCGCAACGGCGGCACATCCTGTTGGCACAGGGTATGAAAATGCAGACCCGAAATACCGTCCAACAAATCCGGCTCAAATTCGCTGATCGGCACGCCCATGCGCGAACAGGGTGCGCAGGGATCGTAGATCGCAACCTCGCCTTCCGAGTGTTCAGGATTGATGCGAATGCCAAACTGCAACTGCGGACGCTGCTGCCGGGCAGCCATCGCTAAGGATTTAAAACGCTGCCACTGTGAAAACGAATTAAAGACGACGTGATCGGCAATGGTGAGAATTTCTTTTAAATCATCCTCTTTGTAACCCGCCGAATAACAGTGGACTTCACCACCGAATTCTTCACGCCCTAAGCGCGCTTCATGCAGGCCGCTGGCACAGGTGCCAGAAACATACTGGCCAAACATTGGTGCCAGATGCCAGCAGGAAAAAGCTTTCAGGGCAGCCAGCACTTTTGCCCCGCTTTCAACCTGTACGCGGTGAAGGATTTTCAGATTATGCTCCACCGCTGCTTTGTCGATGACAAAACAGGGTGAAGGCACACGAGTGGGATCAAAGCGAGCAAATGAATTGGGCATGGGTCTTTCAAAAAACCTATTCGGTCATCGTCTGCGCGTTGACTTCGCTGACGTCAGCAACCTGCCACGGCAAGCCGTATAAATTCAGGTCGGCCATAAATGGATCCGGATCAAATTGTTCCATATTCCACACCCCGGGCTTTTTCCATTTGCCTTCCAGCATCATCTTCGCACCGATCATCGCGGGCACGCCGGTGGTGTATGAAATAGCCTGGGATTTCACTTCGGCGTAGCACGCCTCATGATCACACACGTTATAAATAAACAGCGTTCTTTCAACTCCGTCTTTCACACCGCTCACCAGACAACCGATACAGGTTTTACCTTTGGTTAACGGGCCGAGACTTGCGGGATCAGGCAAGAGTGCTTTCAAGAACTGCAGCGGAATAATTTCCTGCCCCTCAAAGTTAACCGGTTCGATTGAGGTCATGCCCACGTTACCCAGCACTTCGAGGTGCTTCAGATAATTATCAGAAAACGTCATCCAGAAACGTGCGCGTTTAATTTCGGGAAAGTGCTTGGTAATGGACTCCAGCTCTTCGTGGTACATCAGGTAGATTTTTTTGGGGCCGATCTCCGCCGGGAAATCAAATACACGATTAACTGTCAGGGCATCGGTCTCGTGCCAGGCGCCATTTTCCCAATAGCGACCTTTGGCCGTTACTTCGCGGATATTAATTTCCGGGTTGAAGTTAGTGGCGAAAGGCATGCCGTGATCACCGGCATTACAGTCGATAATATCCAGCGAATGGATTTCATCGAAATAATGCTTCTTCAAATACGCGGTAAATACGTTGGTAACGCCTGGGTCAAAACCTGAGCCCAGCAATGCCATGATGTCCGCATTCTGGAATTTGTCCTGATAGTCCCACTGCCAGGAATATTCGAACTTGGCAGTTTCTGGCGGTTCGTAGTTAGCGGTATCCAGGTAATCGATACCCACTTCCAAACACGCATCCATGATGTGCAAATCCTGATAAGGCAATGCAACGTTAATCACCAGATCAGGTTTTTCTGCGTTCAATAAAGCAACTAATTCAGGCACGTTGTCCGCATCTACCTGAGCGGTTTTGATCGGGCGATTAATCTGCGCCGCGATTGCCTTGCACTTGGATTCCGTGCGGCTGGCCAGCACGATTTCTGAAAATACTTCTGGTAGCTGCGCGCACTTGTGCACGACAACATTACTGACACCACCCGCACCAATAATTAAGACTTTGGCCATGTTTTACTCCACAAATCAATAAAGTTGCCTACGAATGTTTACCGTTCAAAATAGGTATAGCCGCGCATGCTTTCGGAAAATGCCGCGAGCATTTGCTGACGATCAGCAATAGAAATACGACCATCGCGCACTGCTTGTTCGGCGGTTGCACGGAATTGCTGGAAGAGTGCGTTGGGATCATATTCAACATAACTCAACACGTCTGCAATTCTATCGCCATGCAGCTCGTGTACAAAATCAATGCTGCTGTCCGGATTAATGCGCACACTGGCGACGTTGGTATCACCAAACAGGTTGTGCAAATCGCCCAGGGTTTCCTGATAGGCGCCCACCAGGAACACCCCCAGATAATATTCTTCGCCCGGTTTCATCGGATGCAACGCCACTGTGTTGGCCTCGCCATCCGGCCCGGCAAACTTCTGCAGCTTACCGTCACAATCGCAGGTCAGATCCGCAATAATGGCCTGGCGAGTTGGTTTTTCATTGAGCCGGTGAATCGGCATAACCGGGAATACCTGCTCAATGGCCCAGGAGTCCGGCAGCGATTGGAAAACACTAAAGTTGCCGTAGTAAATATCAGCCAATTGCTCCGGCAGGGTTTCCAGCTCGGAGGGAATGCGCTTCATTTGCGGCAACAGCTGAGCAATTTTCTGCAACGCAGCCAGGTATAAATTTTCACCCAAGGCGCGATGACGCAAACTGATGTCGCCACGGTGAAAGAGCTCGCGGATTTGATCGCGATAATAAATGACGTCGTTGTAACACTCCTGCAAGGTGCTCGGCTCAATAACCGACAGTGAATGCCAGATATTTTCAACCATCTCATGCACATCAGGAGGCAAGACGTTCGGTAAGGGCGCAGGCTCAAAGTGCGTGATGTCGAGAATGTTAAAGAGCAAAATCGCGGTATGTGCGACTGTTGCACGCCCGGATTCGGTCACGATGGTCGGGTGCGGAATCTGGTATTCATCCAGCGCTTCCTGAATCGCTTCCACCACGTCAATACAATATTCCTGGATGGAATAGTTGCGGCTGTGCCCACTGGTGCTACTGGTGCCGTCATAGTCGATGGCTAACCCGCCACCCAGGTCCATATAACCCAGCGGGGCGCCCTCGCGAACCAATTCAATGTAATAGCGGCAGGCTTCCAGCACACCAGCCCGGATGCTGCGGATATTCGGGATTTGTGAGCCCAGGTGAAAATGCAACAACTGGAAGCAATGCAGCAAATCTGCTTCCCGCAAGATATCAACCACCGCCACCAATTCGTTGGTGGTCAGTCCGAATAAGCTGCGGTCGCCGCTGTCTTCGCTCCAGTGACCTTCGACTTTGGTCGATAGCTTCAGCCGTGCCCCTACCAGCGGGTCAACACCTAACAGACGGCTGCGCTCAATAATCAATTCCAGCTCGGCCAGGGTTTCCAGCACAAAAAAGCAATTGAAACCCAGCTTGCGCGATTGCAGTCCGAGATCGATAAATTCTGTGTCTTTGTAGCCATTACAGACGATCAAGCTTTCGCGATCCGTGAGCGTGGATAGCGCAATCAGCAATTCGGCTTTGCTGCCCGCTTCAAGACCGTGATGGTAGCGCTCACCAAAGCGGGCGATTTCCGCAATGACGTGACTTTGTTGATTAACTTTGATGGGAAAAGCGCCGCGATACTGGCCTTGGTAACCGCTGGCTTGAATCGCCTCGGCAAATGAGTTGTTCAGCATGCTGATGCGGGCGTCAACCAGGTTTTCCAAACGTAACAGCACCGGCATATCCAAACCGCGCTGTTGTAAACCGTCGATAATTTCTACCAGAGATACGCTCGCGTCACTGTCCGAATTGGGATCGCGTACGACGACTTCACCAGCATCAGAAATTCCGAAATAACCACTGCTCCATTCACTGATGCCATACAATTCAGCGGATTGACGTGCCGACCAATTTAAGAAATTTTCAATTGCCAATTATTCGTCACCCTAAAATAAAAACGGACGCGGGGGCCCCGTAAGTCAAATTAACAGCCGCCGCCCCGGGCAGTGCGGGCAGGCGGCGCGAGATGTCCAGCAGACTGCAAAAGGCGCACAATTGTCCACATTCTCACCCAAAAATAAAGCCTTTTTGGCTAATTTAGGGGGGAAACTCCACGCAGACAGAGCGCCGAAATCAAGGCGGTTTAACGAGCGGGTTAACAGCTTGAGTCGGGAGACCCGTTAAAGGTTCCCCGCACTCTCGCATAAACCGGTGGCATAACCAGAGGAAGGTTGTAACTAGGAACGCAGTGCCTGCTCAGGTGTAGCACTGCGAAGAATCTGTACAGCGGCCTGTACGTGTTGTGCGGCTTCATAACCCAAATTGGTGAGATAGCCACCATCGACTTGGGTAAGAATGCCTTTGTTAAAGAGGTTTTGGGCAGCGGCTATGGCGCTGGGTTCGGCATCGGAATGGACTTTGATCCCTGCCTGACGGGTGGACAGATCAAAAAGCATCAAAATATTGAATTCATCCAGCATATCAACAGTGATCAACATAGCAGCTCCGAACATTCATCAGGATGACAAGAAACCCTAGCTTAACAGCTAGGCGCGCCAGATTGGCAACTTTCCTTGGTATCAGTCGACGAGCACGCAAGCGCAGGCTAAGCACGCGCCGATCTTTAAACCCATTTTTAAAAGCGCCTCACCAGATTGGCTGTGCGAACTTCGATACCTTTGCTAACCGCTGCGCGACCTGCCTGCACCTGTGGTGGTTCGCCACCGGGTGCGCTGCGCCGTTCAATAAAACTGGAATAACGACAGAACAATTTATTCCTTCGCAGAGAAGTGTTCCCTCGGTAAGCTGTGCTCAACTTTTACCCATTCGATGGAAACACCCATGAGCCTGCATCAGACATTTTTAGCTGAGGATTTTTCTGCAACAGACACGCTGCACCCTGCAGCGATTGTGCGCGGACATCCGGTGCTGATCGTACCGGGTCTTAACAACAGCGATAGCCACCACTGGCAGACCTTGTGGCAGCGAGAAATCCCTCACGCTCAGCGCATCGACATTGCCCACTGGGAAATAGCGGATTTACAAAAATGGTACGCTGGCATTCATGCGGCGTTGCGCGATGTACAACAGCCTGCCATTCTCATCGCCCATAGTTTTGGCGCCTTGGCAGCGGCTGCTTACGCGGCAGACTTTCCCGAGCAGGTTGCCGGTGTGCTGCTGGTAGCGCCCGCCGATCCCGACAAATTTGGTATCGCTGAGCAACTGCCCCAGCGTTCTCTCGGGGTACCCGCACAGCTTATTGCCAGCAGTAATGACCCGTGGATGACAGACAGCAAAGCCGCTTACTGGGCCTTAGCATGGGGCGCGAATTTTCTCCGACTAAAAAATGCCGGCCACATTAATAGCCATTCCAACCTTGGCATCTGGCCGCAAGGCTTGGCGCAGTTACGGACATTAACCCGCACCATTCGTCTGGCAGAAACCAAGCGTGCCCAGCTCACGCAACGTTATCCCATTTTTTCCGGCGGGAGCGACAGCGCGCACAGTTTGCGGGGATAATCAGTCATTGTGCGCACGCTGAACTCACGCACACATTAAAGAGCGGAAAGAGAAAAGGACAAACCCCCGACGACACCAATCAATAGCAGGCTGAACCCGATGAGCATGGGTTTGCGCAACTGGCGATCGCCAACCGTGAGCGCAATGCCCAGTTTGAACATTAAGTTAGCAGCAAAGGCGATAACTATCGCGATAACGGCTACCTTGGCATCAATGGTGCTTTGCGCGAACAACTTCATATTGGCGATAGTGATGGCGTCCATATCAGTCAAACCGGACAAAAAGGCAACCACGTAAGCACCGGTATTCTGGAATACATCGTTCATCCACGCCGAGAGCAGCAAAACCACGGTAAAACCCAAGGCAAACCCTAACGCCGTTTTTAATTCGGCAGGGTTGGACACTTCCAACTCCGGCAATTGCTGCACTGCTGAAGGTGCATGCCGCAGCAAGATCATCAAGCACATCAAACCCGCCCCCAAGCCGCCGATAATCCACGGCAACATCATTTTTAGCATCGAGATCTGCACCACTGCGGTGATCACCGCTACGCGAATAAACAACATCAAATGCGAAAGTAAAATAATCGTGGCTGCACTGGTCGCAAAATGACTGGCGCGCTGACTGTGGCGGGAATACACCAGCGTTGTTGCTGTCGTGGAAACCAGACCGCCCAGTAAACCCACCACAAACAAACCTTGCTTGCCACGGATAAGCCGCAACGCCAAATAGCCCGCCAGGCTGATACCGCTAATCAACACGACTAACCAACCTACTTGGTAAGGATTGAAGACCGCGTAAGGGCCATAGGTTTGATCGGGCAGAATAGGCAGCAAAATAAATGCGATGGCCGCAAATTGAAAAAACGAAAGAATATCCTGGCGGGTAAGCCGGCGCGGCAAATCACGCAGCTCTTCACGGAAATACAAGACCGCCGTAACCGCTATCGCGAGCGCCGCAGGCAACAGAGAATCATCAAACCAAAGTATATGGCCGAGTAAAAACGTGATCACGGCAGCGATAACACTGGTGGTATCTGATTCAGGTTTAGCGGCCCGAAATTGTGCTGCCAGAAAACTGATAACAATCAGCGGTAACAAAACCCAGGGTGCATAAAGCATCTGCAAGGCGGTACTGAGATAACCACTTAACGCCCCCAACAAGGCGATCAGGGTAAAACTGCGCACACCGGCAATCTTGTCCTCATGACGCTCGCGCTCCAGGCCGATTAAAAATCCTATACCCAGGCTTTGAGCAAACAGCATAAACTGGGCCAGACCGATCTCGTAATCATTCATAATGTGCTTTCTTTTTGATAGGGTTTTCAGCCGGCGAATCCTGCCGAATAATGGGCTCGCGCCGACGCCGCTCTGCGCGACCCGCGTCATTTAGGTTGCCCCTTTCATTAAGGTTATTCAGGCACACCTATAAAAATGATACTCATAGACGCATAGCCCGGCGCCTTAATTGATAAGCGTAAGGGCGTCGCAATATTACCGTTTAATAATTAAAAAAGGATCAGCTATGGATCGTAAAACATTCATCAACCACCTTGTTTCAGCTAAGGCTCCACTTGCCGGCCTGCTACTCACCAGTCTGCTTGCGGCCTGCGGCGAAACTGCCACGACCGGAAGCAGTACCCCAGCACCGTCAACAGCCACGCAACTTACAGCGAGTACCGTCGATGCTGAGGTTAAACCCACGACGCCTGCCGTCGAGAATTCGGGGAGCGAGTGCACCCTGCCTGCGCTGCCGGATTATAAAGACCTGACCGTGACCAACGATAAATTTCCCGACCCGTTTACGCTGATCGACGGTACCGCAGTCACGCATAAAGACGAGTGGCGCTGTCGGCG
Source organism: uncultured Cellvibrionaceae bacterium (assembly GCA_964440135.1). GTDB lineage: Bacteria > Pseudomonadota > Gammaproteobacteria > Pseudomonadales > Cellvibrionaceae > Cellvibrio. The sequence goes on along the minus strand of CAYTQQ010000009.1, from coordinate 33,766 downwards.
GGCAGAGATCAGCGCACAAGCACAGAAATATGAGCTTGGAGAAAAACCCGGCCCAGCGCAGAAGGTCACCGGCGAGTTTATCGACAATATTTTTCGTGTGACGGTAGAGGATGAAGGAAAAACCATTTCTTATGATCTGGAGGTGACCTTACCGGAGCATGGTCTACCGCCCTTCCCCGCCATGATCGGCATAGGTGCAGTATCACTGAATCAGGCTGAGCTTACGCGGCTGGGCGTCGCGCTGATCAAGTTTCCCAATAACGATATTGCCGAACAAATAAATAGTCAGTCGCGCGGTAAAGGCAAGTTTTATGAACTCTACGGCGCTGACCACACGGCGGGTGCGCTGATGGCTTGGGCCTGGGGTGTCAGTCGCGCAATTGATGCGCTGGAAATAAGCGAGACACCCATTGACGCGAGCCGCCTTGGGATTACCGGCTGCTCACGCAACGGCAAAGGTGCCATTATTGCCGGAGCTTTTGACGAGCGCATTGCGCTGACCATTGGTCAGGAGTCGGGCTCGGGGGGTGCCGCCAGCTGGCGTGTTTCCGATGCACAATTGGCCGCCGGACAGAATGTACAAACGCTGCGCCAGATAGTGACCGAAAACGTATGGTTTACCGAAAACTTTAAAGACTTCAGCGAGAGTGTTAACCGCCTGCCGTTTGATCATCATGCGGTACTGGGGATGATCGCGCCACGGGGTTTGTTGATTATCGAAAACTCCATTGAGTGGCTGGGCATTGAAAGTTCATACGTCACCCCGGTGATTGCCCAGGAAATCTGGACAGCGCTGGGGGTAGCCGATCATCTCGGTGTTTCGCAGATGCTTGAACACCCGCATTGCCAGCAACCTGCAGCACAACAACCGGAAATCAACGCCTTCGTGCAAAAGTTTTTGCTGGGTGATAAAGCCGCTGATACCCAGGTAATAAAAACAGAAACCGGTTTAGTGGTAGACAAAGAGCGCTGGGTAGATTGGTCAACCCCGTCGCTGCAATAACCTTTCCCTGATAAACAACAAGCGACCTGATAGTCGCTTGTTGTCATTCCTTCACTTGGTCATTCCTCTGCTTGGTCATTCCTCTGCTTGGTCATTCCTTGGCTTGGTCATTCCCTGGCTTTGCGCTCCTTTGTCTTGTCCTTCGTCTGCCTTGTCATTAAGCCCCATCGTTTGTAAACGCGCGCTGAATTTTTTACGCCTGTTTAAACGCTTTTTGTTGCGTGCGCAATTTTCGTGCAACATCACCGGGCGAACCGGTTTTACGGGCTAACAAGCTGTAGGCAACCGGCACGACAAATAAAGTCAGGAAAGTTGCGAGCAGCACGCCAGAAATAACCACCACGCCGATAACAAACCGTGTTTCCGAACCCGCACCCGAAGAAATAACCAACGGGATAGCCCCGGCAATCGCCGTTAAGCTGGTCATCAAAATCGGGCGTAAACGTGCCGATGCGGCCTCCAGTAACGCTTGATGAAACTCCACGCCCCGGTCACGCAGCTGATTCACAAACTCCACAATGAGAATGCCGTTTTTGGCCGCCAGCCCCACCAGCATGATCATTCCAATCTGCGAGTAGAGATTGAATGAGCCCCCGGTGATAAATAACCCGAGCATGCCCCCGGCAATCGCCAAGGGCACGGTCAACATAATCACAAAGGGATGCACATAACTTTCAAATTGTGCCGCTAACACGAGGAAGGTCACGATGATGCCAAGCAGAAAAATAAACATCACTGAGCTGCCTGCGGTCTGGAAGTCACGCGAGAGTCCTTTGTAGTCAACCGACGCCGTTTCCGGCAGATGCTCCTTCACCAAGTCGTTGAGATAATCCAGGGCATCTCCCAGCGGCAGATTATCAGCAAGGTTAGCTTCAATCGTTAACGAGCGAATCCGGTTGTAGCGGTTCAAGCGGCTGGCATCGGCAACTTCACGCAAATCGATCAGGCTGATCAAGGGAACTAACTGCCCGCTGGTTTCGGATCGGACATACATATTTTCCAGGCTGGTCGTGGTGCGCTGCTCATCCCGCTCACCCTGTAAAATCAGATCGTACTCTTCGCCTTCATCAATATAGGTAGTAACCCGGCGTGAGCCGAGCATGGTTTCCAGCGTGCGCCCGATATTGCGCACACTCACGCCCAGATCAGCGGCGCGAT